>JBLHNH010000061.1:0-15205 GCA_047622645.1 Flavobacterium sp.
CTAAAAAATATTTAGCAACTTCTATAATAAAATATCATGGAAATTTTAAAACTAAAATAAGAGTCAAAATTAGATTAAATAACCATTATTACTATTCAAATGAAATTGAAGGTTTTATTAATCAATCTCAATTTAATGATGATTTTTTGAATTTTAAATTCTATACTATTTTTGACCCAAATTTAGATGATGAATGGTTTAAAATAAAAAAGGAGTACAGTTTATTGAAGAATGAATTGTAATTATTTTCAAATTTTTCAAAAATTTAGTAATTATTATAAAAATCATTCTACCAGACAAATCATAAATGTAGTATGATTGTCATTATTCTGATAAGCTAAATAACCACCATGAGCTTCTAAAATATTTTTAGACAAGGTTAAACCAATTCCGGCACCTTCTTTTCTAGTAGTAAAAAAAGGTAAGAATATTTTATATTCAATTTCAGCATCAATTCCATTTCCAGAATCGGTTATTTTTATAAAAAATCTTTTTTCTTTAGCTTCTGCCGAAACAGTTATCTGTTTCTTATCATGATTTTCTAAGGCAAAAATACTATTAGTAAATAAATTAATAAACACTTGTTCCATTTGATAAGTATCTATAGAAAGCCAACGTTTCTGATTGATTTCGTTTATAAATTCAATGTTATTTTGCTTAAACAAAGGATTCATTAATTCAATACATTGCTGAATCAGTTCACTAATTTCAACTTTTTCTTTTTGTGGCGTTGGAAGCATGGCTAACTTTCTATAGCTTTCAACAAATTGCTGCAAATGATCACTACGATTCAACATAGTAACGACGCTTTGTTTCATGTCATCTAAATCTTCTGTCGAAAGCGTTTCTTGTTGTACCAATTCATGCAAATTTTGTGATAAGGAACGAATTGGAGTCAATGAATTTAGTAATTCATGAGAAATAACTTTCATTAAATTAATCCAAGCTTCTTTCTCTTTTTTCTCAATTACTTTCTGAATCGAATCTAATAAAACCACATAATATTCTTGATTAAAAGTCTTGCTTTTTGAAGTTTGCATTACAAAAGTCTGAGAATCTTCTCCGTTAACTCTAATTTGAAGGGTTGTTTTTATTTCTTCAAAATTTTGCGCTTCTATCAAATCACATAAAGCATGAAATTGATTTTTAAGATATTTCCATTTAGATACTTTGGGTACATTAAAATGACTCGAAAAATAATCATTCATTAAAAAAACAGTCCAATTCTCATCTTGTTTTTGAAGAATTAAAATTCCCGTTTCAATATTATTTAATATGGATTGATATATGATGTCTTTTGAAATTTGTTCATTTTGCTTGCTTTTCATAACAGCATACAACTTAAATAAGCGTTTATAATTGTCAAAAGATTTATGCTTAGAAAAATCAGATGAAAAATCATTTTCTAAAATGGAAGCAATAGTTCTATCATATAAAAGGAAAGCACTTTTTATGAATAAATACATTTCAATAATAGCCAAAAACAAGATAAAAACACAGAAAACAGCAGTGTAAACTAATCCTTTTTGATAAATATAAAATGTTATGCCAAATGCTGTTAAAAGAATTAAAATCCTGATAAAAAGTTGGTTGTAAATTTTAAAGGTCTTCATTGTATTAATTATTTTCTATACCATATTTTTCCATTCTTCTATATAATGAAGCTCTTGATAAACCTAATTCTTCAGCAGATTTACTAATATTGTATTCGTTTTTTACCAATACTTTTTCAATGGCTAATTTTTCAATATCAGAAAGTTGAATGTCATCACTGTTTTCATCAAAAGTAGTGGCAATTTCCAAATCCAAATCAGCTGCGGTAATGGTGTTGTTTTCACATAATATAACAGCTCGTTCAATTCGGTTTTCCATTTCTCTAATATTTCCATTCCAAGCGTGTTTTTCTATTTGTTCCAAAGCTTTTTCATTGAAAAAAATTGTGTTTCGTTCATATTTTGTCGTCAACTTATCTAATAAGAATTGAGCTAATGGAACTTTATCTTCTTTTCGATCCCGCAAAGCAGGCAACATAATTTCCATTGTATTGATGCGATAATACAAGTCTTCTCTAAAGTTTTTTTGCTGAATTTCTTCCTTAAGATTTAAGTTTGTGGCTGCAATAATTCTTACGTTTAAAGGCCTTTGCTTCGTTTCTCCTAAACGGGTTACTATTTTAGTCTGAATAACTTGTAATAATTTTGATTGTAAATGAATGGGAACATTACCAATTTCATCTAAAAATAGAGTTCCGTTTTGAGCAGCTTCAAATTTTCCGATAGTATCGTTTTTAGCATCAGTGAAAGCACCTTTAGCATAACCAAAGAGTTCGCTTTCAAAAATATTCTCGTTTAACGAACCCAAATCAACAGGGACAAAAACTTCATTTTTTCGATCCGAATGTTGATGAATATAATGAGCCATTACGAATTTCCCTGTTCCATTTTCTCCCAAAACAAGTACATTAGCATCGGTTTTAGCTACTTTTTCAGCTAGTGAATAAGCTTTTGTAATCGTTTTGGATTCTCCAATAAAATAAGAAGTGTCATTTTCGTTTTTTAGCACTTTGGAAACAACCTTTCTTCTTTCTTTAATTCCTTTTTTAATAGTTTCAAGCATTTTTTCGTTGTCCCAAGGTTTTAAAACATAATCAAGCGCACCAGATTTTAAACCTTCAACAGCAGTTTCTACTTTTCCAAAAGCAGTCATTAAGATTACAACAGTAGTTGGAGCTAATTTCTTAATTTCTTTTAATAAATATAGACCTTCTTTTCCATCTTCAAAACCAATGCGATAATTCATGTCTAAAAGAACCAAATCAACATCGTTTTCAGCCAAAAGCTGGATAACATTTTTAGGGTTACTTATGGTATAAATCGTTTCAAAGTGCTTTTTTAATAACATTTTTGCACTAAAAAGAATATCTTCTTGGTCATCAATTACTAAAATAGAAGCTTGTGTTTTTTTCATGGTGTTCGGTTTCGTACATAAGGTGTTCAAAAACGAACACTAAGAATAATAAGTAAAATATAAGTAGATGTAATTTAGATAGTTGTGCATTTTAAATTTGTGGCACAAAATTGCTATATATCTTATAAAATTATCAATATGGACACTGTCATCAATCGTAAAAATAACAAAAAAAAACAGCTATTGCTCATTATCCCAATTATTTTAGTTTTAGGATATTTTGTTTTTACTGCTTTAACAAAACAACGAAGTTTAAATGTAAAACAATCAGAAATTACCATAAAAACGGTTGAAGATGATTTTTTTGAAGATTTTATTTTGTTTCAGGCAAAAGTAACGCCACTTAATTCCATGTTAGTAAATATTATTGAAGGTGGAGCTGTACAAGAAATTTTTGCTGAAAATGGAGACATGGTTACAAAAGGACAACCATTAGTTCGTTTGTATAATCCAAATACGGAATTGAATTATATGCAACAAGAAACGGCGATAATTGAACAAATTAATAATTTAAACAAAGCTAAATTAGATCTAAGAAATCAAGAACTAAATTTAGCCAAAGATTTAATTGCTATTGAACATGATTATTTAGACGCTGAAAATTTATACACCTTAAATAAAAAATTGTTTGAACAAGAAATTATTGCCAAAAACGAATGGAAAGTAACGCAAGAAAATTATCGCTTTCAAAAAGAAAGAATGAGTATTATAAAACAAAGTGTTACTAAAGAAAAACAAGCCAATTTAGTCCAAATTGGACAAATGAACCAATCTATTGGAATCATGAATCAAAGTTTATCAATTTTAAGAAAAAACAAAAACAATTTTTTAATTGCAGCACCACTTTCGGGGAGACTTTCTTCCTTTGAACCTATTTTAGGAAAAACATTTACACAAGGAAATAGCATTGGAACTATAGATGTAATGCAAGGCTATAAATTAGTAGCAGATGTAGATGAGTTTTATTTAAACCGAGTTTCTGAAGGACAAAAAGGAAGTGTCGATTTTAATGGAAATACAGTAGAAGTTCAAATTGCTAAAGTGATTCCTGAGATCAAAAGTGGACGTTTTATTGTAGAATTGAATTTTATAAAGAATGAAAATTTAGAGTTAAATCAAGGACTATCTTTTGGAGTTCGAATCAATTTATCTGAGAAAACAAAAACGACTTTACTATCAAAAGGCAGTTTTTATCAAGAAACTTCAGGAAAATGGATTTTTGTAGTAAACGGAAACAAAGCCGAAAGAAGAAATATAAAGTTAGGTAGAGAAAACCCTTTGTATTATGAAGTTTTAGAAGGCTTAAAACCAGGAGAAAAAATCATTACATCAACTTATAAAGATTATAAAGAAGTAGCAGTTTTAAATATTGAATCAAATTAAATCAAAAACGAATAATCATGATAAAAATCAACAACCTTTCAAAAGTCTTCCAAACAGAAGAAGTAGAAACAAAAGCATTAAATGAGGTTTCAATCACAGTCAATCAAGGAGAATTTGTAACTATTATGGGACCAAGTGGAAGTGGAAAATCAACACTTTTAAATATTGTAGGTCTTTTAGATAGTGCAACAAGCGGAAGTTATCAATTACTTAATCAAGAAATGATGGGCTTAAAAGAACAAGAAAAGTCAAAGGTAAGAAAGCAAAATATCGGTTTTGTATTCCAAAATTTCAACCTTATTGATGAACTTTCGGTTTATGACAATATCGAATTGCCTTTAATTTACAATAACGTTTCTTCTTCAGAAAGAAAACAAAAAGTAGAAAGTATCGCAGAACGTTTAGGGATTTCGCACCGTTTAAAACATTATCCACAACAACTTTCTGGAGGACAACAACAAAGAGTCGCTGTTGCAAGAGCTTTGATTAACAACCCAAAAATTATTTTGGCTGATGAACCAACAGGAAACTTAGATTCTAAAAACGGAAACGAAGTAATGGAACTTTTAACAGACTTGCATGCACACGGAGCAACAATATTAATGGTTACGCATTCAGATTATGATGCTTCTTTTTCTCAAAAAACTATTTTAATGAAAGACGGAATGGTGCTTTCTGAAAAACTAAATAGTAAAAAAATAGATATTTTAACCACTTAAAATTTTAGTCATGACAAAAATAATTTTAGCAATCACTTTTTTCTTAGTAAGCATAATTGCTTTGGCTCAAGTGTCAGAAAACAGAGAAGTTAGCAATTTTTCTAAATTACAAGCATCAAACGCTATTGAAGTTTTTTATACAATTTCAAACACTAAAAGTATACTAGTAGAAACAGACGATATAGAAAACTTAAAATGCATAAAAACAGAAGTTGAAAATGGTACTTTGAAACTATATGTCGATACAAAAGAGTATGTCAAAAAAAACAAATCAGAAGTTAAGAAAGCAAAAAGATCAAAAGGATCAACTATAAGTTTTATAAACGGAGTTGAATTCACAGTGTTGAAAATTACAGTTTCTGGCCCAAATTTAGAAGAAATTAAAGCAAGTTCTTCTGCGGATATTAAAATTGTAAACACAAATACAAGTACAGATTTAAATATAACAGTTAGTTCATCTGGAAGTATTTCTGGAAATTTTAATTGCTCAAATTTATTTATTGAGACTTCATCAAGTGGAGAGTTTTCATCAAATTTAAATGCAAATACAGTTGAAATCGAATCAAGCAGTTCAAGCAACGTAAATTTATCGGGTAAAGCAACAGAAATTTTTGTAAAAGCGAGTAGTTCATCTTCTTGTGATTTAAAAGATTTCACCGTTGAGACAGCTATAATTAAAGCCAGTTCTTCTGCAGGTGTTTCTATAAAAGTAACAAAATCAATTGACGCAAAAGCTTCATCAAGTGCTTCAATAGTATATTATGGAAGTGCTTCACAAGTTTCAAAAGAAGAGAGCTCGTCTGGTTCTGTTTCAAAAAAATAATCATCAAAATCATCGATATTGAACTAGTTTCAGTAAAAAACGAATAGTTATGTTAAAAAATTGGTTACATATTTTCTTATTTCATATTAAAAAAAACAAGCTTTTTACCAGTCTAAATGTTTTAGGATTGAGTATTGGGATTGCAGGGTTAATATTTGCCATTTTATACTGGAATAACGAAAAAAGTTTTGACGATTGGAATCCAAATAAAAATAATATTTTCTTACTAGTTAATCAAGTAGATGAAAATATGTTTTGGACTTCAGGTTCAGCAGCAGTTGGTTCTAATCTAAAAAGTAAATCTTCAGATGTAGCATCGTATTGTTACATAAGTGGAGATTATGATAATGATATCGTTAGATTTGGAAAGAAAAAAATCCTTTCAAACAAGATTCTTTCAGCACAAAAAAACTTCTTTGAGTTTTTTCCATTTGAGTTTGTAGAAGGAGCTGCTAAAAACGCTTTGCCAGATGAAAATAGTATTTGCTTGTCTCAAGAAATGGCAACCCAGTTATTTGGTAATGAACCAGCTTTGAATAAAGAAATAAGCTATCAAGGTAAAAAATTAGTCGTAAGAGGAGTTTATAAACTTGACAAAAAATCATCTTATTTGCCTTCATGTGTGATTAATTTTATGGATTCACGAATCAAAAAGCACATCAATCATTGGGGTAATTTTCAATTTGCACTATTAATTAAGGCCAAAAACATAGAGTCCAAAGATAAAATAGCTTCCACAATAAATCAGTTGTATTATGATAACATGGTGGTTCGTTGGGCTAAAGAACAAGGAATCTCTACAGATGAGTATATCGAAAAATTCGGAGTTTCTAAGGTGTCATTAGAAGCTTTGTCAGAAGTAAGGCTACACACAAAAACGGGTGGTTTAGCAGAAGGAAAAGGAAATTATAAGTTTCTAGTTATTATGATGGGCTTGAGTTTACTTATACTATTCTTATCTATTTTTAATTATGTAAACTTATCAACCGCAACGGCTGTCAAAAGAGCAAAAGAAGTAGGCGTTCGTAAAATTTTAGGAGCATCAAAAACGAATATTATTGCACAGTTTATTTTTGAGACTTTAATAATAGTGGTGTTTTCAATTTTATGTTCTTTGGTTTTAGTAGAATTATCACTTCCTTATTATAATGATTTTTTAGATAAAACATTAAGCATTAAGCCACTAGAAATTGCAGCGCAATTAGGCATTATTTTTATGGTTCTAATTATAACTGCAGGAGTTTTTCCAGCCTTGTATGTTTCAAATTTTGAAGTGCTAAAAGTTTTAAAGGGTAATTTTAGCAGAAGTAAATCTGGAATTTGGTTGCGTAACGCAATGCTAGTTTTACAATTTGCAATTGCTGCCTTTTTCATTGTGGGATCATATATCGTTTACCAACAAATAAATTACATGAATACTAAAGATTTGGGCTTTAAGGCAAATCAGATTGTAACTATTAAATACAGAAATGTGTATGGTGAAGCAGAAGAAATTAATGATAAGTTTCGATTTGATAGGTATACAACCATTAAAAATGAACTACTAAAAATAAAAGGTGTCAAACAAGTGGCTGGTGGTGCTTTTGAATTTGGTAATGGAGCTCCAACAACTATTGACTATTCTTATAAAGATGTTAGTGTTAGCGGACAAAATATTCCAGTAGATTTTGGAATGTTAGAAATGATGCAAATTAAAATGGTAAAAGGAAGGTATTTCAACCCAAAATTTGCTCAAGACACAATCAATACAATACTAATAAATGAAACAGCATTAAAGATGTTGAATGAACCAAATCCAATAGGAAAAACTATTGATTGGGACGGAAAAGATGTTGTTATCGTGGGTATTGTAAAAGATTTCAATCTTGGAAATCCCAGTGAAGCTATTCCACCAATGTCCTTTTTTCATTTAAAAACAATTCCTTGGTTTGTAGGAACATTAAATAATATTTATGTGGATGCTGATGCAGAAAACATGGAGCAAACATTAGCAGCTATTGAAAAGTTTTGGCTCAAAAAAGTAGATACAGAATATCCTTTTTCGTATGATTTTGTAGATAAAGAATATAAAAGATCTTACAGCAGTTTCGTAAAACAAAAAAACTTATTCTCAGTCTTAAATATCATTGTAATTCTTATCGCTTTGTTTGGGTTATTTGCTTTGGCAACTTATTCCATCCAAACAAGAATGAAAGAAATTGCTATTCGAAAAACACTTGGGGCTGATACAAAAACATTGCTTAAAACACTTTCTAAACAATACATCGTTTTTTGTGTAGTAGGCTTTTTGATTGCCTTATTTCCAACGTATTATTTATTGAATAAATGGTTAGAAGATTTTGCTTTTAGAATTCAGATTTCTCTAATTCCTTTTGTTATTGGATTCATTGTTTTATTGGCTTTAACGCTTATAGTGGTTCTTTCTAGAGCATACGTAGCAACAAAAGCAGATGTGCTGAAATATTTAAAATACGAGTAATTCATTTAAAAAAAATAAATTATGTTAAAAAATTGGACAAACCTTTTCATCTATCATATAAAAAACAACAAGCTTTTTACATTTTTAAATGTCCTAGGTTTAAGTATTGGAATTGCAGGATTAATTTTCGCAACTCTTTATTGGAATGATGAACACAGTTACAATGATTGGAATCCTGAAAAAGACAAAATACATCAAGTTGTTAGTGATTTAGGTAATGATTTAGTTTGGGGATATACGGCAAGTCCGTTAGGGAAATATTTAGGAGAAATTTCAGAGGTAGAATCATATTGTTATTTTAATAATTGGTATTATGATGAGATAATAACCTACAAGGGTAAAAAAGAATTAATCGAAAAAATATTTGATGCACAAAATAATTTTTTTGATTTTTTTCCTTTTGAATTCATTAAAGGTAGCAGAAAAACAGCTATTCAAGACAACACAAGTATTGCGCTTTCAGAAGAAGTGGCCCAACGACTATTTGGAGAAGAAGAAGCGATGGGAAAGGAAGTGCAATATTCTGGTAGAACTTTAGTCGTTAGAGGAGTTTATAGAATAAATAAAAAATCATCTATTGCTCCAGAAGCAGTAACAAACTTAATAGATAAACAATTAAAAGAAAATAGTGATCAATGGGGAAATTTTAATTTCGGACTGTTATTGAAATTGAAAAATCCAGATAATAAAACAAAAGTTGAAGAAGTGTTAAATCAATTATTCTTCAAGTATAAAGTATTAAAAGAAGCAGAAGATGAAGGTATTTCCACGGACGAATATCTAAAATTATACGGATCAATTGATAATATTCTAGAACCGTTAGCTTCAGCCCGTTTGCATTCGAAAACACAAGGTTATCCAGAGGAAAACGGAAACTATCAAATGCTAATAATATTGGTTGGATTGTCCTTTTTAATCCTAATACTTTCAATAGTAAACTATGTTAATTTAGCGACAGCAAATGCAATAAAAAGAGCAAAAGAAGTCGGCGTTCGTAAAATAATTGGGGCAACAAAAAGCAATATTATCCAACAATTTGTATTTGAAACCGTACTAATGGTTTTGTTTGCAGGAGTAATTTCTTTAGTAATAGTAGAATTGTCTTTGCCCTATTATAATGCTTTTTTAGAGAAAGAGTTAATTATTCACGGAAGTCAATTCTATGTTCAAATTATTTTAATTTTCATTATAATAGTAATTGTAGCAGGAATTTTCCCTGCAATTTATGTGTCAAATTTCGAAACATTAAAGGTTTTAAAAGGGAATTTCGGAAGAAGTAAAAGTGGTGTTTGGTTAAGAAACGGAATGTTGATTCTTCAATTTGCAATTGCTACATTTTTCATAGTAGGATCTTATATTGTTTATGAACAAGTACAGTTTATGTTGGATAAAGATTTAGGATTTCAAGGAGAACAAGTTTTAGAAATTTCATACAGAAACCCGTATGATTATAAAGAAGAAAATTATAAACAAAAATTAATCACACGCTACAACACTGTAAAACAAGAGATTTCTAAGATTAATGGAGTAAAACAAGTTTCAACAGGAGCTTTTAAATTTGGAAATGGAGCAACCTCGTCTTCAAGTTTTAAATATAATGATGTTACAATTCAAGGACAAAACATGGCGGTAGATTTTGGAATGCTTGAAATGATGAAAACAAATGTTATTGAAGGAAGGTTTTTTAATGAAAAATTCGCATCAGACACTATAAATACTATGATGATTAATGAGACAGCATTAAAAATGATGAATGAAAAAAATCCAATAGGTAAAATGATCGAATGGAATGGAAATAAATTAAAGATTGTTGGAGTTGTGAAAGACTTTCATTTATATGGCCCACAGGCTGAAATTCCACCCATGGCTTTCTTCCATTTTAAGACAATCGATTGGATGCTTCAAAATGTTAATACAATTTATGTAAAAGTAGAGCCTAAAAATATTGAGCAAACAATTAGTAATATCGAAAAGTTCTGGGTTAAAAAAGTAGATACAGAGTATCCTTTTAGTTATGATTTTGTAGATAAAAGATATGCTAGAACCTTTGAAAAATTCATAAAAATGAAAAACCTATTTTCATTACTTAATATTGTAGTGGTATTAATTGCATTGTTCGGACTTTTTGCACTAGCAAGTTATTCAATTCAAAGAAGAATGAAAGAAATTGCCATAAGAAAAACATTAGGTGCAGAAACAGCAGTTTTACTAAAAGAGCTTTCAAAACAATACATTCTGTTTTGTGTTATTGGTTTTCTAATTGCATTATTTCCAATATATTATTTGCTAACACTTTGGCTAGAAAATTTTGCGTTCAGAATTACAATTTCATGGGTACCTTTTGCTGTTGGATTCATCGTTTTATTGGCATTAACTTTAGTAGTAGTATTGTCAAGAGCTTATGCAGCAACAAGAGTAAATGTTTTAAAATACCTGAAATATGAATAAGTTAACCACATTAATTTTTACGCTCTTATGCATTTTTAATTTAAATGCACAAGAAATCAGTTGGTCATTAGAACAATGCATAGCATTAGGAATGGAAAACAGTTTGGAAATAAAAATTAAACAAATCGAGATAAAAAGAACCCAAAAAAGCCACAATTCTATTGCAAATAGGCTAATGCCAACCGTTGGTTTTGATGCAAATCAAAGTTATAATTTTGGTTCAACTATTGACCCATCTACAAATGGAAGAGTCAGTTCTAATATTCAATATGATAATTTCTTTTTAGGAGCTCGAATGAACTTAATTGATTTCAATTCAATCGCAACGTCACAATTCACCAAGTTAGATATTGAAAGAGCAAAAATTGAAAAAGAAGTCTTGGAAAACGAATACAAACTTCAAATTGTAGAAAGCTATTTCACAGCTTTATACACACAAGAGTTGTTGAAGATTCAAGAAAACCAATTGATTAATGCAAAATCAAACTTAGACAGAATTCAAAAAGAAGAAACAATTGGAAGCAAACCCAAAAGCGATTTGTATGACATGCAATTGAGCGTAGCGCTTGAAGAAAAGAATATTCTCGAAACAAAGCAATTAGATCAGATTCAAAAAACACAATTATTTCAATTATTGAATTTAAACATTATTGATGCTAAAAATTATGTTTTAATGCTATACTTAAAGAAAAATGAAAGTATAATTTCAACTGAAATAGTAAATCCAAAAGTTAAATTAGCCAATATTTATTATGAATTAGGTATAAAAAAAATCAAACAAGCTAGAGGAAGTAGTTTGCCGACATTAAGCGCTTTTTATAATTACTCAACATTTTATTATAAACCACTAAACCAAACAGATGTTGAGGTAAATAATTTTAATAGTCAATTTTCGGACAACAAGAATCAGCAAGTAGGATTTCAATTAAATATTCCGATTTTTAATGGATTTCGAAATTCAAAAAACACAAAAGCTTTACAATTAGAGAATGAAAAATCAAAACTAGCATTAAGTCAAGAAGATTTAAAACTGAAACAACAAATTCAAATTGAAGAAGAAAAAATAAAACAAATCACTGTATTAGAAACCAAGTTGCTTGAAATTAAAGAATTAACGGCAAAAACATTCAAAACTTCTCAGTCAAAATTTGAAGCAGGAAAAATAGATGCAATCGTGTTTTCAACAGTAAAAAATCAATTGTTACAGTCAGAATTTGATGTTTTAAAAAATAATTTACAACATCAATTCACAACCATAAAATTGAATTTGATAAAGTATAATCAATTATAAATTCTACCAATTCAATTATAAGAAAACTTTAAACCTTGTTGCTTTCAAACTAGTAAACTTCTAACTATATTTGCAATTCATATTAAGTTTAAATAAAAGCGAAAAATCTTTTAACTTTTAAACTCATAAACTTTTAAGCAAGACATGAAGTTAGATAGAAAAGAAATCCTTAAAGCCTTAGAAACTATTACAGTAGCTGGCGAAGGAAAAAATATGGTCGAAAGTGGTGCGGTTCAAAACGTAATTACTTTTGGAGATGAAGTTGTGGTTGATTTATTAATAAGAACTCCAGCGTTACACATTAAAAAAAGAGCCGAAGTAGATATCATGAAAGTGATACACGAAAAAATATACGAAAAAGCAAAAATAAAAGTCAATATAACGGTTGAAGCTCCAGAAAAGCCAGAAAACCCAAATTTAATTAAAGGAAAACAAATTCCTGGTATTAGTAATATTATTGCTGTTGCTTCAGGAAAAGGTGGTGTCGGAAAATCAACCATCACAGCCAATTTAGCAGTAACATTATCAAAAATGGGTTTCAAAGTTGGTGTTTTAGATGCTGATATTTACGGACCGTCAATGCCAATAATGTTTGATGTTGAAACTGCAAAACCAACTTCAATCGAAGTTGACGGAAAATCAAAAATGGAACCAGTAAAAAGTTATGGAGTAGAAATACTTTCTATCGGATTTTTTACAAAACCAGACCAAGCTGTTATTTGGCGTGGACCAATGGCTTCAAAAGCATTAAATCAAATGATTTTTGATGCACATTGGGGAGAATTAGACTTTATGCTAATCGATTTACCACCAGGAACAGGAGATATTCATTTATCAATTATGCAATCGCTACCAATCACTGGTGCAGTAGTTGTAAGTACACCACAAGCTGTTGCTTTAGCAGATGCTAAAAAAGGAGTTTCAATGTTCTTGTCAGACGCCATCAAAGTTCCTGTTTTAGGAATTATTGAAAACATGGCTTATTTCACACCAGAAGAATTGCCAGATAATAAATATTACATTTTCGGAAAAGAAGGTGCTAAAAATCTAGCAGAAGACTTAAATGTTCCTCTGTTAGGAGAAGTTCCTTTGGTACAAAGCATCCGCGAAGCAGGAGATTATGGTCGTCCGGCAGCTTTGCAAACGGGTTCAGTGTTAGAAGGAATTTTCGAAGAAATCACAAGAAATGTAGTGCAAGAAACTATTGCAAGAAACGAAAATTTAGCACCAACAGAAGCAATAAAAATCACTACAATGGCAGGTTGTTCTGCTGTAAAAGGAAAATAAAATGAACACAGAAGATTTAAAAGTTAGTGTTGAAAAAGCTTTAGACGAGATTAGACCATTCTTAATTTCCGACGGTGGAAACATTACTTTAATGGATATTATCGATGGCAAACACGTTAAGGTTCGTTTAGAAGGAGCATGCAACAGTTGTAATATCAATCAAAGCACCATGAAAGCTGGAGTTGAATCTACAATCAAAAGAGTGGTTCCTCAAATTGAAACGGTAGAAAATATAGGATAATTTATTTTATATAATCTGGGCGTTACCACAAGGGTCAGGCTTTCTGTACTCGCTTTTTTTGTTTTAACAAACAAAAAAGAGCTCAGACAGATGCTCCAAACGAAGTTCTCTGAACACCAAATAAAATAAATGTAAAGTGAAGAAATCCTTAACGCAAAGTGATAAAAATCATAAAATAACTCAAAACATCTTTGCAACTTTGCATTTCAGTTCAAATGTTGCAATGCAACGTCTCTTTAAGATAAAAAAATGATTGAAACAGATATACTAATAATCGGTGCAGGTCCAACTGGACTTTTTACCGTTTTTGAAGCAGGGTTACTAAAATTAAAATGCCATATTATTGATGCTTTGCCTCAACCAGGTGGCCAATTAGCAGAATTATATCCAAAAAAACCAATATTTGATATTCCAGGTTATCCAGAAGTTTTAGCGGGCGATTTGGTAACTAATTTAATGGAACAAATCAAACAGTTTCAACCAGGATTTACACTTGGAGAAACTGCTGAAACTATTGATAAATTAGAAGATGGAACTTTTATCGTAACAACAAATAAAGGTATAAAACATCATGCAAAAGCAATTGCAATTGCAGGTGGATTGGGAACTTTTGAACCTAGAAAACCATTATTAAAAGATGTTGATTTCTACGAACAAAACGATAGAGGAATCGATTATTTCATTAAAGATCCAGAAAAATACCGCAACA
Organism: Flavobacterium sp.; assembly: GCA_047622645.1. Classification (GTDB taxonomy): domain Bacteria; phylum Bacteroidota; class Bacteroidia; order Flavobacteriales; family Flavobacteriaceae; genus Flavobacterium. Next base: position 14,348 of record JBLHNH010000061.1, read on the forward strand.
AAAATGTTGTAATTGCCGGTGGAGGAGATTCTGCTTTAGACTGGAGTGTTTTTTTAACTAATGTTGCTTCATCTGTAACGTTGGTTCATAGAAGAAATGAATTTCGTGGTGCTTTAGATTCTGTAGAAAAAGTACAAGAATTAAAAAACGAAGGAAAATTAAAATTAATAACTCCAGCCGAAGTTGTTGGTTTTTCTGGAGCAGAAAGAATTGAATCTATTGACATTGAGATCAAAGGAGCTAGAATGAATGTTGAAACCGATTATTTTATTCCACTTTTCGGTCTAACTCCAAAATTAGGAGCAATTGCTAATTGGGGATTAGAAATTGAGAAAAATGCTATCAAAGTAAACAACGCTTTAGATTATCAAACTAACATTGAAGGAATTTATGCTATTGGGGATGTTAATATATATCCAGGTAAATTAAAATTGATACTTTGTGGATTTCACGAAGCTACTTTAATGTGTCAAAGTGTTTATAACAGAATCAATCCAGGAAAACGTTATGTATTAAAATATACTACAGTTTCAGGAGTTGATGGTTTCGATGGTACAAGAAAAGAAGCTGAAAAAGCAGTTGTAAAAGCGATAAACTAATGACCGACATCACTATTAAAATCACCGATAGAAATGGTGAAAAACACGAAGTTCTTGCTCCAACAGACATGAACATGAATGTTATGGAACTAATTCGTTCTTATGAATTAGCCGAAGAAGGAACTGTAGGGGTTTGTGGTGGAATGGCAATGTGTGCTTCTTGTCAATGCTATGCTTTAAATGATGTATTAAAAACAGAACGCAACGATGATGAAGAAGCAATGTTAGCCGATGCTTATCATGTACAAGAAAATAGTAG
>JBLHNH010000062.1:0-15046 GCA_047622645.1 Flavobacterium sp.
ATTTTTAATTTCGGATAAATAGCGTTTTGCAATAGTTCTTCGCTTGTTATTATCATCATTTAAATGAGGTAATTTCACATTCAAAAAAGCAGCTTGAATTTCGTCTAAACGACTATTCACACCAACAAATTCATTTTGATATTTCTTCTCTGAACCATAATTCCTTAATGAAAACAATACTTTTGCTAATTCATCATCATTTGTTGTAATTGCACCAGCATCTCCTAAAGCTCCTAAATTCTTTCCTGGATAAAAACTATAAGCTTGAGTATTTCTAACTTCTAAATGCTGAATTTCGCCTTCTAAAACTGCTCCGTGTGATTGTGCTGCATCTTCTACAACTAATAAATTATGTTGTTTGGCAATTTCATTAATCTTATCCATTTCACATAATTGTCCATATAAATGAACCGGTAAAATTGCTTTTGTTTTTGAAGTGATTTTTTCTGAAATCAAATCTGGATTAATGTTATATGTTTCCAACTTTGGTTCAACTAAAACTGGAACCAAATCCGCTTGAAGTACTGCTAAAATTGAAGCTACATAGGTATTTGCTGGAACAATGACTTCGTCTCCTTTTTGCATCAAACCTAATTGAATATAAGCTTTAAAAATCAAAACTAAAGCCTCTAACCCATTTCCAACACCTATACAATGTTTGGTATTTGTGAATTTGGCAAAATCAGTTTCAAATTGTTTGACTTCATCTCCTAAAATAAACCATCCTTTATCTAAAACTAATTTCAATTTTTGTTGAAATTCATCTTGATATTGAGCATTGATTTTTTGAAGATCTAAAAATTTTATCATAGCATAACAGTATCAAGCAAACCGTAATTTGCAGTTTCAACTTCATAAAAATCTTGAACAACTGTTTTAGTTCCAAAACTTTCTTTCCAAAATAACAAGCCTTCATTTATATTTTTTCCTTGATTTTCGTTAGAAGGTCCAAAATCAAAATAGTGTTTGTCTTTAAAAACTTCAGTAAGCAAATGATGGTATAAATAATCCAAGCTACCCAATTCATTTTTATCATCGTTACCCGAAACATATTGAGGATGAGCTACATGTTTTGATGAAAAAACAGTTGTTCCAGCAACAATTTTTTTACCATCATAAACATTAAAATGTCGAATATTCTCTGGGAAACGCTTTTGAAGCAAAGTAATTTCTTCAAGTGTATGAACAGGTTTTGCTTGGTGTTTTTTGTTCAAATTCGGAATTAATATTTCATTCCAAAATAACTCAAAATTCAATTCTTCTTTAATTTCTAAATTATTTTTTGCTCCACGTCGAATATTTTCTTTTCTAGATTTAGCTATTTTATAAGGCTTTTTGGTATCAATTACGGATAAATTATCGCGTCTTATCATTTTAGCTTTAACTATAAAAAGAGCATAATCAATTTCAGAAGTAAAGCAATCCAAATATATTGAAGGCATTTGTTTTAATTGCAATTTTGAAACATCATTTTTACATAAAAACAACAAAACAGATTTGAAAATTGACATTGCTTGACCTAACTTAATAGATTCTAAAAAAACAAAACCACCATAAGTAAGTCCTTGATGAGAAAACAAAGCATCTCCTACTCTATTAGCTGGAAGAATTGATATTAATTTTTCGTCTTCAAAAACAAGCAATGAAAAATCTTTAAATCTACCTTGATGATATTCCATAAAGTCTCTGTGAAACAAGAAAGTAGCGTTTTTGGCTTTAGCTACAAATTCGTTCCAAAGTGGATAATAATCAGGTGTATATTGTTTAATAGTGATTTCTTTCACAACTATTTTTAATGAATTAATTCAAATCCTTACCGGAATAACTTAATTTTTAATAAATTAGTATCAAAATTAATTAATCTTGAAACAAAACTACTCTTTATTTTTTTCAAAAATACTGATTTTATCTTTGTTATTTACTATAAATATGAAAGGGCAAAATGTTTCTTTGTACCAACAATTTAATGGTAGATATGATTTTACGTTTTTAGGGAACACTATGAATCCTGTAGAGAATACTTTTCAAGTAACTCCAGCCATTTTCACAACTTCTTCTGCGACGCTAACTTTGCAACCCAATGATGTAGTTGAAAAAGCTTTTTTATATTGGGCTGGTTGCGGAACAGGTGATTTTAATGTCAAGTTAAATGGTGTTGATATAACTGCTCAAAGGACTTTTAGTAATGTTCTACAAACACAGTTTAATTTTTTTAGTGCTTTTACAGATATTACATCTCAAATACAATCTACTGGAAATGGAAATTATACCTTATCTGACTTAGATGTAACTAGTTTTATTAATTTACACTCTCAAAACAGTACCAATTTTGCGGGTTGGGCAATTGTTGTGGTTTATTATAATCCGAATTTACCTTTAAATCAATTGAATGTTTATGATGGTTTACAAGCCGTTTCGCAAGTCCAAAATCAATTAAACATTACGCTAAACTCACTAAATGTAATTGATAATAATGATGCAAAAATTGGATTTCTCGCTTGGGAAGGTGATGTAGGTTTGTCTAATAACGAAACGCTTTCGATTAACGGAAATATTTTAAGTAACACTTTAAATCCTCCAACAAATGCATTTAATGGAACAAATACCATAACAAATAGTACAGCTCTTTATAATATGGATTTGGATATTTATAGTATTCAGAATAACATTGCGATTGGAGATACTTCGGCTGATATTCAAATGACTTCTAACCAAGATTTTGTAATGATAAATGCTATTGTTTCAAAATTAAATAGTCAATTGCCTGATGCTACTATTTCTATCGATATTACTAATCAAGCTTGTAATTCAAATATCTTATTAGTTGATTTTACGGTTTATAATTTAAACTCAACCGAAATTCTACCTGCTGGAACTCCAATTTCAATTTATGCTAATGTTGAATTTATTGAATACACAGAAACTCTAACGCCTATTCCTATTGATGGAAGTTGGAGCGATCAAATTAGTATTTTATTACCTTTTGATATTCCTGCAAATTTTGACTTACAATTTGTGGTTGATGATATTGGGACTGGTGTTGGAATTGTGACAGAAATTAACGAAAACAATAATGTTGATTTACAGGCTATAATTCAAAACAGTTCTCCTTCTTTCAATAAATTAGATGATTTGGTTTCTTGTAATGAAGGTTTAACAAAAGGAACATTCAATTTTTCTCATTATGAAGATTTGGTTAAAACAGATTTTAATCAAATAGCCGATTTTTATACAACAATTGATGATGCTTTAAATCAAACTAACCCGATTTTTAATACGTCTAATTTTGTGGCAAATTCGACTCCTCAAGAAATTTATATTCGATTAGAAAATGGAAATTGTTATGGGTTTACTTCTTTCTTTTTAACTACAAAAAAATGTCCGCCAACAGTTTATAATTATGTTTCAGGAAATTTTGATGGCTTTAATGATGGCTTTTTTATAGAAGGTCTTCGTGATGTTTTTATAAATTTTGAAGTTAAGATTTATAACCGTTGGGGAAAATGGCTTTGGACAGGAAATCAATCAAAACCAGATTGGGACGGATATGTCGAAAATGGTATAGACGAAAAATATGCTCCAGCTGGAACATATTATTATGTAGTCTTTCTAAATGATCCAGATTATAATGAGCCTTTAGTAGGTTATCTATATCTTACCAGATAAATTACATGTTCTGAGTATAATAGTTGTAATCCTTTAGTAAAGTTCTTATAAAATCTTGATCGTTACCCGATTGATTTTTAATGCCAGTTACACCAATAATTTTTTCTCTTAATTTTATTAAAGTCCCATAATCTCTTGATTTAACAGCAACTTCAAAAGTTTCTTTAATAATTCGAGCATCATTATCGGAAAGCTTTATAACTAATGGATAAGTTGGAACATAATCCTCGTTTAAATCTTCTAAAATAGTTTGATTAATATTAATATCATTTTTCAAAGAAATCACTGCTGTTCCTGCTGCCATGTCGCCCATTCTTTGATTTTGTTTGTTTAATATTATGGCTAACAAACCAATAACACCATTTCCTATCAATACTTCGATTAATCTAAACAACCACCTAATTAAATAATCGCCAAAACCAGCTTGATAACCATCAATTTTGATCACTTTCATCTTCATTATTTTCTTTCCAATAGTTTGTCCTTCCCACAGACTTTCTAAAACCAATGTGTAAAAGATAACTGGAGAAAACAGTATAATCATAATTGCACCTGAAGACCAGCCGTCCATTTTAGCAAATATTTTGTTCAACCCTGTTAAATCTATAGTATAATACATCACAACCGAGTAAGATATAAGAACCATAATATCAAGCAGTTGACCAGAAATTCTCGAACCAACAGAAGCTGCTGTAAAATTTATATTAACATTTTGCGTAGTTGTGATTGATAATTGATTCATATTTTTTATTTTAGCCTCTAATGAGAGAAGTTGCATTCATAAAACAAAATAAAGAAAAATGGCTTGAATTTGAACAAGCTATTTTTGGTAAACTTAAAAAAAATCCTGACGATTTAGCCAGTTTGTACATACATTTGGTTAATGATTTGTCGTACGCGCAAACTTACTATCCAAAAAGCAAGACCGTTGTATACCTTAACCATTTAGCTTCGCAAACCTATCAAAAGATTTACAAAACTAAAAGAGAAGATACAAATAAACTAATTTATTTTTTTAAAACAGAAGTTCCGCTATTAGTTTATCAATATAGAAGATATGTTTTGTATGCTTTTTTAATTTTTGGGCTTTTAACAGCCATCGGCACTATTTCTGCAAGAAATGATGATACTTTCGTCCGTTTAATTTTAGGCGATGCTTATGTAAATATGTCTTTAGAAAATATTAAAGACGGAAATCCTGTTGCTGTATATAAATCAGCTACCAACTGGGGAAGTTTTGTTGGTATAACATTTAATAACCTAAGAGTAGGTGCACTCTCCTATTTCTTTGGCATTTTTTTAGGTTTTGGAACATTCTATATCTTAATCAACAACTGTATAATGTTAGGTTCTTTCCAATATTTCTTTTATAGAGAAGGTGTTTTTTGGGAAAGTGTAAGAGGAATTTGGATTCATGGTTCCATGGAGATTTTCGCTATGATTATTGAAGCTGCAGCTGGATTTGCCTTAGGAGCAAGTATTCTATTTCCCAATACATTTTCTAGAATTAACTCCTTTAAAATTGGGTTTAAAAATACGTTTAAAATCTTCTTAAGCACAATACCTTTCACAATCGTTGCTGGATTTTTAGAAGGTTTTATTACAAGGTATTCAATAGATATGCCTCACTTTTTAAGTGTTTTAATTATACTTTCAACATTAAGTACAATAAGTTATTATTATTTGATTTATCCTTTTAAAGTTCACAAAAAAATAAATAAAAAAAATGTTTCAGCTATATAAAAAAAGAGGTTTTAACGAATTAGTAAGCGATACTTTTGATTTTTTTAAAATCCATGGTAAAAACTATTTTAAAAATTATTTCATTATAAATGGTGGGTTTTTACTAATTCTGGTTGTGCTTTTGTATTTTTTTATGAAAATATTTTTTGAAGGTATTTTTGCTAGTATTAATAACAATCAAACTGGCGAAAATCTTCTGTTGAATAACTTAACTTCAAATTTACCAATTTTAATTGTTGGTGGAATTTCAATGTTACTTTTGATTTTTGTTATAAGTATTATCAATTATACATTTCCAATTGCTTATCTAAGTCTAATCGAATCAAAAAAAGAAATTTCTACAAAGAACTTAATTGATTTTATCAAATCTAAAATTGGAAAATCCATTATCTTCTTTTTAGCATCATTACTAACATTTTTACCCCTATTTTTTATAACATTTGCATTACTTATTGCATTGATGTTTATAATTATTGGATTTCCATTAATGATTATCGTTTTACCTGCTTATGTAAGTTGGGTTTCGTTAAGTTATTACGATTACATCTCAACAGAAAAAAACTTTTTGACATCAATGAGCAATGGTTTTAACCTTTTAAAAGAAAAACCTTGGCCAATAATTGGTTCAACGGTTATAATGTTCATTATCGTTCAAATCGTTGTTGGAATTGTATATTTTGTTCCTTATATTATTGGATTAGCTTCATTCTTTACTAATCCTGAACGTATGCAAGGAAACCAAGAACAATATAGTGAAGCTTTTTCTTTCATGACAATTATGATGACGATTGCAATGATTGCTTCGATTCTTTTCAATTATATGCTTCAAAATTTAATTCTAATCAATCAAGGAATAATTTATTACAGCAGCAAAGAAGAATTAGAAAATAACGCAATTAAAAATGATATTGATTTAATAGGAAACGATAGTGAATAAATTCTTAACTATTTTATTTTTCATAACTGCTTTTTGTTTTGGACAAAACGACTCGTTGCGCCCAAAAGTAAAAGTAAAATATGATACAGAAACCATTAAATCTAAGAAACTTGACCCAAAATTTAAGGATGAATATACTTCTAATGAATTTCTGTACGAACAAAAAGTAGATGACACAAAATTATCCGCTTGGAATAGGTTTTGGAAAAACGTTGGGGAATTTTTTAGCGATTTATTTGACTTTAGCAATTCTGATGGAACACTAACAGGTCTTGGTATTTTGATGAAAGTCATTGCTTTCATAATTATTGGTTTTGTGATCTATATGATTGTAAAAATCATCATTAACAAAGAAGGAGGCTGGGTTTTTGGAAAATCTTCAAAAAATATTAATGTTTCTGAGTTAGTAGAAGAAAATATTCATATTGTAGATTTTAATAAATTAATTTCGGCTTCAAAGTCAGATAAAGAATATAGAACTTCCATAAGATATTATTATTTATGGCTGTTAAAATCCATGTCAGATAAAAAGGTTATTGAATGGGATATTGAAAAAACCAATTCAGATTATTTGTATGAAATTAATAATACTGAGGCAAAAGCTGAATTTCAATTCTTATCATACATTTATGAATATTGTTGGTATGGTGAATTTGCTATATCTGAAACTGATTTCCTAAAAGCAGAAAAATCATTCTTAAAAGCCATTCAAAACTAATATGAATAAAAACCTAAAAGTATATATCTTTTTATTGGTTCTTATTTTAATAGGAATCATATTTGTTGATGCCAGTAGACCAAAACCTATTAACTGGACTCCAACTTATGCTTTAAATGATAAAATTCCGTTTGGCCTTTATGTCTTTGGTCAAGAATCTGAAAAGTTGTTTTCTAATCAAAAAGTGACAAAAAATAGTAACACACCTTATGAATATTTTTATGATAAATATGATTATGAAGATTCGACTTATACTGTTAAAGGTGATATTCTTTTCATAAATGAAGAGTTTACTATTGATAAAAATTCAGTCGACGAACTTTTTTATTACGCTAGTAGGGGAAATGATGTTTTTATTAGTTCAAGTTCTTTCTCTAAAAACCTAAAAGACACATTAGGTTTTGAAATAAAAACCAGTAGTATTTTCATGGACTCATTTGCATTAAATGTTTCGAATAAAAATTTAAAACCTAAAGATTATTATTATTCTAAAGGTGTTTCTACTAAATATTTTTCAAAAATTGATACTACAACGACAGTAGTTTTAGGTCATCAAAATAGCACTAAAGAGTATTTGACAAATTTTATAAAAATTCCGTACAAAAAAGGGAATTTTTACTTGCATACTCAACCCATAGTTTTTACCAATTATTATATGTTGAAAAACAAGAATTATGAATATGTAGAACAGATTACTTCCTATTTAAATCAAGATAAAATCTATTGGTTTGTTAAGTCTTACAATGACGGACAACTAAATCGTTCCCCAATGCGTTACCTTTTAAGTCAAGATAGTTTACGTTGGGCTTGGTATATTTCATTGATTAGTATTTTGATTTTTATCGTATTTAATGCCAAAAGAAAACAACGAGTAATTCCAGTTATTGAACCCTTGAGAAACACAACTGTCGATTTTACAAAAACGATTGGAAATCTATATTATCAAGAAGGAAATCATAAAAACATCATTGATAAAAAAATAATATATTTCCTTGAAAAAACAAGAAATGAGTATTTAATTGATACAACAGTACTCGATGCTACTTTTATAAATCGTTTTCAACAAAAATCGGGAAACAAAAAAGAGGAAATTGCAGAATTAGTGCAATTAATAAATCAATTAAAAAGCAAAGAGGCTTGTAATGAAAGTGATATTATTTCACTAAATCTTGCCATCGAAAAATTAAATCAGAAAAAAGATAAATAAACATACATTAACAAAGCATCAAAAGATGTTGAAAATACATTCAGTATAAATGGAGAATAATATAGAAGAAAACGAAAACGATAATTTAAACTTTAACAATCGCATTGACTTAGCACCATTACAAGATAGTTTACAAAAAGTTAGAGCAGAAATCGGAAAAGTAATTGTCGGACAATCTAAAATGATTGATCAATTATTAGTTGCTATTTTAGCTAATGGTCACGTTTTGCTTGAAGGTGTTCCTGGAGTTGCAAAAACTATCACAGCCAAATTATTATCAAAAACATTATCGCTTGATTTTAAACGAATTCAGTTTACACCCGATTTGATGCCTTCTGATATTATTGGAACTTCTGTTTATGATTTATCAAAATCGAGTTTTGAATTTAAAAAAGGTCCTATTTTTTCGAATTTTATCTTGATTGATGAAATTAATCGTGCTCCAGCAAAAACACAAGCTGCTTTGTTCGAAGTTATGGAAGAAACGCAAATTACAGCTGATGGAACGACTTATATTCTAGAAAAACCTTTCATTGTAATTGCAACACAGAATCCAATTGAGCAAGAAGGAACATATCGTTTGCCCGAAGCACAATTAGACCGTTTCTTATTTAAAATAAACATAGGTTACCCTAATTTAGAAGAAGAAATTGCTATTATTCACAAAGAAAATGATTTGCAAAACAGAGACAAATTATCTGACATTGCAAAAATTGTTTCTCAAAGTGATATTTTGATTTTTCAAGGTTTAGTGAAACAAATTTTAATTGAACCTCATCTTATCGAATACATTGCAAAAATCGTTTTAAACACGCGTGAAAATCCTTTTTTATATTTAGGAGCTTCACCAAGAGCATCAATTGCAATCTTAAATGCGTCAAAAGGTTTTGCTGCTATTAAAGGAAGAGATTTCGTTACACCAGATGACATTAAAGAAGCCGCAATTCCAGTCATGCAACACAGAGTTGTAGTAACTCCAGAACGAGAAATGGAAGGCTTAAACAGCGCCGAAATCATCAAACAAATTATTGATTCTGTAGAAATTCCTAGATAATTATTTCGAAAAAATGAAGCAACTTTTTAAACAACTTTACCTAACTAATTTCTTTTTCTATTGCCTTATTGGTATTATAGGTTGTTTTGTGTTGTCCTATTTTTTTCCGATGTTCTATAACGCAAGTTGGTATATTTTATACGTTTTGATTGTCTTTACAATTATTGATGTTTTAATGCTTTTCATTGCAAAATCACCAATAGAAGCTGTTCGTGAAACACCTGAAAAATTATCAAACGGTGATGAAAACGAAATCATTATTCGAATTAAAAACAAATATACTTTCCCTATTTACACAAGAATTATTGATGAAATTCCCTTTCAGTTTCAAGTCAGAAATTTTAATGTTTTTAGACGAATTAGTGCACAATCAAAAGACAACTACAAATACTTTTTAAGACCTACAGAAAGAGGAGAATATTTCTTTGGAAGTCTAAATATCTTTGCAAGTACACCTTTGCGTTTAGTTTCAAAAAGATTCTGCTTTGCTAACAACCAATTAGTCCCAACTTATCCGTCTTATGTTCAATTGCGAAAATATGATTTGATGGCTTTTTCGAATTCATTATCTCAATATGGATTAAAAAAAATTAGACGAATTGGTCACACAATGGAATTTGAACAAATCAAAGAATATGTACAAGGTGATGACATTAGAACCATAAATTGGAAAGCTACAGCGAAACGTGACCAATTAATGGTGAATCAATTTCAAGATGAAAAATCACAAAACGTTTACATGATTATTGATAAAGGTCGTGTAATGAAAATGCCTTTTAATGGTTTAAGTCTTTTAGATTATGCTATTAATGCGACTTTAGTTTTATCAAATGTTATTCTAAAAAAGCATGATAAAGCTGGTACATTGGCGTTTTCTAAAAAAGTAGAGAATAGAGTTGTGGCTGAGAAACGTCAAAGTCAAATGCAGTTAATTTTAGAAAATCTATACAACATCAAAACCGATTTTTTTGAAAGTGATTTCAGCCGTTTATATGTTGATATCAAAAATAAAATTAATCAAAGAAGTTTACTAATTCTTTACACCAATTTTGAAACACTTGATGGTTTACATAGACAACTTCCCTATTTAAAAGGAATTGCTAAAAATCATTTGTTAGTTATTGTCTTTTTTAACAATACAGAATTAAACGAATTAATTGACAAAAAAGCAAATAACGTTCAAGAAATATATGACAAAGTTATAGCCGAAAAATTTGCTTTCGAAAAGCGTTTAATTGTAAATGAATTAAGAAAATATGGAATCTATTCCGTTTTAACGCAACCAGAAAATTTAACTTTAGACGTTATTAATAAATATCTTGAAGTTAAAGCTAGAGGAATTTTATAAATAGTAATTCACAAATATTTTTTATACATACATAATTAACTATATTTAACGCTTAATTAAAATTTACAGTTAAATGCGTTACATTAAATTTCTACTTCTGTTTTGTTTTACCATAACACTTCAGGCTCAAGATTATTTTCCCAAAAATGACGGTGTAAAACAATCTTTCAAAAATCATGTAGCCATAACAAATGCTACTATTTATGTTTCATCAACTCAAAAATTAGAAAAAGCTACGTTACTTTTTAAAGAAGGTAAAATTTTAGAAGTTGGAACTGCAGTTTCTATTCCTAAAAATGCAACAATTATTGATGCAACCGGAAAAACCATTTATGCATCATTTATTGATGTTTTTAGTGAATTTGGAATTCAGAAACCTACAGACAAACCAGATAGAGGTTCATCTGCTCAGTATGATTCTTCGCGTGAAGGTTATTATTGGAATGATCACATAAAAACAGATTATAATGCCTTTGAAAACCTAAACTATGAAAACAAGAGTGCTGAGAAATTACGTGCTGTTGGTTTTGGTACAGTTTTAAGTCATTTTAACGATGGTGTTATTGCTGGAACTGGTTTATTATGGACCTTAAATGATGATAGCAATAACGCAACTAGAATTCTTAACAACAAAATATCACAACATTTTACGTTCAGCAGAAGTAAATTTTCTAGACAATCTTATCCTTCTTCTTTAATGGGAAGTATGGCTTTAATTCGTCAGGTATATCATGATGGAAAATGGTATGCTCAAGGAAGTTCTAAAACTAAAGATTTATCGCTTGAAAGCTTTAATGCAAATAAAAATCTAATTCAAATTTTTAATGCTGGTGATAAGTTAAACAGTTTAAGAGCCAATAAAATTGCTAAAGAATTTGGAGTAAACTATTTGATTAAAGGTGAAGGTAATGAATTTGAAAAAATAAATGAAATCAAAAATACGGGAGCAACCTATATTATTCCTTTAGGTTTTCCAGATGCATATGATGTTTCTGATCCTTATTTAGCGCAACAAGTTAGTTTAAGTGATATGAAGTTTTGGAATCAGGCTCCATTTAATTTAAAGATTTTAGCAGATAATAATGTTTCCTTTGTTTTAACTGCCTATGACAACAAAGAAGCAAAAGACTTTTTAGAAAATTTAAGAAAAGCTGTTTTATATGGTTTACCTAAAGAAAAAGCCATTGCTGCTCTAACGGAAACTCCAGCTAAATTAATAAATCAATCTAATAATTTAGGTTCATTAAAAAAAGGTTCTCTAGCTAATTTTATCATTGTTTCAGGAGATATTTTTGAAAAAGACAGTAAAATTCACGAAAATTGGGTACAAGGAAATAGAAATATTCTAGACAAAATGAATGTGGAAGATATTCGTGGCGAATATAATTTAGTTTTCGATAATAAATCCTTTGACTTAAAAATATCAGGTGAACTTGAAAAATTAGAGGCTAAAACTTCAAAAGACAGTATTGATTATGGAACTAAATTAAACTACAGCGAACCTTGGGTAAATTTAGTTATCAAAACAAATGATTCTATTAAATCCGCCTATTATAGATTAACCGGAACAAAAACTTTAAACTATTTGGAAGGAAAAGCTGTTCTAGAAAATGGTGTAGAAACAACTTGGAAAGCTACTAAAAAAGAAGTTTCAGAAAAACCTGAAGATAAAAAGAAAGAAGACAAAAAAGAGGATGAACTTAAAGTTCCAACGATGGTTCCTGTTTCTTTTCCAAATCTAGCTTATGGAAATGAAAACAAACCCAAACAAGAAACACTACTTTTTAAAAATGCTACAGTTTGGACAGGAGAAGAAGAAGGAATTCTAAAAGAAACTGATGTTTTAATTGAAAACGGAAAAATTGTTAAAATAGGTAAAAATATTTCTGCCAAAAACGCCAAAGAAATTGATGCAACTGGCAAACACTTAACAGCTGGAATTATAGATGAACATTCACATATAGCTATTTCAAGTGGAGTTAATGAAGGTGGACAAAACTCTTCTGCCGAAGTAACTATTGAAGATGTAGTAAATTCTGATGACATTAATATTTATAGAAATCTTGCAGGTGGAGTTACGTCTTCCAACTTATTACATGGTTCAGCAAATCCAATTGGTGGTCGTGCTGCTTTTATCAAATTAAAATGGGGTTATTCTCCAGATGAAATGGTTGTAAAAGATGCTCCAAAATACATTAAATTTGCTTTGGGTGAAAATGTAAAACAATCTAATTGGGGAAGCGGACGTTTTCCTCAATCAAGAATGGGTGTAGAACAAGTGTATGAAGATTATTTTACACGTGCCTTAGAATATGATAAAGAATGGAAAACTTACAAATCAGGAAATACAAAAAATAAAGTAACGCCTCGTTATGACATTGAAATGGAAGTTTTGAACGAAATAATCAATAAGAAACGTTTCATAACTTGTCACTCATATGTACAATCCGAAATCAACATGTTAATGAAATTAGCGGAACGTTATAATTTCAAAATTCAGACTTTCACTCATATTTTAGAAGGGTACAAAGTTGCTGATAAAATGGCTGAACATGGTGTTGGTGGTTCAACATTTGCCGATTGGTGGGCTTATAAATATGAAGTTAATGATGCTATTCCATATAACGCAGCTTTAATGCAAAGTCAAGGTGTTATGGTTTCTATTAATTCTGATGATGCTGAGATGTCAAGACGTTTAAATCAAGAAGCTTCAAAAGCTGTTAAATACGGAAACGTTTCTGAAGAAGTTGCATGGAATTTCGTAACCTTAAATCCTGCTAAACTTTTACAAGTTGATAATAAAGTTGGAAGTATAAAAATTGGTAAAGATGCTGATGTTGTTCTTTGGACAGATAATCCATTATCAATTTACGCAAAAGCTGAAAAAACTGTAGTTGAGGGAACAATTTTCTACGATTTAGAAAAAGAAACAGCACTATTAGAAACTATTCAAAAACAACGCAGTGAGTTGATAAATAATTTACTTGAAGCTAAAAATAAAGGTTTAAAAACGCAAGCTCCAACGAAAAAAGAAGTTAAACATTATCATTGTGATACTGTTGAAGAATATTAATTTTCAAAGTCAAAAGCAATGAGAATTTCAAAAATCAATTTAAGACATACAATACACTTTATACAATGAAAAAATACATAATCCTATTACTACTAACCTCAATAGCTTTTGGGCAACAAACACCAGCTTCTAAACAAACTAAAAGCATTTTAATTTTAGGTGGTAAAGCACACATTGGAAACGGAACCATAATTGAAAATAGTCTTATTTCTATAAAGGACGGAAAAATTGCCCTAATTGGTGATGGAACTCTAATGAAACCAGCAAAACATGACATTGTAATAAATGCTTCTGGCAAAGAAATTTATCCAGGATTTATTGCTCCAAATTCAACTTTAGGTTTGGTTGAAATTGATGCCGTAAAAGCTTCAGACGATGAAAGTGAATTGGGAGAAATGAACCCACATATTAGAAGTATTGTTGCTTATAACGCTGAATCTGGCTTAGTAGAAGTTGCTCGTCCAAACGGCGTTTTATTAGCACAAATAACACCAAGAGGTGGAAGAATTTCTGGTACTTCATCAATCGTTCAATTAGATGCTTGGAACTGGGAAGATGCAATCATAAAAGAAAATGACGGAATTCATTTAAACTGGCCAAGAAGTTATTCAAGATTAGGTTGGTGGGCAGAACCAGGAGGAATTCAGCCCAATAAAAAATACGACGACCAAACTACTGAAATTCAAGATTTTTTCAATAATTCAAAAGCTTATGCAACTTCAAATGTAACGGTAAAAGACATTCCTTATGAAGCTATGAAAGGATTAGAAAGTGGTGCAAAAACGTTATTTATTCATGCTGATGGTGAAAAAGAAATAATTGATGCTATTCTTTTCAAAAAGAAAAACAATATTAAAAAAATGACGATTGTTGGTGGTTATTATGCTTACAAAAACGCAGCTTTATTAGTTGAAAATAATGTTTCAGTTCTTTTAAGAAGAGTGCATGATTTACCAATGTTAGAAGATGAAGACGTAAATTTACCTTTCAAAAACGCCAAATTATTGACTGATGCAGGAGTTTTAGTCGGATTAGAAAATATGGGTGATATGGAAAGAATGCAGGCAAGAAATCTTCCTTTTTATGCAGGAACATGTGCTGCTTGGGGAATGGACAAAGAAAAAGCTTTGCAATTAATAACTTCAAATTCAGCAAAAATACTTGGAATTGACGCAACTTACGGAACATTAGAAACTGGAAAAAGCGCTACCCTATTCATTTCTGATGGAGATGCATTGGATATGAAAACTAATAAAATTTCAACAGCTTTAATTGATGGAAGACAGATTAGCTTAGAAAG
>JBLHNH010000063.1:0-14668 GCA_047622645.1 Flavobacterium sp.
CCTGGTGTAATGAATGCTGATCCAAGATATTTTGAAAATGCAATTCTTTTAAACCAAATTTCGTATCGCGAAGCAATTGAGTTAGCGTTTTATGGGGCAAGTGTAATACACCCAAAAACATTACAACCTTTACAAAGAAAAGAAATTCCTTTGTTTGTAAAATCATTTATAAATCCTCTTTTACCTGGAACTTCTGTTTCAAAAGGTGCAGATTTAGATCCACACATACCTTGTTTTATAATAAAGAAAAATCAACTATTACTGTCATTATCTTCTTTAGATTTTTCGTTTATGATGGAAGATCACATGAGTGAAATTTTCGCTTTATTTTCAAAACATAAAATAAAAGTGAACTTAATTCAGAATTCTGCGATTAGTTTTTCGGTTTGTATTGAAGATAAATATGGCAATTTTGAAGCTTTGAAAAACAGTTTAGCTAAAAAATTTCTAATCTCATTTAATGAAAATGTTTCGCTTTACACCGTTAGACATTTTGATGATGAAGCTTCTAAAATTGTAGAAAAAAACAAAACAGTTTTGTTAAAGCAGATTTCTAGAGAAACGATGCAAGTTGTGACTAAAGAGTGAATTTTTTATTAATTAAGATTGGAATATATTAATTATTATTACTTTTATAAAAAGTTATAGTATGAAAATCAAAGACATAGATAAATTCTCTACCGCTGAAAAAATTGCTTTAGCTGAAGAATTATGGGATAGTGTCGCTAAAGAAGATATTGAGATATCTGACGAAGTAAAACAAGAATTAGATTATCGTTTATCCCTTGTTGAAGAGGACAAAACAGAATATTACACCTGGGATGAAGTTAAAGCACATTTGAAGAACTTAAGGTAATGTTTAATCTTAAATTTACAAAAGAAGCTTTATTTGATATTGAAGAAATTATTTTTTGGTATGAAGATAAACGAGTTGGTCTTTCTCATGATTTTGAATTATGTTTAGAAATTGGTTTAGCAGAAATTACTAGAAATCCACAATTAATTCAAAATAGGTATAAATCAGTAAAAATTAGATTCATCAATAGATTTCCTTTTGGAATTCATTATATTAAAAAAGAAAAAAATATAATAATTCTAGGAGTTTTTCATACTTCACGTTCACCTAAAAGTTGGAAGAATAGAAAATTTTAATTATGAAAAAAAGCTATTATTTATTATTGTTATTCACCTCTATTATTTGCTTTTCACAAAGTGACAAACCAAATGAAGACAGAATTCTTTATGAAAAAGGAATGGCTCTTAACGAACTATATTACAATAGTAATTTTTTTGAATTAACGGTAATTACTAAAGACGAAAACGTATCAAAAATTGTAAAATTAATTTCAATTCAAGCTTTAGAATATTTTGATAAGTTAGTTAATGATTTTCCTGAATCTGATTTATTCATTGTATCATTATATGAAAAGTCAATGTTGGAATTAGATTTAGAACAAAATAAAAAAGCTAAAGAATCTCTATTAACCTTACTAAATAAAAAAAATAGTACGCAAAATTACTACAGAAATAAAAGTTTTATAGAATTGGCTAAATTATATATTGAAGAAAAGAATTATAAAAAAGCTTTGCTTTATTTAGAAGAAAGAATTGAAAATGGATTTCATTTTTCTTGTGGTGTTGAATTAAATACAACTCTAAAACGAATTGAATCTTTGAAGTCAACTTGTGTTGAAGGATTAAAAGAAAAAAAATAATTCATTTTAATTGAATGAAAATCCGTTGAAAACTTCAAACAATAAATACTACTTTTGAAAATTGTGAGTTATAGTATTTATGGGTAATAAGTGGATTTTATGGATTAGTTTGTTTTTTGTTTCGGGCATTTTAGCTCAAGAAACACAAACGCCTTATAAATCTAAGAAAATTGTTGCTTCAAAAGACACAATTGCTTTAGAAAATGTCAGCATTAACAAAGCTTTCTTTAAAGTTTTTGATAAAAGTGGAAATGAAATTGATTCATCAGCTTACACTATTGATTTCAAATCCGGAAAAATACTTTTTAAAGAAAACTTCACTTCAAAAGACACTTTAGAAGTCAAATATCTAACTTTTCCTGAATTTTTAACCAAAACATATTCCATTTATGATGAAGATAAAGTTGTTCCTAATAAAGCTGGTCAACTTTTTACCATAAAAAACCCAAACAAAAGTACCTTTAAACCTTTTGATGGCTTAAACACAAACGGAAGTATTACCAGAGGAGTTACAATTGGAAATAATCAAAACACAGTTGTAAATTCAAATCTTGACCTTCAAATTACAGGTAAATTATCAGACAAAGTTAGTTTACGAGCTTCCATTCAAGACAGTAATATTCCTTTGCAAGATGGTGGTTATTCGCAAAAACTAGATGAATTTGACCAAATTTTCATAGAACTCTTTTCCGACAAATGGAATATTCGAGCTGGTGATTTATTTTTAGAAAACAGAAAAGCTTCGTTCTTAAATTTCAATAAAAAAGTTCAAGGAATTTCATCACATTTTACTTTTGGAACGGACGAAAACAAAACCGATATTTTTGCTTCGGCAGCTCTAGTTCGAGGACAATATGCTCGAAGTACTTTTACCGGTCAAGAAGGAAATCAAGGACCATATAAATTAAGAGGGAATAATGGTGAATTGTATGTTTTAGTAATTTCTGGTTCAGAACGCGTTTTTGTAAATGGAATTCTATTAACTCGTGGTGAAAACAACGATTATACGATAGATTACAATGCTGGTGAAGTTATTTTTACTTCTTTATTTCCAATAACTTCAGAAATGCGAATTAATGTTGAATATCAATATACAGATAGAAATTACACACGATTTATAACGTATGCTGGTGCAAGTCACGAAACAGAAAAATGGACTATTGGTGGGTTTTTATATTCTGAAAATGATGTAAAAAATCAGCCGTTACAACAAAATTTATCAGAAGAACAAGTTGCGGTTTTGCAAAATGCTGGTGATAATTTAAGTTTGATGAATGCTCCTTCTGCTTATTTAGACAGCTATTCTGAAAATAAAGTTTTATACAAAAAAGTAATTGTTTCTGGAGTTGAAGTTTTTGAATATTCAAATAATCCAGATGACGAATTATATAATGTTCGTTTTAGTTTGGTTGGAAATAATCAAGGAAATTATATTTTGGCCAACAATCAAGCTATTGGTAAAATTTATGAATATATTGAACCTGTTGCAGGAATTTCTCAAGGAAATTACGAACCTGTTGTTCGGTTAATTGCACCAACTAAAATTCAAATTGCAACTATTTTAGGTGGTTATAATCCTTCAGAAAAAACTAAAATTGATTTTGAAATAGGTGTAAGCAATAATGACCAGAATCTCTATTCCAATTTAGATGATAAAAACAACAACGGTATTGCTGGAAAAATAAACGCAAAACAACGTTTATTATCTCAAAAAACTACGATTGATGGCTTTGCTAATTTGCAGTTTATTCAACAAGATTTTAAAACTATTGAACGCTTATTTACCATTGAATTTAATCGCGATTGGAATTTAACTTCACCTCTAGGTAGTCAAAGTTTGTTGATTTCTGGTTTTGATTTTAATTTCAATGAGAAAGGATCTGCTAAATATCAATTGGAGAGATTAGATTTTTCGGAAAACTTTTCTGGAACAAGACATAGTATTTTCGCAAATTACAGACATAAAAATATTTCTCTTTTCAATCAAAGTAGTGCTATGAAAAGTGATGGAAGTTATTCAAACTCGAAATTTATTCGAAATCAAACTAGAGCAAAATACAATTTCAAGAAAAATTGGGTTGGAAGCAGTTTTAACTTTGAAGATAATTCAGAAAAATTAGTTGAAACCAATGAATATTCAATATTAAGTCAAAAATTTGCAGAATATGGCGCCTTTATTGGTCGCGGTGATTCAACGAACGTTTTTGTAGAATTGGGTTATTTACAACGAAAAAATGATAGTTTACAAAACGGAAATATTCAACGAGTAAATCATTCAAATTCATATTATTTGAATTCACAATTAATAAAAACTGAAAAAAGTAATTTGAGTATTTTTGTAAAATACAGGACTTTAAAATATGAAGACATTGCTAAGAAAGATGAACCTTCTTTAAACTCGAGAATTATGTATAACGATAGATTTTTTGATCAATTAATGCAATTATCTACCATTTATGAAAACTCATCTGGAACAATTGCTCAACAAGAATTTACGTATTTGGAGGTTGAACCTGGACAAGGAGTTTACACATGGAATGACTATAACAACAATGGAATTCAGGAATTACAAGAATTTGAAATTGCTCCTTTTGTTGATTTAGCTAAATATGTTCGTGTGTTTTTACCTAACCAAGTTTTCTTGAGAACACATCAAAATAAATTTTCGCAATCGTTAAATTTTAATTTCAATCAATGGCAAAGTAAATCAGGGTTTCTAAAATTTATGTCACGTTTTTATAATCAAAGTTCCTTTTTAATTGATAGAAAAATTTCAAGAAATGGTAATAATTTTGATTTGAATCCTTTTTCAAAATCAGATGAGAATCTCATTGGATTAAACAATAGTTTTAGAAATAGTTTGTTTTTTAATAGAGGAA
This sequence comes from Flavobacterium sp., assembly GCA_047622645.1. Taxonomy (GTDB): domain Bacteria; phylum Bacteroidota; class Bacteroidia; order Flavobacteriales; family Flavobacteriaceae; genus Flavobacterium. The sequence goes on from JBLHNH010000063.1 coordinate 4,595, forward strand.
AGCAGCGAAATTCAATCACTTATAACTTTTTAACTAATGATTCAAAAAACTTATTATCAGTTGGTTCTGTTGAAAACAAAGCCAAATCACATCAGTTGCAATACCAGCATTTAATTCAAAAAACTTGGTTATTTACTTTGTCAGGAAAAACAGTTTTTAGCGAAGCTTTTGCAGAAAGCTATCCAAGTCGTAATTTTCAAATAGATGGTTTTCAGGCTTTTCCAAAAGTTTCTTATTTGTTTTCAAAAAATGCGAGTTGGGATATTTTTTATGAATATCAAAACAAAGAAAATAAAATTGGAAATTTTGAAAGTTTAAAGCAAAACCGTTTTGGAACTTCATTTACTTTAAATAGTGAAAAGGGGTTTAGTGTTAATGGCGAATTTTCACATTACAACAATTCTTTTGAAGGAAATGCTTTATCGGCTGTTGGATTTCAATTGTTGGAAGGTTTACAGGTTGGTAAAAATCAGACTTGGCGTTTATTGTTACAAAAAAATCTAACAACTTATTTAGACATTAACATCAATTATCAAGGTAGAAAGAGTGAAACATCTAAAACAATTCATACTGGAAATGTACAATTAAGAGCTTTTTTTTAAAATTTAAACTTTTGTTAAAATCCTTCAAAGAAAGCCTAATTTTTACTTATACTAATTTTTTTATTTACATTTACTTTCTCAAAAAAAATTACAATGCGTTTAAGTTTAATAATTGCTTTTATTTTTACTAATTTTATGTTTAGCCAACTTAGTAATAAACATTGGCTTCCTCCTTTACACTCTAGAGAGGGATCTGTAGTTAATGATCATTATATTTATCTTTCTACACCAAATCCTACTCCTTTTTCTGTTTCTGTAAAAAGTGGAAATGGTACTCCGGTTTTTGGTTCCCCTTTTACAATTTCTCAAGGAAACCCTCAAACTATAAATATCGGTAATGGACAACCTTCTTTAATGTTTCTTAATCAAAGTGACGTTAATATTGTAAAAAGTGATAAAGGAATAGTATTAGAAGCTACTAAAGATTTTTATGCCACTTTTAAAGTTCGTTCGGGAAATCATGCCGAAGTACTAGTTGCAAAAGGAATCCCTGGTATTGGTACAAATTTTAGGGTTGGTAGTGTTCCTCAGGGAGGAGATGGTACAATACGAAATTTTGTATCCAGCTTTATGGCAACTGAGGATAATACAACTGTTGATGTTTCTGATTATAATACAAATGTTGTTTTTACTTCTGGTTTTGGTGACGTTACTTTAAATACTCAAAATTTTGTTTTGAACAAAGGACAATCTGTTGTGTTGTCTGGTTATACCAATTATACTGCTAATTATGATGGTTTTATCGGAGCTTTAATTTCTTCTGACAAACCAATTGCAGTTAGTACTGGAAATGCTTTGGGAGGTACCTTAAGCGCTTCGGACGGTCAAGATTTTAACTTAGACCAAATTGTGTCCTATGAACAAGTTGGTTCAGAATATATAGTTGTTAGAGGAAATGGTGGTGATGATTCAGAATTTCCTATAGTTGTAGCAACACAAGATAATACCGCGATTTTTGTAAATGGTAGTGCGACTCCATTCGCAACAATAAATGCAGGGGGTTATTTAATTGTTCCTCCTACTTTTTATCAAGGAACTAATCATAAGAACATGTATATTACTAGTAGTAATCCAATATACCTATATCAAGTTCTAGCAGGTGCAAATTATTCAGCGACCACTGGTATGAATTTTATTCCTCCATTGAGCTGTTTCTTTCAAAAAAGTGTAGATTTAATTCCAAGTATAAATACCATTGGAAATACTCAATACACTAGTGATATTATTGCGCTTACTTATGCAAATTCAACTGTAACTGTAAATGGAAATCCAACCACAACTACTCCTGAAGTAGTTTTAGGTACTACAGATTGGGTTACATATAGGATTCCTGGATATACAGGAAATGTTGTAGTTGAGTCTACTGGCCCTTTAGCCGTTGGTGTTTTTGGCGCTAGTGGAGCTGCAGGATATGGTGGCTATTATTCGGGTTTTGGTAGTGAACCAAGAGACACTAACGTAACTATATGTTCTAGTGGCACAACCGATCTTTTAGACGCAATTGATGGAAATCCTGAAACAGGAGGCGTATGGACTCCTGCTTTAGCAAGTGGGACAGACTTTTTTGATCCAAATGTTGATTTGCCAGGAACTTATAATTATTCTTATACTGCAACTTGTGCAAATATTAGTGTTGATATTACGGTAGCAATTCAACAAGCGCCTAATGCTGGAACAAATAATACAATTGCTACTTGTACAACAGATCCAAATGTTAATTTATTTATTTTACTAGGAAATAATGTAACTATAGGGGGAACTTGGTCTCCAGCAATGGCAAGTGGAACGGGTGTTTATAACCCAAGTTCAGATGCAGCAGGTATTTATACTTATACAATTGCTGGAAATGGTATTTGTGATGATATTTCATCAACAATAACCGTAACTAAAAATGTTTCTCCAGCTATTACAACTATTACTGCTTATGAAATTTGTGACAACAATTTAGATGGTAATGATACGAATGGATTTGTAACTTTTAATTTAATCACAAAAAATGCTGAAATTTTAAATGGCCAATCTGGAATAACAGTTACCTATCATATCGATCAAAATGAGGCAGATAATAATGTTAATCCTCAAAATAATTACTATTCTAACACTCAATTAGTATATGTTAGACTTACAAACAATATAACAAATTGTTATTCAACAACTTCATTTAATTTAGTTGTTAATCCTTTACCAGTTGTTACAAACAATGTGAATTTAAAACAATGTGATACAGATACAGACGCAATTACTGATTTTAACTTAACTAAAGCAGATATATTAATTTCAAACGACACTTCTCTAAGTTTTAGTTATTTTACAACTCAATTAAACGCACAAGATAACACATCGCCAATAACAAACATTACAAATTACACTTCTCCAAATAATGGAGCCATTTGGACAAGAGTGACAAACTCAAATGGTTGTTTTAGAGTTGTAAAAGTTAACTTATTAGTTTCTACAACGACACCTCTATCAATTGTTCCTTTATATGAATGTGATGTATATATAGATTCTAATGACCCTTCAAATGATGGTTTTGCTTATTTTAACTTAAATGATGCAACAACTACTATTTTAAGTCAATTTCCACCAAATCAAAATCTGCAAGTTTCATATTATGAAAATGAAACCGATGCAACATCTGGTTTAAATCCAATTACTAATTTAAGTAATTATAGAAATACAATAAGTAATAATCAATTTGTATGGGTTAGAATAGATAGTGCAATTAACAATGAGTGTTTTGGTTTAGATCAATACGTACAACTAATTGTGGATCCTATTCCTAACTTTGATTTAGGTTTAGATTTTGTTATTTGTTTAGACCCAATTACTGGAGCTGGTTCACAAACTATTAATGCAACCCCAATAACTGCTGGAAATTATAGTTATAGTTGGACTCCATCAAACCCAACAACTGACTCTTTAGGAAATCAATCTGCTATTTATACTGTAAATCAATCTGGAACTTATAGTGTTCAAGTAATAGATCTTGACACTCAATATCAATGTGAATACTCAGATAGTGTTACAGCAACATTATCTTCTGAACCTGAAAGTGTTAGTGCTGTTTTAATTACACCTTTATTTTCAGCTGGAACAGCTACTATTGAAGCATTACCTGTTGGTGGATATGGTATATATGAATATAGTATTGACAGTGGCTTAAACTGGCAACCAAGTCCTATTTTTACAGGATTATCAAATGGTAGTTATACTATTTTGGTTAGAGATATTAAGCAATGTGGTTTACGTCAAACACAATCGGTTCAAACAGTTACTTATCCTGCTTATTTTACTCCTAATGGTGATGGTTTTAACGAATATTGGAATATTAATGGTTTGTTACAATCTTATCAAGGTAAAATATTTATTTTCGATAGATATGGAAAGTTTTTAAAACAAATTAATCCAAATGGAAATGGTTGGGATGGAATGCTTAATGGTCAACCACTACCCTCAACTGATTACTGGTTTAAGATAGAATATACAGAAAACGGAAATAGACAAGAATTCAAATCCCATTTTACTTTAAAAAGATAAAAAAAAAAGGATAGTTAAAAACTATCCTTTTTTTGTTTTCAAGATTATTAAGCCTTAAAATGTTGTACTCAATGCTAAAGAAATTCCTTTACTTTCTGGCACGAATCTACAAACACCACCAACACAAACTAAACCTCCTCTTTGTCTTCCGTAATTTAAAGCGATTCTAGAAGAACCTTTTCTATAACTACCTCCAATATTATAATAATGAATTTGCTTTTCTTTATGATCATTTCCATAGTTATATAAATCATATATATAGAATGCTAATTTTGAATTATAATTAAATTCTGCTGTCGCTCCTGCCCAATTTTTTAAATCAGAATCAGCCCACATGTGCTCTCCTTGAAAACGCAACGATTTAGAGGAATTAAATTTATAAGTAACATCGCCTGCAATAATATTTGTTTTTACTAAAGTACCTCCAACTAATAATCGTTGGTCATAATATTGACTAACGTACATAATATTACCGTGAAGATTTTTGTTTATTTTTTTTGTGATTTCAATATTAAAATCAGAAAAATATTTTTGACTTACTCCAAAGAATTTAGTGTTATAATCCTCTGGATTATATCTATATTCTCCTGGTAAATTATACCAATTGGAGTAGTTTAGAGCAACCTTTGTACCATATTTTCCTCCCAATTTAGTGCCTTTTGCAAAATTATAGAATACATCTACTTGTCCACCTGTTTCTCCCGCTTTCATTTTGAATTGATCTATATAATCAATTCTATTTTGTGCTTGGTGTACATAAATATTAGCTAAATTATAATGATGTTGCTTTGTAAGAGCAGGAACAAAATTCATTATCTTGTCATTATAGTTTATGCTTGTAGAACCACCGTTTTCTGGATAAACATCTGGTTTTCTTTCAGAAAAGAAACTCATGTTTTCAATTCTTCTTAAAGTTAAGTCAACTCCAAGACCTTTTTTTGAGTAACCTGTATTTAATAAAAAAGAACTTCCTGGTTTAACAAAGTTTTCATCCAGTTCATTAAATAAAATTGTAGCATCTTTTGATTTTGCACTGTGTTCAAATGAAGTATAAAAAGATTTATAAATATAATCTATTCTACTTGAGAAGGCATTTGTTACTTCATTGAAATTAGGATTTTCAATAGTTATCTCTTCTTGCCTTCCTACATAACTAAAACCAATAGACAAGTCTGAGGTGTCTAGTTTTAAAGTATTTGATAAATTAAAATTAGAATCAAAACCAAATATTTTCCCTTTTGCAACATCAAAACCACTTCTTTGTTGGCCATATAAAGCGGTTAATTTAAGGTCTTCAATAGGTTTATAGACAACCCTAACACCTCTAACTGCATTGTTTATACCTAATGCTCTATCCTCCCACGTTCGCAATATCATCCCACTGCCAAATTGTTCATAGAAATGTCCCGTAGTAATGTCTAATTTATCTGTTTTATAATTTAGATAAAAAGTTCCAATGTTAGTTCCTTGTAATTTGGGATTGTAATTTAATAAAGCGTTTTTCTCATATCCTTCGGCTAAGATTCCTCCTGTCCATCTACCAAAATTATAATTCAAGTTCAAATAATTATTAGATCTAAACCTGTCCTCAAATTCAAAATTACCTAATTCATTATCGTCTAGATAATATTGAGAATTTGATTCAAGACCTCCATAAAAACGGCCTTTTATTTTTTCTTGAGAATATGTGTTTCCTATAAAAAATATAAAAAGTATTCCCAATATATGTTTATAATTCATTATAATTCTTTTAATTCTTTCAATTCATTATATAACTCTTCCACAGCTCCTTCAGAATAGCCGTTATGTATTTTTACTATTTCTTTGTTTTTTACAACTATTAAAAAAGGCACATTAGTAATGGATAATGCTCTTTTAAGGTCTTGGTTAGAATCTAATAACACTTGATACGTCCATCCTTTTCCGTTTATCATAGGGTTAACTCTTTTTTGAGTTCTACTATCATCAACTGAAACGGCTATAACTTCTACATTTAATTCCTCTTTCCAGTCATCATAATATTCGTTTATTGCTTGAAGTTCTTGAATACATGGAGCACACCAAGTAGCCCAAAACGAAAATACATATATTTTATTTTCTTCAGCAAAATCATCTTGTACACTTAAAGAAACATTATCTAAATTTTTAAGGGTAATATTTGGCATCTGTTTTTGAGCAAAAACAGAAAATGATACAAAGAATAATAAAAGATACTTCATGTTAAATATTGTTTAAAATTTTAGCAAATATATATAAAAATGCTTCAAAAATGCGAAAATTATAAAATATATCAATAAAAATGGCAATAAAATGAAAAAAATGAAAAAAAAACATATATTTGTTGAATATTAACAACCCAAATTGTTAATTATTAATAATTAAGTATACAAAAAATGAAAAAAAAATTACTATCACTTTGCTTGCTTTTGATTGGAACTGTTTCTATTGCTCAAACTATTGTGAGCACTTCTGCGCAAAATAAAAAAGTTGTTCTTGAAGAATTTACAGGAATACATTGTGTGTATTGTCCTCAAGGACATGCCATTGCACAAACTATGAGAGATGCTGACCCAAACAATGTTTTTTTAATTAATATTCATGTTGGTGGTTATGCAACCCCTGGAGCAGGAGAACCTGATTTTAGAACTCCCTTTGGAACAGGTATTGCTGTGCAATCGAATTTAGCAGGTTATCCTGCTGGAACAGTAAATAGAACTGAATTTGCAGGTTTACAACAAAATGGAACTGGAACGGCTATGAGCAGAGGAGACTGGTCAAATGCTGGAAATCAAATTAAATCACAAAGCGCTTATTTAAATGTTGCTGTTGAATCTTCAATTAATGTTCAAAATAATATATTAACCGTTCATGTTGAAGGGTATTATACTGGATCAAGTCCAATTGCAACAAATAAATTAAATGTTGCGTTATTACAAAACAACACTAAAGGGCCACAAACAGGTGGAAATGCTGGAAATGAATACAACCACCAACACCGATTAGTTCATATGATTACTGGACAATGGGGTGAGGATATTACAACTACCACTCTGGGAACTTTTGTTGATAGAACGTATACGTATACTGTTCCAACAAATTACAATGGGGTACCTGTTGATATAGCAGAATTAGAAATTGTTGCATTTATGACCGAAACGCAACAAAAAATTATTACAGGTAATGGTTCAAAACCTACTTACACAGGAATTGTTGGAAATGATGTAAACTTAAAATCAATAAGCCCAATAGGCAGTCAATGTATCAATAGTATTGGTCCAAAAGTTAAAATTCAAAACATCAGTCAAAATCCTTTGACTTCAGTAAATATTACCTATGACATTAACTCTGGTACTTCTCAAGTGTATAATTGGACTGGAAATTTAGGCGTTATGCAAACTCAAGAAGTACAATTACCTGCATATACTTATGGTGTTCAAGCAACAAATGTTGTAACGGTTTCTGTTCCAGGTGATGCTAATTTGGCCAATAACTCTGTTAATACAAGTTTTAATAAATCCGTAGAAACAACAAATACATTAACTTTGTCTATTCAAACAGATGGTTGGGGTTCTGAATGTACTTGGAATATTAAAAATTCTTCAGGAACAACAGTTCAAAGTGGAGGCCCATATGGGAATAATTCAACCTATAACGTTCCTGTTTCCTTATCTACAAGTGATTGTTATACTTTTAATTTATTAGACTCTTATGGAGATGGTGGAGGACCTGCTACATTAGTTGATTCAAATAATGTAACAGTTTATTCAACAAGTGGAGGGTATGGTTCTGGAGCATCTAGACCTTTTGCAACAGGAGGTTTCTTAAATGCAAAGACATTGACGTTAGAAGGCTTTGTTATGTATCCTAATCCAACGGATGGAATTTTAAACATTAGTACTCCTTCAAATGTTGATATCTCAATAAGTGACGTTACTGGTAAAACGGTATATACTGACAAAAATATTGGTGATAACGCATCAATTGATTTATCCTTTTTAAACAGTGGTATTTATTTTGCAAAAATAAAATCAGAATTAGGAGAAAGAAACGAAAAAATTATAATTAAATAAAACAAATAAGGCCTAATGCAATTAAATTAGATTAGGCTTAAAAAAAAGAATATGAAAAAAATATTAATTGCTTTAGCTATTCTTACTTTTTATTCAAGTAATGCACAATTTTCAGTAGCAAAACTTGATGGAACTCCTATATTAGATGGAGACATCATTACATTTACAGAAGCAACAAATCCTCAGGCTAGTCTAGATTTTCATGTTGTAAACAACACTTCCGCACCTCTTTTAACAAAAATTCTATTTGTTAGTGCTACCAACTATAATGGTACAGAATTTCAATTGTGTTATTTAATTGACTGTTATTACAATATTGTTGTAGGTCAAACCTATCCAGCTACAAGTTTTCCAATTCCTGCAAATGGTCAAAACGGAAACTTTGATCATTTTTTAAACACTAATCTTGGAGATGGAACAAACTATCCTATGGATTTTGTTTTTAAATTCTATGCTTATGATAGTGCTGGTACAGAAATTGGTACTCCTATTAATTTTACATACAGGTTTGATCCTACTCTTTCTAGTGCTAGTTTCAATTCTGAATTAAAAAACATTGGTGTTACTATAAAAAACACCCTAGTAGAAAACGATCTAGAATTTAACACTGAAAACCATATATCAATGAATTTATATGATATAACTGGAAAAATTGTACAAGTTAATTCTTTTGAATCAGGAAATAATAAAATTGACTTAAGTCATTTAAATTCGGGTGTTTACTTTTTAAATGTAACTAATGAAGAAAATAAAAAAGTGAATGTAAAAATCATAAAAAAATAATATAAATGAAGTTTTTTAAAATTCTTGCGTCTCTATTTGTGTTCCTCTTGATAAATTCATGCTCTGAAGATTATAAAATAGTAGACTCTATAAATGGTGTTATTGTTACGGCTGATAATTCTTTTACTTTGATAAATAATCAAGTTACTTTTTTTTCCTTTACAACAACAGGAGAAAACATTACTTCTGAATCTGATTTTTTTGTTAATGGAGCGTTATTGAACAGCAACACACTTACATCCAACACTATAGGGGAATTTTATGTTACGTCAAAATATTTAGGTGTAAGTTCTGAGCCAATTACTGTTACATTTCATGACGGCACTCAAGTAAATTTTAAAAAGAGATTGTTGATTGAAGATTATACGGGTACATGGTGTGGTTATTGTACTAGGGTATCTCATGCCATTGAACAAGTTAAAAACATAACAGATGATGTCGTTACCGTTGCAATACATAGAGACAGTTCAAACCCATCAAGTGGAACTTATGATCCATATAACTATGACTCTAGTGCATTAGAATCACTTTTTGCATTATCGGGATATCCAAAAGGATTATTAAACAGAATGACGGTTTGGATTTCGCCACAAGACACTAACATAGATCAAGCAACGGCATTAACTCAAGGAGCAAATCCTAAACTTGGATTAGCTATGGATAACACCATAGTGGGTAACACTATTAATTTAGAGGTAAATGTGAAGTTTAGTAAAGAGTTTTCAAACTTAAAATTAGTAGTATATGTTTTAGAAAATGGATTAGTTTATCCTCAAAAAAACTATACTACATATTATGGTGCTGTAAATCCATTGCCAGACTATGTCCACAATCATACCTTAAGGAGTTGTGAAACTAATTTGTTTGGTGATTTAATAAATAATAGTGAAACAATTAGTGGTAATACATACTCTAGAACATTTAATATTCCTATTCCTTCAAACGTTTCTAACGCAAATAATATTGAATTTGTTGCTTTTGTAGTTGATGAGAACGGAAATGCCATAAATGCTAGAAAAGTTTCTAAAAATGAAAATCAAATTTTTGAAGAATTATAATTGTTATTAATATTAAAAAAA
>JBLHNH010000064.1:0-14282 GCA_047622645.1 Flavobacterium sp.
CTTTTCAGACAGCTTTAGTTTCTTATTTTAAAACTTCTACTTCAATATGACTATCATTAAAAACTTTTATAAATGATTTAGTGTAATCTTCTTTTTTAGCTAAATATTGATTTTCTAAAAATTTCTGAGGATTCACAGCAATCATTGGATACCATGTGCTTTGTATCTGAATTTGAATTTTGTGTCCTTTTTTAAACGTGTGTAAAACATCTTGTAATCTAAAATTAACTTCAGTAGTTTGGTTTGGAGTTAATGCTTCAGGTTTCTCAAAGCTACTTCTAAAACGCGCTGGCATTACTTCACTTCGAACCATTTGATGATAATTAGCGTAAAGCACATTTGGTTTGTCTTCATTTTGTGGTTCATCAGCTGGATAAATATCAATTAATTTTACAATAAAATCTGCATCAGAAGAAGAGGAAGCAATTTTTAATTTTGCCATAATTTCTCCTGCCAAAGTTATATCTTCAGTTAGGTATTCAGTGGTAAATGTTACAACATCAGGTCTGTTTAAAGCAAAACGTTGGTCTTCACTCATATAGTTTCTAGGTGTGAATCCGTTATATTCTTCATAATTAATACTACTTGGAACTGGATTGTTTGGATCACTATAATATTCAGAAAACGAATTATTCTTTGTTTTTTCTTTTTCTAATTTTCCGTTTGAATTTAAATAAAAATTTAATTTAGAACTATTTTTTGGAGGCCAATTTGTAAATTCATTCCATACTTTTTTTCCTGTATCAAACATATAAGCTTCAGGAAGTGCATCCGCATTTTTAGAGTTTGATTTTAGATAATGAGTAAAGAACTTATACTCAATATTTTTTTGATAGAAAGTAGCAATACTATCTCCAAAATAAATATCATTATGAAAATGTTTTCCAGTTTCTCTTCCCCAACCACCATGAGAAAAAGGTCCCATTACGATTGTGTTTTTTGCTTTTGGATTGTTTTTTTCTATCGTTTTGTAGATGTTTAATGGTCCAGCTAAATCTTCAGCATCAAACCATCCGCCAACAGTCATTACAGCATGGTTTATGCCGTTTAAATGAGGTAATAAGTTTCTAGATTGCCAAAAAGAATCATAACTAGGGTGATCAACGATTTCTTGCATGAAAAAGTTATCTTTATAATATTTGTCAGTGGCTTCTTTTACTGTTCCAAGTTCATTAAAAAATATAGAACCATCTTTAGAAGTTGGTCTTATAAATTGATCCATATACCAAGCCTCTTTTTCTGCTTTATTTTTTTGTACTCCAAAAACAGGAAAAGTTCTGAAATATCCCATTACGAAAGCACCATTGTGATGAAAATCATCAAAAAAGAAATCAGAAATAGGAGCTTGAGGTGATGAAGCAACTAATGCAGGGTGATTTGCAATGGTTCCAACAGCTGTGTAAAATCCTGGATAAGATGTTCCGTATTGTCCAACTTTTTTATTATTATTTTTGATGTTTTTTACTAACCAATCAACAGTGTCATATGTATCAGTACTTTCATCAACGTCTTTTTTAGTTTTGTGTTCTACTTGTGGAGTCATATTTGTAAAAATGCCTTCACTCATGTATCTTCCACGAACATCTTGATAGATAAAAATATATTTATCTTCTTCTAAAAAAGAACTTGGTCCAAGTGATTTCTTAAAATTTTCTTCACCATAAGGAGCAATGCTGTAACAAGTTCTTTGCATTAATATTGGATATTTTTTATCCTTAGAAATATCTTTTGGAGTGTAAATAGCCGTGTAAAGTTTTACTCCATCTCGCATTGGAATATAGACCTCTTTTTTGTCATAATTTAATTTGATGTCTTCTTGTGAAAACACATTTAATGACAATAGAAGGACTAATGTTTTTAATAAAAATTTCATTTTAAATAGTTATTTGGTTATTAATTTAGAACATAGTTTATTTATAACTTCGAAGATATTAAGATTTTCTCAATTAAATAAATTGTTACTATAAAAAGTTTTAAAGTTTATTTATATTCGCACCATGCAATTATCGGTAATTATTCTCAATTATAACGTTCGCTACTTCTTAGAGCAATGTGTTTTTAGTGTTCAAAAAGCACTTAAAGGCATTGATGGAGAAATTATAGTAATTGATAATAATTCGTCAGATGATAGTTGTGCCATGATGAAAGAAAAATTTCCGAATGTGAGACTAATCGAGAATAAACAAAATTCGGGCTTTCCGAAAGGGAATAATATTGGAGTTGCAGAAGCAAAAGGTGAATATTTATGCATATTAAATCCAGATACTGTGGTTGCAGAAGATACTTTTTCTAAAATTTTGCAATCTAGATTTTGTAATTTTGATACTGGAATAATAGGATGTAAGTTAATTGATGGAACAGGAAACTTTTTACCTGAATCAAAAAGAGGTGTTCCAACTCCTTGGGTTGCTTTTACAAAGATTTTTGGGTTGTATAAGTTTTTTCCCTTTTCAAGTTGGTTTAATAAATATTATGCACAACATATAACCGAAAATCAATCAGGTAAAGTCGATATTTTAGTTGGAGCATTTATGTTTATGAAGCGTGAATTGTATATCAAAATAGGTGGTTTTGATGAAAATTGCTTTATGTATTCTGATGATATTGATTTAAGTTACATGGTTTTAAAATTAGGAGAAGAAAATCATTATTTTCATGAAACTTCAGTGATTCATTACAAAGGAGAAAGTACAGTTCGAGATGGTTTATACATGAAACGCTTTCGTGAAGCTATGGAGTTTTTCTATAATAAACATTTTAAAAAAGCGGTTATTTTTAATTTAATGATGCAATTTGGTGGTTTTGCATTTAGTGTTATTAAGAAAAATCAACAAAAGAATGAGAAAGTTAAAATTGATGAGTATGTTTTTTTTTCTAAAAGTAATTTTGAGTTAGACTGGGATAAGAAAACAACTTATTTGTCTGATTTTAATCAATTTAATAATGACTTAAGCATGAACGTAGAATTAATTTTCGATACAAATTCGTTTAGTTTTAAAGAGATTATTACCTTTATGGAAATATATAAGACTAAAAATATTACATATAAGAACTATATAAAATCATCAAACTATTGTATTGGAAGTAATAATTCAAATGATAGGGGTGAAGTTATTTTGGGAATGTTAAATTAGTAAATCAATAAAAAAGAGTAATAAAATTTTTGAATTCGAGGCAAATAGTCAAAACTTTTATTAATTTTGCAATCGAATCAAAAGAATCTAACGGTATAGTAAGAATATGGCAAAATTTGAATTAAAACTTCCTAAAATGGGAGAAAGTGTTGCAGAAGCTACCATTACAAATTGGTTAAAAAAGGTAGGTGAATCTATTGAAATGGATGAAGCTGTTCTTGAAATTGCTACCGATAAAGTAGATAGTGAAGTGCCAAGTGAAGTTTCAGGTGTTTTAAAGGAAATTCTTTTCAATGTTGATGATGTAGTTCAAGTTGGACAAACTATCGCTATTATTGAAACAGAGGGTGGACATGATTCGGAGCCTGTTTTAGCACCAATTAAAGCAGACGTATCTGTTGCTGCTAATCAAATTGAAGAACAAATCTCAACTGCAAAAACAGATTTAAATTTTGTACCTGATTTTTCTGAATCAGATAAATTCTTTTCACCATTAGTAAAAAACATTGCTGCTGCTGAGCGAATTTCAGTTGCTGAATTAAATAGTATTAACGGAACAGGTAAAGAAGGACGTATTACAAAAAACGATATACTTGACTTTGTTGCTAATAGAGGAAATGCACCAGTTGAAAAAGTTGCAGTTCAACCAGTTGCACAAGTTCAACAACCAACTGCTAAAGTTGAAGCTGCAAAATCAGTTCCAGTTTCAGTTAACGGTGGAGATGAAATTATTGAAATGGATAGAATGCGTAAGTTGATATCAGGATATATGGTAGCATCTTTACAAACTTCAGCTCATGTTCAGTCATTTATCGAAGTCGACGTGACAAATATGTTTAGATGGAGAGAAAAAGTTAAAAACACTTTCGAAAAACGCGAAGGTGAGAAATTAACATTTACTCCTTTGTTTATGGAAGTTGTTGCAAAAACAATAAAAGATTTTCCAATGATAAATATTTCTATTGATGGTGATTATATCATTAAAAAGAAAAATATCAATTTAGGAATGGCAGCTGCTTTACCAAATGGTAATTTAATTGTACCAGTTATTAAAAATGCTGATCAATTAAATTTAGTTGGAATGGCAAAAGCAGTAAACGATTTAGCTAACAGAGCAAGAACAGGAAAATTAAAACCAGACGACACACAAGGTGGAACATATACTGTAACAAACGTTGGAACATTTGGTTCAGTGTTTGGAACTCCAATTATAAATCAACCACAAGTTGGAATTTTAGCACTTGGAGCCATTAGAAAAGTTCCTGCAGTTATTGAAACTCCAGAAGGTGATTTTATTGGAATTCGCCAAAAAATGTTTTTATCACATAGTTATGATCATAGAGTAGTAGATGGAGCATTAGGCGGAAGTTTCGTAAAACGAGTAGCCGAATATCTTGAAGCTTGGGATATTAACAGAGAAATATAATTCAAATAAAAAAAACCGTCTAATTAGACGGTTTTTTTATTAACTTGCTAGAAATTAAATAACTATGTATGAAAAAGTTTTTAGTTTTATTAATTAGTTTGTTTTTTTTATCTTTTTCAACAACAAAAAATAAATCGTATAAAAAAGGTATTCTTTTTTTTAAAGGAACCTATACAGAGGCATTAGCTAAAGCTAAAGAAGAAAATAAACCTGTTTTTTTGGATGTTTATGCAAGTTGGTGTGGACCATGTAAAAGGTTAAAAAAGACAACTTTTAAAGACGAAGCAGTTGGCGAATATTTTAACAAAAATTTCATTTGTGTAACTATTGATGGTGAAACAGAAGAAGGTTTTGCGATCATAGATAAATATAAAGTCAGAAGTTATCCTACTTTGATAATTTCAGATTATGAAGGTAATATGCGTACTAAAACAACTGGATTTGTAAAGCCTCACATTCTAATAAATTTCGGAAAAAGAATTGTTCCTTGATATTAACCTAAATTTATCATTTAAATTTTAGTGAAACAGTTTTCAAAAATTTATATTTGTAGTATAAAATTATATAATGGAATTAAAATTAACTAGACCTATCTGCTTTTTCGACCTTGAAACAACAGGAGTAGACGTAGCAAAAGATAGAATCGTAGAAATATCAGTATTCAAAGTACATCCAAACGGAAATAAAGAAAGTAAAACTTGGTTGGTAAACCCTACTATTCCAATTCCAGCACAAACAACAGCTGTGCACGGAATTACAGATGAAAAAGTAGCCAATGAACCTCCTTTTTCTGAATTAGCAACACAAGTTTATAACATGATTAAAGATTCAGATTTAGCTGGATTTAACTCAGATAGATTTGATATTCCATTGTTAGCAGAAGAAATGCTTCGTGCTGGAGTTGATTTTGATATGAAAAATAGGGTTTCAGTAGATATTCAAACGATTTTTCATAAAAAAGAAGAAAGAACACTAAGCGCTGGTTATAAATTTTACTGTGGTGAAAGTCTAGAAAATGCCCATTCAGCAGAAGCTGATACAATGGCAACTTTCGAAATTCTCAAAGCACAATTAGACAGATACCCAGATTTAGAAAACGATATGAAGACTTTATCTGAATTTACTACTAGAAAGCGTTCAGTAGATTTTGCTGGATTTATTGTTTTAAATAAAGAAGATCAAGAAGTTTTTTCTTTCGGAAAACACAAAGGAGTTTTAGTCAACGATGTTTTAGATAAAGAACCTGGTTACTTCAGTTGGTTACAAAATGCTGACTTTCCTCTTTATACCAAAAAAGTGCTTACGGCAATTAAATTAAGAAAGTTAAACACTAAATAAAATATTTAGTTAAAAAACTAATTACAGAAAACTTACCACTCTGAATACCTTACTATGAAAATTATCTGTATCGGTCGAAATTACGCAGACCATATTTCTGAACTCAATAACGAAAAGCCAACAGAGCCTGTTATTTTTTTGAAGCCTGACACAGCTCCAATTCTTAAAAAATTTCCATTTGTAATTCCAACTTTTAGTAAAGATGTGCATCACGAAGTTGAGATTTTAGTTAAAATTTGTAAGGTTGGAAAATATATTAGTCCAAAATTCGCTCACAATTATTACGAAGAAATTGGGTTAGGAATTGATTTTACGGCTCGTGATGTTCAAACAGAGTTAAAAGCAAAAGGATTACCTTGGGAGAAAGCAAAAGCATTTGATGGCTCTGCTATGATTGGAGAATTTTTACCAAAAGAAGATTTTAAATCATTAGAAAACATTAACTTTGAATTGCATTCAAACGGAAATGTTGTTCAGCAAGGAAATACAAGTCTAATGCTATGGAAAATTGATGATTTAATTTCTTATGTTTCTCAATATTTTACTTTAAAAAAAGGTGATATTATTTTCACAGGAACACCAAAAGGAGTAGCTCAAGTAAAAAATGGAGATGAACTAATAGGTTTTATCGAAGGAAAACAATTATTTAAAATTCAAGTAAAATAATGGCAATACATTATAATTTAGCCAAAGTATATGATATATCATCAAATGATGTCGAATTTGTTCATCAAATACTAACTCTTTTTTTGGAAGAAGTCCCTTTTGAGTTAAAGCAAATGAAAGAAGGTATACAGACAAAAGATTTTCAAAAAACCTACGCTGCTGCTCATAAAATAAAACCTACACTTGATTTATTAGGGGTAGATTTAGCATATGAAGAAGTCAATCAAATAATGGCTTGGACTAAAAAAGAAGGTAAGAAAAAAGAAGTAAAAGAAGTTTTTAAATTACTTAAGGAACAAGTTGAATTAGCCTCAAAAGAAATTAGAAAAAATCATAATATAAAATAGGTATGCAAGCAACAATTGTTACTATTGGCGATGAAATTCTAATAGGTCAAATTGTAGATTCTAATTCGTCATATATAGCAAAAGCTTTAGATAAAATCGGAATTGCAACACATGAAATGCTATCAATTTCGGATGATAAAGAACACATAATTTCAACATTTCAAAAACTTCAAAACAACGTAAATGTCGTAATTATTACAGGTGGATTAGGTCCTACAAAAGATGATATTACTAAAAAAACATTTTGTGAGTATTTTAATGATTCATTAGTTGAAGACAAAAATGTATTACAACATGTAACAGATATTATTGAGGGATTTTATAAACGTCCAATCACACAAATGAATAGGGATCAAGCACTTGTTCCGTCAAAAGCTAAAGTTTTATTTAATAAAATGGGAACAGCTCCAGGAATGTGGATGGAGCATGAAAATACTATTTTTGTTTCGTTACCAGGAGTTCCCTATGAAATGAAATATTTGATGGATAATGAAGTGATTCCAATGTTGATGCAAAAGTTTGAAAGACCTTTTATTGTACACCAAACAATCATGACTTATGGTCGTGGAGAAAGTTTAATTGCCGAACAAATTGAAGATTGGGAAAATATATTACCATTGTTTGTTAAATTAGCTTATTTACCAAGTCCAGGGCGAGTACGTCTGCGATTGACGGCTCGTGGAAATGATGAATTAATTTTAAAAGAAGCTATAAAAAATCAAGTTAAAACTTTAATACCTTTAATTGGAGATATAATTGTAGGATTTGAAGAAGATGACTCAATTGAAGTAGTTTTAGGAAAAAAATTAAAAGAAAAAGGACTTACAATTGCAACAGCTGAAAGTTGTACAGGTGGAAAAATTGGTCAAATGTTGGCTGCGATTGGAGGTGCTTCTGCTTATTATAAAGGTAGCTTAGTAACATATGCAACTCAGTCTAAAATAGATGTTTTAAGGGTTTCAAAAGAAACTATTAAAAAGCACTCGGTTGTAAGTGAAGAAGTTGCGTTAGAAATGGTTAAAAATGTGAAGCAAATTATGCAGTCAGATTATGCCATTGCTACTACAGGAAATGCAGGTCCATCAAAAGGCGATTCTGAGGCTGACTTAGGAGTTGTGTTTATAGCAATTGCAACACCTAATAGTGTTTTTGTGGAACGATTTGAGTTTGGACAACCAAGAGAAAAAGTAATCGATAGGGCTGTAAATAAAGCCTTTGAAATGGTATACAAAGAAATTTAAAAAAAAGAATAAACTTTGTTTGGATATTAATATAAATTTTGTTTCTTTGCACCCTTATTTAGAATAACGATAAAAGATTTCAATAATGTCAAGAGTTTGTGAACTTACAGGAAAAAGAGCGATGACCGGAAACAATGTTTCTCACGCTATGAATAAGACAAAGAGAAAATTCTCTGTGAACTTATTCAAAAAACGTTTTTATGTTGCGGAAGAAGATAAGTGGGTTACTTTGAAAGTATCTGCTGCTGCTTTAAAAACAATAAATAAAATTGGTATTTTAGCTGCTATGAAAAAAGCAAAAGCTAACGGACTGAAATTTTAATCCGAAAACCTCTAAAAAAAATATAAAAAGATGGCAAAGAAAGGTAATAGAATACAAGTTATTTTAGAGTGTACGGAACATAAAGCTTCAGGTGTAGCTGGAACTTCTCGTTATATCACTACTAAAAACAAGAAAAACACTCCAGACAGATTGGAAATTAAAAAATTCAATGCTGTTTTAAAAAGAGTAACAGTTCACAAAGAAATTAAATAATAAGAAATTTTACTTTTGTAAAAATTCATAAAATATTCAATTATGGCAAAGAAAACCGTAGCAACATTACAAACGTCTTCAAAAAGATTAACCAAAGCAATTAAAATGGTTAGATCTCCAAAGTCAGGTGCTTATACTTTTGTTGAGTCAGTTATGACTCCAGAACTTGTTGATGAGTTCTTAAAAAAGAAATAAGACAATAAAATTATATATAGAAAAGCTGCTTTCGTTTGAAAGTAGCTTTTTTATTTTTACATTTGTTTGAAATTTAATAATCTTACCAAATGAGTTTTTTTAAAAAGATATTTTCTTCAGATAAAAAAGACCAAAACTTAAGTGAAGAGGCAAAGCAAACTTTAGATAAAGGTTTAGAGAAATCTAAATCATCATTTTTTTCAAAATTATCAAAAGCTGTTGCTGGTAAATCTAAAGTTGATGATGAGGTTTTAGATAATTTAGAAGAAATTTTAGTTTCTTCTGATGTAGGTGTTAATACTACGTTAAAAATTATTGAGCGTATCGAAAAACGTGTTGCTAATGATAAATATTTAGGGACAGAAGAATTAAATCAAATTCTTCGCGAAGAAATTGCTGGTTTATTATCAGAATCAAATCAAGAAAACACTTCTAATTATGAAATTTCAACAACTAACAAACCTTATGTAATAATGGTTGTTGGTGTAAATGGTGTTGGAAAAACAACTACAATTGGTAAATTAGCCTCACAATACAAAAAAGCTGGGTATAGTGTTGTTCTTGGAGCTGCAGATACTTTTAGAGCAGCTGCCATAGACCAATTACAAATTTGGGCTGATAGAGTAGGAGTTCCTATAGTAAAACAACAAATGGGAAGTGATCCTGCTTCTGTAGCCTTCGAAACTTTAGAAACTGCAGTAAAACAAAATGCTGATATTGTTATAATTGATACAGCTGGACGTTTGCATAATAAAGTTAATTTGATGAACGAATTAACTAAAGTAAAACGAGTAATGCAAAAAGTGGTTGCAGATGCTCCACATGATGTAATGTTAGTTTTAGATGGTTCAACTGGTCAAAATGCATTTGAACAAGCCAAACAATTCACTGCCGCAACAGAAGTAACAAGTTTAGCGGTTACAAAATTAGATGGAACAGCAAAAGGTGGAGTTGTTATTGGAATTTCTGACCAATTTCAAATTCCTGTAAAATACATTGGTGTTGGTGAAGGAATTGATGACCTTCAGGTTTTTAATAAAATAGAGTTTGTTGATTCATTTTTTAAATAATAGTATTGTGAATAAAACATTTTTAAGAAGTCCTTTAGTAATAGCAACCATCGCTATTTTACTAGCTTTAATCCCTTTTCTTTTTGATAACGAAAACATATTAGTTTTACTAAGATTGTTTTCTTTTGTATTGTTTTTTTATACAATACATTTGTTGTCTATATCAAAGAAATTGACAAAAAAGTAATTATAAAATTAAACTATTATGATAGTCGTTTACTAACCTATAGTATCTTATTTTTTACTGGTTTAATTTTCATTTGTGCTTGTTAATTAATTGATGAACTCATTAATTTTTCCCCAAAGCACATTATCAAAATCAGATAAAGCAAAATTTGTTTCATCAGCGGAATACCCCATTCTTATAATTACCAATTTTTTACTTGGTACGATATAAATCTTTTGATCGTCTTTACCTAAAGCACAATACATGTCACTTGGAGCATTTGGAATTAAACTTCCACTAAATTCAAATTGACTCTGCGGTAAATGATAACCCGATTTTCCATTTAACCACCATAAATAACCATAAGATTGATTAATGTTTTGCGAAGTATTTGTGGCAGCATTTAAGTAATTTTCATTTAGAATTTGTGTTGAATTCCATTTTCCTTTGGCATACATCATTAAACCAAAACGAGCCATACTTCTAGTATTACTCCAATAAACACTCAAACCTCCATTCTGAATCCAAGCACCAGACATGCCTAATTTGTCTTTTAATTTAGTATTGAAATAAGTATTCCAAGTTTGCCCACTTGCATGCGCGACCACATCTTGTATTTTTACATAAACATTATGATATGCCCATCTCGAACCTGCATCTGCAACATATTGAAGATTTGCTGGTGATGCATCATCACCTAAAGTGTCATCTAAACCAGAGTTCATAGATACTAAATTTTTGCATGTAATTAAATTTTCTTTGGCTAAAGGTGCATTTGTCCAACCGTTTCCTAAATAATCCGAAACTTTGTTATTTATGTCAATTGTGCCCTCTTGTTCTGCAATTCCCAAAACAGCAGTTGTTAAAGTTTTACCAGCACTTGCCCAATACCAAGGAGAAGTTATTGTATGTGAACCGAAATATTGCTCTACAACAATCTTTCCGTTATGAAGAATTATGAAGCTTTTGGTGTTTTTTGTTTCTAAATAATCTAATAAAGGTTGTAGCCTATCTTGACTCCAATTTAATTCACTTACAGATTTTGTATTCCAAACATCTAATCCATTTGGAGGAAAATATAGCGTATCAACCACCTGTTCATCATCTTTAGAACATGCGATAAGTAAAAAAAGAAAAGAAGTAAGAAACGCTATTTTTTTCATAATAAATACTGTAAAGATTGATGTAATATAAATTAGACAATAAAAGTGTAAAATAGTTTAATCCAAAACTAAATATTTGTAATTTAGTACAATATTTAAATTATGAAGATAAAGATTTTAATTGCAATGGTATTTGTTTTATTAGTTTCTTGTAAACAAATCGTAAAAGAAGCTGATATCCAAAACCTTAATGGTTATTGGGAAATTGAAAAAGTAATTCTTCCAGATGGTGACGATAAAGAATATAAAGCAAGCGAAAACTTTGATTTTTTTGAAATCAAAGATAAAGTAGGTTTTAGAAGAAAAGGAATGCAACAATTTGACGGTACTTTTTTAACAAATGATGTTTCAGAAGCTTTTACTATCGAATTCAAAGATGACAAATGTTATATAAATTATAAAACAGATTTTGCAAAATGGAAAGAAGAAATTATAGTATTAACTAAAGAATCGTTTGTAGTAAAAAACAAAAGCGGTTTAGAATACCATTACAAAAGACCAGTTTTATTTACAAACAAATAATTTTTAGTTTAGACTGGATTTTATAAATTGGAACAAAACACCTTTTTAATATAAACCTTACTATATACAATAATATAATGGCAAAGCGATTTAACGAAGAACATTCCATGGAAGACATTCTAAAAGAATTCATTCAAGTTAATAAACTAGATTCAGGAATGGATAAAGTAGATGTGGAACAAGCATGGAAAAACCTTATGGGAACTGGCGTAAACAATTATACTGACGAAGTTTTACTTAAAAGAGAGACTTTATATGTAAAATTATCTTCAGCTGTTTTGCGTAACGAATTAAGTTACGGAAAAGATAAAATCATAAAAATGATAAATGAAGAAATGGGAAAAGAAGTAGTGAAGTCACTTGTGTTAAGATAATAAAATTGACTTTATATATTTAGACATCAGATTTTCTGACATAAAAAATCTCGTTTCAATAAAGAAACGAGATTTTTATATTTTTAAAGCAAACTGCTCACTAAAACATCTCTCTTCCAGAAAAATGAAAAGCACCTTCAATAGCAGCATTTTCGTCAGAATCTGAACCGTGAACTGCATTTTCACCCATTGAAGTAGCGTATTTATTACGAATAGTTCCTTCAGCAGCATCAGCAGGATTTGTAGCACCAATTAAAGTTCTAAAATCTGCCACAGCGTTATCTTTTTCTAAGATAGCAGCTACAATTGGACCTCTTGTCATAAACTCAACTAACTCACCATAGAAAGGTCTTTCAGCGTGAACTGCATAAAATTCTTTAGCGTCAGCTATAGTTAATTGTGTTAATTTCATCGCTACAATTCTGAAACCACCTTCAGTAATCATATTTAAAATTCCACCGATGTGTCCGTTTTCAACACCATCTGGTTTAATCATTGTAAAAGTTCTATTCGTTGCCATAGCTTTTTTTTTTTTTTTTTTAATTCGAGTGCAAAAGTAAGCATTTAATCTGAATTCATTTCAGATTCTTTTGAACTTTACTAAAAACTTACTTTAAAAATAATTTGAAGCGAATGGCTTGGGCTTTTTTAGCGATGTATTTCCTGCTATCCATTTCAATCTCTTCGAGTATTTCCATTCCTAATCAGGGCTAGAAGAGTAAATTTTGTTATTTATTTACTTAGTTAGTTGCCCATTTTTCAATTAAAATTGAGTACTTACAAAATTGTGAATATCTATTTGTTAAAAAATAGTGGTTCTTTTTTCTTAAAAATTATCTTTGACATTCTTAAAAAAATAAAATAAAGATATGAGTGCAACTTGGTATGAATGTAAAGTAAAGTATAGAAAAATTGATGAGAATGGCGTACAAAAAATCGCAACCGAACCTTATTTAGTTGATGCAATGTCATATACAGAAGCAGAAAGAAGAATTAATGAAGAAATGTCAGCTTATGTTAGTGAGGAATTTAAGATAACTAATATTAAAGTAGCTAATTATGCTGAAATTCATCCTTTCGAAAAAGCGGATAGATGGTTTAGGTCTAAAGTTTCATTAATAGCCTATGATGAAGAAAGTGGAAAAGAACGTAAATCAAATATGTATTTATTAATACAAGCAAATGATGTTAAGGAAGCTTATGATAATACCATTCATGCGATGAAAAATACTATGGGTGATTATACCGTTCCTGCTATTTCAGAATCAGCAATTATGGATGTTTTTCCATATTTTAGTGGAGAAGAAGGTGATTTAGAAAAGTTAGAAAAATTTAATTTAGTTAAAGATTCTAAAATCGAAGGTGATATAATGGAAGATCCTTTGGATATTGAAGAAGTTGATTCAGAAGTAATCTTAGAAGAAGAAATAACCGAAGAATAAAACAAAAAAATAACCTCATTATATTAAGTTCAAATGAGGTTTTTTTTTAGCTTAATTATTTTCATAATACCACAATTCCAAACTCTTGTTCTAAAGGTTTTAATTCGGTAAATAATTTATCAATTAATTCTTGCCCAAAGTCTAAATAATATTCAGAGAAATTGGCTTTTCGTTCTTGTAAACTTTGTTTTGGAAACAATTCATTTTGCAAAGAAGTAATTCGTTCTAGTTTTTCGGCTAAAACTCTTTTTTCGGCTTTCAGCAAACGTTTTTCTAGGTTTTCTAATCCTTTTATTTGTTTTACTTCTTGAGCTTTTACAGCTCCAATAAATGATTTATCAGTTTTTGTGGCAATTTTGTATAAGTTTTCGAATTGTTTTTTTAAATGTTTTTTTTGAGTGGTAAAATCAATATCAAAATTAGATAAAGCTTTTGTTTTATTGCTCGTTAAATCTTGTTGTTTGCTAAATAAATCAGCCCAATTCAACTCTAATTTATCGGCTTTTTGAACTTGTTTTTCTGTAGCCAATAAAACTGAATTACGAAGTAAAAGCATTGGAAAAGTCACATTGTTAGCTTCAAAATTTGATTTTAACTCCAACCAATAAGCCAATTCACCACCACCACCAATGTAGCATAAATTAGGTAAAATCACTTCTTGAT
>JBLHNH010000065.1:0-14183 GCA_047622645.1 Flavobacterium sp.
GCTGGGCTAATAAATTTCCAAATTTCCCATAATATAAATGGAAATCCTACTATGAACCCTATGGTAATACATGTCCAAATCATGAATGAAACTTGTCCGCCCATGTCAGTGTTTTGAATGATAAAAGGCATTTTTGCGTTACAAATATCAGCATCTTGAAAACCAAAATAATTTGATATTTTACAGAAAAACTGATACGTGATGAATTTTGGATTTTTTGGTCCAAATAAAATATCACTATAAATGTAATCTACAAAAAAATAGGAAGCACTTGCAAATGCTAAAATAGCAATTGTACTTCTAATTAATAACCATCTTAATTCTTCAAGATGATCTAAAAATGACATTTCTGCTATATTTTTCTTTGCCATTATACAATTCCTTCTTTAAGAATATCGTGTAAATGAATTATTCCCTTGTATTGATCTTCATCAATTACTACTAGTTGCGTAATTGCATTGTTTTCCAAAACATTTAAAGCTTCACTAACTAAAATTGAAGTAGAAATGTTTTTAGGGTTTTTAGTCATTATATCTTTAGCGGTTAAATCCGCAAACGTATCTCTATCATTTAACATTCTACGAATATCACCATCTGTTATAATTCCAATAACTTTGTTGTTTTCTATAACTGCAGTTACACCTAAACGTTTTTCAGAAATTTCCATGATCACTTTTTTAATTGAAGCATCAGGATCAACTTGTGGAGCATGTGTTGTGTCTAACATATCTTTAACACGAAGTAATAATTTTTTCCCCAAAGCACCACCAGGATGATAAATGGCAAAATCTTCCCTTTTAAAATTTCTCATTTCCATTAAACATACGGCTAAAGCATCACCTAATACTAATTGTGCAGTTGTTGAATTTGTCGGAGCTAAATTATTCGGACAAGCTTCAGCATCTACATGCGCATGCAATACATGATGGGATTCTTTGCCTAAAAACGAATTTATATCAGCAGTCATACCTATTAAGGTGTTGCCAAAACGTTTTAATAGAGGCACTAATACTTTTATTTCTGGACTATTTCCGCTTTTAGATATACAAATTACAATATCCTCTTTTAGCAACATTCCCAAATCGCCATGCATAGCTTCAGAAGCATGTAAAAACATAGAAGGTGTTCCGGTTGAGTTTAAAGTTGCTACAATTTTTTGAGCAATAATGGCGCTTTTGCCAATACCTGTAACAACAACCCTTCCTTTGCATATAAATATTTCTTTTACACTTTTAGCAAAATCAGTTGTTAAATAGTCAGCAAGTTTTGCAATACTTTCACTTTCAGAGAGTATTGTTTTTTTTGCATTTAATAGTATGTTTTCAGTAGTGTTCAAAATTTATTTTTATTTTTTTTTTGTTCTTTAAAAGAAGTTGTACATTTATGATTGCAAATTTAGGTAAAATCATCTTAATACATAATATTTAGTTAGAGATAATATTTCTATTAGAAATAAATGATTACCTTCAAAAAATTAAATGCACATACAAGAATGGAATCTAGCGAAATAGACTTGCATAAAGAATTAAAAAAATATTTTGGATTTAACCAATTTAAAGGTTTACAAGAAGGTGTTGTAAAAAGTATCATAACGGGAAACAATACATTTGTAATAATGCCAACTGGTGGAGGAAAATCGTTGTGTTATCAACTTCCTGCATTAGTCTTGGGCGGAACAGCTATTGTTGTTTCCCCTTTGATTGCTTTAATGAAAAATCAAGTAGATGCTATGAGAAGCATAAGCTCAGAATATGGAATAGCCCATGTTTTAAACTCCTCATTGACTAAAACAGAAATAAATCAGGTTAAAGCGGATATTAGGTCAGGAGTTACAAAATTATTATACGTAGCGCCAGAATCATTAGCTAAAGAAGAATACATTCAGTTTTTTAATGAAGTACCTTTGTCTTTTGTGGCTATAGATGAAGCACATTGCATCTCAGAATGGGGGCATGATTTTAGACCAGAATACAGAAATTTAAGAAATATTATAAGATTACTTGGAGATGTTCCAATTATTGGATTAACGGCAACTGCAACACCAAAAGTGCAAGAAGATATTCTAAAAAACTTAGAAATGTCTAATGCAAATACCTTTAAAGCGTCATTTAATAGGCCAAACCTATATTATGAAATACGTACAAAAACAAAAAATGTTGAGTCTGATATCATTAGATTTATTAAACAGCATAAAGGAAAATCGGGTATTATTTATTGTTTGAGTCGAAAAAAAGTAGAAGAAGTTGCACAAGTGCTTCAGGTAAATGGAATTTCTGCTGTTCCTTATCACGCTGGCTTAGATGCAAAAACTAGAGCCAGACATCAAGATATGTTCTTGATGGAAGATGTTAATGTTGTTGTTGCAACAATAGCATTTGGAATGGGAATTGATAAACCAGATGTTCGATTTGTAATTCACCATGATATCCCAAAATCATTAGAAAGTTATTACCAAGAAACGGGTCGCGCTGGTCGTGATGGAGGAGAAGGACATTGTTTGGCTTACTATTCCTATAAAGATATTGAAAAATTAGAAAAATTCATGTCAGGAAAACCTGTTGCCGAACAAGAGGTTGGTTTTTCCTTACTGCAAGAAGTTGTAGCTTATGCGGAAACTTCGATGAGTCGTAGAAAATTTTTACTGCATTATTTTGGAGAAGAATTTGACGATGTAAATGGAGATGGTGCTGATATGGATGACAATATTCGTAATCCAAAGAAAAAAGTCGAAGCACAAGATCAAGTGGTAATTTTACTAAATATGGTAAGAGATACTAAGCAAATATTTAAATCAAAAGAATTGATTTATGCCTTAGTAGGAAAAGTAAATGCAATTATTAAAGCGCAAAAAATTGATGTTCAGCCCTATTTCGGAAAAGGAAATGCCTTTGAAGAAAGATATTGGATGGCTTTAATTCGTCAGGTTTTAGTGGATGGATTATTAGGAAAAGATATTGAAAGTTATGGTGTTTTAAAGTCGACAGCCAAAGGAGAAGCTTATTTAAAAAATCCAACTTCATTTATGATGTCAGAAGACCATGAATATAATGAAGTAGCAGATGGCGCAATTGTAACAGCTTCTAAATCAATAGGAGTTGCAGATGAAGTCTTGATGTCAATGTTGAAAGATTTACGTAAAAAAGAAGCCAAAAAACTAAGTATACCACCTTTTGTTATTTTTCAAGATCCTTCTTTAGAAGATATGGCTTTAAAATATCCTATTTCTATTGAAGAATTAAGTAATATTCACGGAGTTGGAGAAGGAAAAGCCAAAAAATACGGAAACCCTTTTGTTGCTTTAATTAACAGATATGTTGATGAAAACGATATAACGCGTCCAGATGACTTGGTGGTTAAATCTACAGGAGCAAATTCAGGTTTAAAACTATATATTATTCAGAATGTGGATAGAAAATTAGCTTTAGATGATATCGCCAAAGCCAAAGGTTTGTCTATGGATGATTTATTAAAAGAAATGGAACAAATTGTTTATTCTGGAACAAAATTAAATATAAAATATTGGGTTGATGACATTTTAGATGATGAACAACAAGAAGAAATTCATGATTATTTTATGGAATCTGAATCCGATAAAATAGATGCAGCACTTAAAGAGTTTGATCGTGGTTATGATACAGAAGAGTTGCGTTTAATGCGAATTAAATTTATTAGTGAAGTAGCTAATTAATTTTATTTAAAAGATGTATAATACAATAATGGTTTATGTTTAAAACACCTTTTGATGTAATAATTTTTTCTAGCTATATTAACTTGTTTTCTCAGACTTATATTTAAAAAAAGCAAATCATTATTGATGAGAATAATAATGAAATTGGCTCTTTAACTACAGATAAAATTATTATTAATGACACTTTAATTAATATTGAAATCCCTAATGGAAATGATTTTCTAGGTGTAATGTATCACTACGATTAAACTTTAAATGAAAACAATTTCTTAAATAAAATTTATAAGATAAACGACGGTGGTATTGTTAATATAGGTAAAGATAATATTTTCGTTAAATTAAGTAAAAAAAAATTCTGCTTATACTTTTTATTTAGAAAATTATATAGAGCCTACAAAAGAAGAAAAAGAAAAAAATAATAGTGTTAAAATTGGAACGGATGAAAATGCAGTTTTCTTAAACTTAGGGAAAGCAAAATCAATAAATATTACAGAAACTAAAAACTTAATAAGTTAACAATTTATTTATAATTCAAAATATATTTTTACCGAAATTGGTTTTGTTACAGCGATTCAATCATCAGAATAATTAAAATAATAATAATTAATCTATCTATTCAAAAACTTCTCCACGATGAGGTTTCAAAGCATCACGTACAACGATCATATCTTTTTCTTCAACTACCATAAAAGCTATGGCATACATATCGTTTAAAATTTCAAAACCTGTATTATTTAAAGCTAGTTTTTCAGTTATGATGAATTCTTTTAAATGAATTTCATGATGTTCAGCTGTTTTTGCAGACATTTCGCCTCTAAAATCCCAAATTAATTTTATTTTTCGCATTATTTCTTTTTCAAGAGACAAAGTTACAAAGTCAAGTTTCAAATTACTATTTTTGCAAGATAAATTTTTCTGAATATCAAAATATCCGAACATTTTAAGAAATGCCAAAAGAATTCCAATTTCAAGTTTCACCAGAAGTAGCTGCCAATGAAGATTTATTGCAACAAGCTGTGGCTAAACAGTTAATTATTTCTGCTAAAGATATTCTAAAAGTAGTGGTTCTAAAACGCTCTATTGATGCCCGTCAAATAGCTGTCAAAATTAATTTAAAAGGACAAGCTTTTCTTCAAGACGAAAATTTTATAGAAAAAGAAACGGAGTTGCCCAATTATTCTGATGTTTCAAAAGCAAAAGAAGTTATTGTTGTTGGTGCAGGACCAGCAGGATTGTTTGCAGCTTTGCAATTAATAGAATTAGGTTTAAAACCTGTAGTAATTGAAAGAGGTAAAGACGTTCGAGGTAGAAGAAGAGACTTAAAATCCATAAACGTTGACGGAATAGTAAATGAAGATTCTAATTATTGTTTTGGCGAAGGAGGAGCAGGAACTTATTCTGACGGAAAATTATATACACGTTCTAAAAAACGTGGTGATGTTGATAGAATATTACAACTTTTAGTAGGATTTGGTGCAACGCCAGAAATTCTGGTAGAAGCTCATCCACATATTGGAACTAACAAATTGCCTCAAATTATTCAAGATATTCGCGAAAAAATTATTGAATGTGGTGGACAAGTTTTATTTGAAAAAAGAGTCATAGATTTTACTATAAAAAACAATGAAATTCAAGGGGTTGTATTACAAGATGGAACTTCAATTGAATCGAATAAAGTCATATTAGCAACAGGACATTCAGCAAGAGATATTTTTGAATTATTACATAAAAAAGATATTTTTATTGAAGCTAAGCCTTTTGCACTTGGAGTAAGAGCAGAACATCCACAAGAATTGATAGATAAAATTCAATATTCATGTGATTTTAGAGGCGAATTCTTGCCACCAGCGCCTTATAGTATAGTAAAACAAGTTGCTGGGCGTGGAATGTATTCGTTCTGTATGTGTCCAGGCGGAGTAATTGCTCCTTGCGCTACAAGTCCAGGTGAAGTAGTTACAAATGGTTGGTCACCATCTAAAAGAGATCAGGCTACAGCAAATTCTGGTATTGTAGTCGAATTAAAGTTAGAAGATTTTAAACCATTTGCCAAATTTGGAGCTTTAGCAGGAATGGAATTTCAAAAAGCTATTGAACAAAAGGCATGGCAATTGGCAGGAGAAACTCAAAAAGTTCCTGCACAACGAATGGTAGATTTTACACAAAAGAAAATTTCATCATCAATACCAAAAACATCCTATGTGCCCGGAACAACTTCTGTTGAGTTAGGAGGTGTTTTTCCTGATTTCTTAACCCAAACCATGCGCGAAGGATTTGTGCAATTTGGTAAATCTATGAATGGTTATTTTACCAATGAAGCTATCTTACATGCGCCAGAAAGCAGAACATCATCACCAGTCAGAATCCCAAGAGATAATCAAACGTTAGAGCATGTTCAAATTAAAGGATTATATCCTTGTGGTGAAGGAGCAGGTTATGCAGGTGGTATTATTTCTGCAGCTATTGATGGTGAAAAATGTGCTTTAATGATTGCTGAATCGATAAAAGCATAACTCAACAGCCGTTAAACTTTTACTAAAATTATTTTTGAGCCTTAAAATGGTACTTTTTTCGTATTTTTGATGTGAAATAAAAATCATGATTGAAGAACAAGTAATTTTAGTTGATACCAACGATAAAGTAATAGGTTTAATGGATAAGATGGCTGCTCACGAGCAAGCCTTATTGCATCGTGCCTTTTCTGTTTTTGTGTTAAATGATAAAAATGAAGTCATGTTACAACAACGCGCTTCACACAAATATCATTCACCACTTTTATGGACAAATACTTGTTGCAGTCATCAACGTGCAGGGGAATCAAATATTCAAGCAGGAAAAAGACGTTTGGATGAAGAAATGGGGTTTGTTACAGAACTTAAAGAACTTTTCCATTTTATCTACAAAGCTCCTTTTGATAATGGATTAACAGAACACGAACTAGATCACGTAATGATTGGTTATTCAAATGATGAGCCAAAAATAAATTCAGAAGAAGTCGAAAATTGGAAATGGATGAAAATCGAAGATATCAAAAACGATATGGAAATCCATCCTGAAATTTATACGGTTTGGTTCAAAATTATTTTCGACAAATTTTATCATTATTTAGAAAGCCACAAAATATAAAACTTCATCAATAAAAAAAATCGTTAACTAACAATCTTAAATCAAATGAAAGTAACCGTTTCAAGAAAAGCCCATTTTAATGCAGCACATCGATTATTTCGAAAAGATTGGTCTATGGAAAAGAACAATGCTGTTTTTGGAAAATGCAACAACCCTAATTTTCATGGTCATAATTATGAGATGATAGTAAGTGTTACAGGTGAAATTGACCAAGAGACAGGTTTTGTTGTGGATGTAAAGATTCTTTCTGACTTAATTAAAGAACATATTGAAAATGCATTTGATCACAAAAATTTAAACGTTGATGTTCCTGATTTCGAAAATTTAAATCCAACAGCAGAAAATATTGCTGTAGTAATTTGGAATAAATTAAGACCATTTATTGATTTAAATAAAGATTTAGAAGTTGTTTTGTATGAAACACCTAGAAACTTTGTAACCTATAAAGGAAACTAATATGGCAATTAATAAAGGAGATATTGTACCAAATTTTAAAGCAAAAACACAATCGGGTGAAAAATTTGAATTGTCAAATTACAAAGGGAAACCTTTGGTTATCTATTTTTATCCAAAAGATAATACACCAGGTTGCACAACACAAGCTTGTAGTTTTAGAGATCAATACCAAGATTTTCAAGATTTAGGAGCAGAAGTGATTGGTATTAGTGGTGATTCTGAAGATTCGCATGATAAGTTTGCTCAAAAACACAAATTACCGTTTATATTATTGTCTGACGGAAACAGAAAAATAAGAAATATTTTTGGTGTTCCAACTCACTTTTTTGGTTTGTTGCCAGGAAGAGTTACTTACATTATAGATAAAGAAGGAAAAGTAGTTTCTGTTTTCAACAGTATTAAAGCGAATGTTCATATAGAGCACGCTTTAGAAATGGTTCGAAAAATGAAATAAGGTTAAATTAATCTATCCTTTCTTCACATAAAGCTTTAATTAATCGATTTTTATCGGAAAATTACTTTCCAAACCAAACATATTACAGATGTTTACACTATAAATAATAACAATATGAAGTTGTATCCATTAAAATTCGCCCCCATTCTTAAAGAACGTATTTGGGGTGGAACAAAACTAAAAACGTACTTAAATAAACCTATTTCTTCTGATATTACTGGAGAAAGTTGGGAGATATCTTCGGTTCCAAATGATATTAGTGTTGTTAATAATGGTTTCTTGAAAGGAAAAAATGTTAATCAACTGATTGAATTGTATTCTAATGAGTTTTTAGGTTCAGAAGTTTTATCGCGATTTGGAACTGAATTCCCTTTATTATTTAAATTTATTGATGCTAAACAAGATTTGTCTATTCAAGTTCATCCCAATGATGAATTAGCCAAAAAACGTCATAATTCTTTTGGAAAAGCAGAAATGTGGTATGTAATGCAAGCTGATGAAAATGCCCGTTTAATTGTTGGTTTTAAAGAAAATTCAAATCCAGATGAATATAAAAAAGCATTAGAAAATAAAAAATTGGTTGCTATCTTAAATGAAGTTGAGGTAAAAGCAGGAGATGTTTTCTTTTTAGAAACTGGAACTATTCATGCTATTGGTGCTGGAATTGTAATTGCAGAAATTCAACAAACTAGTGATATAACTTATAGAGTTTATGACTTTGATAGGGTAGATGCTACTGGAAACCAAAGAGAATTACATACAGAATTAGCTTTAGACGCTTTAAATTACAACACAACAAAAACACATGTTGCATACGATTTTAAAATAAACACTAGTAATAAAGTTGTGCATTGTGATTATTTTAAAACTAATATTATTCCGTTAGTAGACGTTTATCATTGGAAAAAAACTAAAGAAGCTTTTACGGTTTTAATGTGCACACAAGGTGAATTTGAATTGGAATATAACAACAACATTTCTAAATATAAAATGGGCGATACGGTTTTGTTTCCTGCTATTTTAGATGAAGTTATGCTAAAAGGAAATGCAACTCTATTAGAAATTTCTATTTAATTTGTTGTTTGACAAATATATTGTGTAATTTTGCGTCAAATTTTAAAATAAGAAAAAATGGCAAGCGTTAAGAACTTGAAAAAAGAAATCAACTACGTTTTAGGAGATATTGTAAACATCGTTTACGTTTGGGAGATGACTAATGGAGGTAAACCAACAGAAGAATCAGATAAATTAGTAGATGAAATTTACGAAACATTTGATGGATTAATGTCAAAAACAAATATTAAAAAAGTTGAAGACAAAAAAGGACACTTTAAACAAATTCGTTCAGAGTATGAAGCGGCTGCAAATCAGTTCGTTGCAAAATTGAATGAATTAAATTAAAAAATCAATAAAAAAAGTGCGTTTTTTGTTTGGAAATTAAAAATACAAACATATATTTGCACTCTAAATTTGAGTTGCCAGCGTAGCTCAGTTGGCTAGAGCAGCTGATTTGTAATCAGCAGGTCGTGGGTTCGAGTCCCTCCGCCGGCTCAAATGTTAAAAAGGAAAGCGAAAGCTTTCCTTTTTTTTGTTTTAAGATTATTTAGACAGAAAAAAACCATTTAAAAATTAAGTATCATATAGCTTTTTACTAAATGTTCTTAATTTTTAAATGGTTTATCCTTAAATTAGAATTTTACTTTTATTCTGTCTTTTTTCTTTCTTCAATATAAGATTTTAACATTTTACCATATTTTGATTTAGCTATCTCTGGTTTCATTTTAAAATCAATGCTATCTAAATATCTTACATTGATGTCAGCAATCTCTGAAAGAGCTAAAAAAGGGGCAATTTCGCTATCTGAATGTATTGTTGCGAAATTAGCAATGTATAAATATTTCTTTCGGGTAAGTTTATTAGCCTCAATAGAAATACTATCCATATTGTTTTTGTTCTGTGTTTTGTAGTTTTCCAATTCTTTTTCAACTAACCCCATGTTCTTGTCGTTGAATTTAGTCATCATTTGTTTAAATTCATCATACAAAACTTGATTCTTAGAACCAGTGATTTTAGCATCTGCAAAAAATGAATTTAAAGTTGTTTCAATTTTCATTTCACCTGGTTCAGCAAAAAAAGGTAAATTGTTGTCAATTGAATTGGTTTGTCCTCTATCTAAAAACAAATACAACATTTCTGGACTTTCAATGTTTAAATAAGATTCAAAATTTGAATCTCCTTTTATCATGATACTATCTAAAATTACCAAACTAGAATCTTTAACTTGTTGGATGTATAGTTTTCCTTGGCTTAGGCCTTTAATATTTCCTGTTAAATGTAGATTTTTACCGTCATTATCTTTTTTGTTACATGAAACAAGACTAATGATAATTAGACCTAAAGCAATTATGTTTTTTGTCATTTTTATTTTTATTATTTTTTTCAAAAGTATTAAATTATTTGTAATGTTTTGTTCTCAAATCACGACTATTCGATGCATTCTGATAAAAATCAGTACACCCCAAGTGATGGTTAAATAATTCTGATGCTATTTAGGAGATGCTACTTCCATTAAGTAAGCACAAAATATGGCACCATAAGTTCCAACAACATATCCGAAAATAGCTAATAAAACACCTACGCTAGCTAGGGATGGATGGAAAGCAGAAGCTACGATAGGTGCAGAAGCTGCTCCACCAACATTAGCTTGACTCCCAACTGCAATAAAGAAATAAGGAGCTCTGATTAATTTAGCTACTCCAAAAATGATAATAAAGTGAATCAACATCCAAACAATACCTATTGCAATTAACCCTGGGTTATCCATCACTGAACCTAAATCCATTTTCATTCCGATTGAGGCTACTAAAATGTAGATAAAAATACTTCCAATTTTCCCTGCACCGGCACCATCATACGATTTTAAAGGGGTAAAAGATAAACTAATTCCGATTACAGTTGCAAGAGTAATCATCCAAAAGAATTCACCTCCAAAAGTGGAAGCAAAGCTTTTAACATCATTTACACTTTCGAAATTATTTTTGAAAAATGTACTTAGAATGCTTGCTCCATAATGTGATAAGGCAACAGCAAAAAAGGCAATTGCTAAAATAATCATATAGTCATTTAAAGATGGATTACGCTTAACGCTTTCTTGATAATTAGAAACTTTATCTTGTAATTCTTGAACTGATGAATTATCTGCTTTTAACCATTTATTGATGATTTCTTTTTTGCCAATTCCGTATAAAAGAAAAGCCATTCCAAGATTTGCCACAACAATATCAACCAAAACCATAGCTCCATATTTTTGTGAATTGTATTTAAAAATTTCCAACATAGCTGCTTGATTCGCTCCACCACCAATCCAACTTCCAGCAATGGTTGAAAGTCCTCTCCAAACTGCATCTGGACCTGCTCCTCCAACTGTTTCAGGTGAAACCATAGATATTAATAGAATCGCAATTGGACCTCCTAAAACAATCCCCACAGTTCCGGCTAGAAAAATGATTAAAGCTTTTGGCCCTAAATTTAATAAAGCTTTTAAATCAATACTTAATGTCATTAAAACTAAAGCTGCGGGCAATAGATAGCGACTTGCAATAAAATATACGTTAGAACTTTTTTCAACTTCTTCACCGGCATCATTTATTATAATCCATTCTGGTGAAATGATATTTAAAGAATTTAATATTGCGGGTAATAAATAACACATTAAAAGTGCTGGAACAACGCCATAGAATTTTTTCCAAAAACCTTCTTCTTTAGACGATGTGTAAAACACAAGTCCTAATAAAAGCATTAAAATTCCAAAAACTATAGTATCATCCGTAAAAAAAGGTGCTGCTCTCATTTTATTTTGTTTAAGTGACGAAAATAAACAAAAAATCCTCAAAATACTATGTAAATTGAGGATTCTAAAATAATAATGTTTTTAAAAAATCAACTTCAATTGCAAAAATCAACTTCAAACTTAACTCTTGCAATCAAAAACCTTTAATTAAAAATTACCAATCATTAACCTTTTAACCAAGCTTGACGTAAAGCTTTTTTGCTGTCGTCAGTTGCCATATAACCTTCTTTGATTTCTTTAGGCATAACTACTTTTCCTTTGATGTTTATTTCTTTTCCATCACGTTTAATTTTCATAGTGATTGCATCACCATCTTTCCAACTAAAAGAACTCATTACCGTTTGATTGATGTTATTTAAATCTTGTATTGTTCCATTAATTTCAACAATAATATCGTTATTTTTTAATCCTAACTCTTTCATGAATGAATTGATTTCAATTTCTGGTAAAAAGAAAAATTCTTTTGTTTGTGGATTGTATGAAATAATTGGTTGATTTCCACCTACTAAAAATGGATTTCCAGTTGCTTCTAATTTAGATTCAGTCACTCCCATTTTTGCAAAATAATCTGCGTAAGGAATTGGTGTTTCACCTGCAACATATTTGTTTAAGAAAGCGCCAATTTCTGGATATGTTAATTCAGTTATTTTACTAAATAATTCTTCATCTTTAAAAGCTTTTTTAGTTCCATATTCATTAGATAAATCTTGCATTAATTGCAAAATACCTTTTTGACCGTTACTTTTTTCTCTAATTTCTATATCTAAACACATTGCAATTAAAGCACCTTTTTGATATACGTTTACATATTGATCTTTGTAAGGATCTTTTAAAACGTTTTTACTCATTTTAGTAAAACTCATTTTGTCATTCATATTTGCAGCTTGAGCAATTTTCTCTGACATTCTTTCGTAGAAAGCATCTTCATCAATTAAACCTTGATTTACTTGAAATAAGTTGGCAAAATATTCAGTTACACCTTCATACATCCATAAATGTTCAGACATTTGAGGTTTATTAAAGTCAAAATATTGAATTTCGTTCGAGTGGACTGTTAATGGAGTTACAATATGAAAAAATTCGTGAGAAACTACATCTTTTAATTGTTCTTGAAGCATCTCTAGTTCCATAACTTCTGGCATAACTACTGTTGTAGAAGTTGGATGTTCTAATGCGCCAAATCCTTTTGCATCAGTTGGAGTCATACTTGAAAGGTATAATAAGATTGCGTAT
Source organism: Flavobacterium sp. (assembly GCA_047622645.1). Classification (GTDB taxonomy): domain Bacteria; phylum Bacteroidota; class Bacteroidia; order Flavobacteriales; family Flavobacteriaceae; genus Flavobacterium. The sequence continues at coordinate 12,805 of JBLHNH010000065.1, forward strand.
TTTTTTGTGGCGTCAAATTTTCCTAAGAATTTCTTTTGAGCACGCATCATGTTTTCCATGTAAGGTGTAATTTCTTTCGCTGTATATTTTCCTGTTGGAGAATAAACGGAAATGATAATTTCCATATCATCAACCATGAAAGAAGTAAAATCTGGTTTTGCATACATTATTGGCATTTCAACCAAAGAAGCATATTTTGAAGCTACAAAAACATCTTTTGTATCAGAAGCATCTAAATCATTCATAGCAGAAACTCCTAATAAAGTTGCAGGGTGATTTACCGTTAAGTTGTAGGTAACTTCTTCTTTTGTTGTAAAGTAACCTACAAATCCGTGTAAGTTTAACATGAAGTTTTTTCCAGCATCTATGTTTGTTCCTGCAGGAGAAAACACATCAGAAGAGTTTCCAAATCCACCACCTTTTTCAATATCATAAGTATCATTTACTAAATAAGTTACTTTTGAAAGTTTAGTAGCGTCACTAATTGTGTAAGAATTGACATCTAGTTTTGTAACTCTTAAAGGATTTTCTTTAGTGTCAAAAGCTTTTAAGTCGTCAATATATTTACCATAATCGTCATCAGAATAAGTTCCAGGAACGATTTTAGGAATGTTAAATGTAGCAGTTTCAGTTGTAAAGGTTGGAGCCATAATGCTAACCATTACTTTATCTTCTTTTACATTAACTAAATCAATAGTAACCTCTACATCATTTTGTTTTGAAGTAGTTGTGGTTGCTGTTTTACAACTAAATAAGAAACTTGCTAGTGCAAGCGTTAGAATTATTTTTTTCATGTTTTTGATTTTACTTGTTCTGAATTTATTTCAGAATTTCAGTTTTTTTTTGTGCTGAAAATTTAATAGTACCGATAAGTAGTTATTTATTGAAAAATGTTACAATTTAAAGTGATTTTATGAATGAATTAATAATTTGAGACAATTCGTTCATAATAGGTAAATCTGGATTCGAATAGGATTTTATATTTTCCTCGTCTGCGTTGATTTCTTTAAAAATATGATTCATTTTATCAATAATTTTTAATTCAGATTTTGGATTGGCCTCGTGCAATAATTTAGCCTCACTTTCTGAAACTTGAATATCTTTAGTACCATTAAGGATAAGAATAGGTATTTTTAGTTTTTTAATTTCTTCTTGTGGATTGTATTTCATCCAAGAAATCATATAAGGCTGAACGCTTTCTCTAAAAATGGAAGCCAACATTTGGTTTTTTAATTCAAAAGGTTTGCCTTCTTTTAAGGTTTTGAAATTTTCTTCGGTTTCAGCTTTTAAAAAAGGAGCTTGTTTTTCAATTTGTTCAATAATAATTAAATCAATAGTTCTTCCTGCTCCAGCTATTGATATATAAGCATCTGCATTGT
>JBLHNH010000066.1:0-13844 GCA_047622645.1 Flavobacterium sp.
CCGATTTTTTTACCACCTCTTACAATAAAAGATGATCTATCTAATTTATCACCGTCTACTACGAAGTCAGTATTTTGCTTGTTAGCAGTAATACTTACATACCCTTTCTCTAATGAACCACCACTAATACTGATACCGTTTTGAAACAATGTACCTGTTTTAAAGAATTCATTAATGTTTTTATCAATTGGAGAATATGGAGCCGTAAAATAAGTACCATCAGCTTGAACCTGACCAACTGTTCTTACAACACCGTCAAATTCTGCACCCCAAGCACCATTTTCATAAGTTACGTGTTGTCCACTCCAACCTTGTCCATAACGCTCTTGTCTAGTTGGCATAAATGAGATATTCTCAAAACCAATAGAAGAGTTTAAAGTAACACTTACTTTTTCTTCTCCATTACCTCTTTTTGTTGTTACAACAATTACACCATTAACCCCTCTATCTCCGTACAAAGAAGCTCCTTGAGCACCTTTAATTACGTTCATAGACTCAATTGAGTCTGGAGCTAAGTTTTGTAAAACTGTAGCAGAAGAAATTGCATTGTCAATAACGATTAACGCTTCATTACTACCCGTAATAGAACGATTACCCCTTAAGACAATTGAGTTAGTTTGATTAACACCATTACTTGTTGTCGTAATCTGTAAACCAGTTACTTTTCCAGCAAGTGCTTGTACAGCATTTGGATTCGCTGCTTGAGTTAATTCTTCTGCTTTAACAACTTGGTAAGTTGAAGTTACAGCATCAGCTTTTCTCGCAACACCTACGATACCTGTTAATACAATCTCGTCTCCTACGAAACCTTCTTGTAAAACAACATCATAAACATTTGCAGGACCAACAGTCATTGTTGATTTTCTCTTTCCTGCGAAAGAAAATTCCAAAATCTCACCTTGTTTTGCAGAAATTGAATAATTTCCATCAAAATCTGTTGTTACCCCACGGTTTGAACCTTGAACAACAACAGTTGCACCAGCTAATGTTCCTAATTCATCAGAAACATTACCCGAAACAGTTTTCTCTTGTGCAAACGAAAACTGCATTGTAAACGCTACTAATAGCGTAAAAATCCATTTGAACTTCGATCTCATATTAATTTTATTTGAGTTAGTTATTCAGCAAACTTCTTAATAATTTCTTAAATAAACAAATTTTATTAAGTAATAATTAGTTTTTAATTATGTTAAAATTTTTTACTTCAAAACTAACTTTGTGGTTGCAACACATTTAAAAGATGCAGAATAATGCAAAAGGTTGCGTTAAAAATTATATTTTTATCAAAAAAAAGTAATGTTAAAATTTAACTTTTCGAAGTTTCAGTATGAATGTGGCACAGACGAAGCCGGAAGAGGTTGTCTTGCTGGACCGGTAACAGCAGCAGCCGTTATTTTATCTAATAATTTTAAAAACGAATTATTAAACGATTCCAAACAATTGTCAGAAAAAAAAAGAGATTTATTAAAACCAATAATTGAACAAGAAGTTTTATCTTTTGCAGTTACGCACCTTGAACCAAAAATTATTGACGAAATAAATATTTTAAACGCATCCATAAAAGCAATGCAGGAGAGTATTTTAAAATTAAACCCTACTCCTTTATATATTATTGTAGACGGAAATAGATTTAAACCCTTAAATGATATTCCTTTTTCAACAATTATTAAAGGAGATAGTAAATATATGAGTATTGCAGCAGCTTCTGTTTTAGCTAAAACGTATAGAGATGAATATATGAATAAAATTCATGAAGAATTTCCTATGTATAATTGGAAAAAAAACAAAGGGTACCCTACAAAAGAACACAGAGAAGCAATTAGAAAATATGGCACAACTAAATACCACAGAATGACGTTTAGATTATTACCAGAACAACTAAAATTAAAAATTTAATTTTTTGGCTGAAGTTTACCGTATTTTGATTGCTGAAGTTGCCTTACTTTTGACTAAACTAAAAATTCTGCTTCAAAAAGGGCTGAAAAATGATTTAGGATTTTATTTTTAACTTCTTCTTCGTTTACTTTTTCAACTCCTAACTCCACGTTTAACGAAGTAACAGCTTTTCCTTTTATACCACATGGAATAATATTATCGAAATACCCTAAATCGGCATTTACATTTAAGGCAAATCCATGCATGGTTACCCAACGACTTGCTCTAACACCCATGGCGCAAATTTTTCTAGCAAATGGCGTTCCTACTCCAAGCCAAACACCTGTTTCTCCTTCACTTCTTGAGGAAGAAATATTATATTCCTGTAAAGTTAAAATTATTGCTTCTTCTAAAAAACGTAAATACTTATGAATGTCTGTAAAAAAATTTTCTAAATCTATAATAGGATAACCTACAATTTGTCCTGGTCCATGATAAGTAATATCTCCTCCTCTATTTATCTTGTAAAAAGTTGCTCCTTTATCTGCTAATTGTTTTTCTGATAAAAGTAAATTCGATAAATCTCCACTTTTACCTAAAGTATAAACATGAGGATGTTCTACATATAAAAAATAATTTGGAGTTTCCTCATTTCTTTCTTCTCTTCTGTTTTTGATTTTTAAATCAACAATACCTTTGAAAAGCTCTTCTTGATAATCCCAAGTATCTTTATAGTCTTTGTGACCTAAATCTTGTAGTTGTATTCTTTTGTTCATTGCTTTAATTAAATGCACTGCAAATATACAAATGATTTCTCAAATAGCCCTGACAGGAATGGCATCCTTTTTTGAAAAAAAAGATAGAATGTATGGCAGGAATTACATAACTAAACAAGCGCAAGCCTAATGCTACAAGAAGATTTCTAAATAATTAGATTTTTGGATGTTCTGAAAAAACTTTTAAACTCATAAACTTTTAAACTTCTAAACTAAAACTTATCTTTGCAAGCTTAAAATAAAATATTATGCAACTTTCGGAACAAGAAATCATTAGAAGAGAAAAACTGAACACACTTCGTGGTTTAGGCATTAATCCTTATCCTGCAGATTTATACCCTGTAGACACTACTTCAAAACAAGTTAAAGCTGAATATGTAGAAGATAAGAAGGTGATTTTAGCTGGTCGTGTGATGAGTACTCGTATCCAAGGAAAGGCATCGTTTGCCGAATTGCAAGATAGTGAAGGTCGAATTCAGATTTATGTAAATAGAGACGAAATTTGTCCAGGTGAAGATAAAACTTTATATAATGATGTATTTAAAAAGCTAATTGATTTAGGTGATTTTATAGGAATTGAAGGAACGATGTTTACAACGCAAGTTGGTCAAAAATCGGTTAGAGTTACAAATTTAACTTTGTTGAGTAAAACTCTTCGTCCGTTACCATTACCAAAAACAGATACTGAAGGAAATATTCATGATGCTTTTGTAGACCCAGAATTACGTTATAGAATGCGTTATGTTGATTTAGTGGTAAATCCAAAAGTAAAAGAGGTTTTTGTAAAGAGAACGAAACTTTTTACTGCCATGCGTAATTTTTTTAACACTGCTGGTTATTTAGAAGTTGAAACACCAATCTTACAAGCTATTCCTGGTGGTGCTGCGGCAAGACCATTTATATCTCATCATAATGCTTTGGATATTCCTTTGTATATGAGAATTGCTAATGAATTATATCTAAAAAGATTGATTGTTGGTGGTTTTGATGGTGTTTATGAATTTTCTAAAAACTTTAGAAATGAAGGAATGGACAGAACTCATAATCCAGAATTTACTGCAATGGAAATCTATGTAGCTTATAAAGACTACAACTGGATGATGGAATTTACCGAAAACCTATTAGAACATTGTGCTAATGAAGTAAACGGAACAACAGACGCAACTTTTGGAGAACATAAAATAGATTTCAAAGCTCCTTACGCAAGAGTTACGATGACTGATGCAATTAAAAATTTTACAGGTTTTGATATTACGGGTAAATCTGAAAAAGAAATATATGAAGCTGCAAAATCAATGGGTATTGCTGTTGACGCAACAATGGGTAAAGGAAAATTAATTGATGAAATTTTTGGCGAGAAATGTGAAGGCAACTTTATTCAACCAACATTTATTATTGATTATCCAAAAGAAATGTCTCCACTTTGTAAAGAACATCGAGACAATCCAGAATTAACGGAACGTTTTGAATTAATGGTTTGCGGTAAAGAAATTGCCAATGCCTATTCTGAATTAAATGATCCAATTGATCAAAGAAATCGTTTTGAAAATCAAATGGCTTTAGCTGCAAAAGGTGACGATGAAGCAACTGGAATTATTGATGAAGATTTCTTACGTGCATTAGAATACGGTATGCCTCCAACTTCTGGATTAGGAATTGGAATGGATCGATTAATAATGTTCTTAACGAATAATCAATCGATACAAGAGGTCTTGTTTTTTCCTCAAATGCGTCCAGAGAAAAAACAAGTTGAATTATCTGACGAAGAAAAAATGATATTAGACTTATTAGCTAAAAACGGAAACGAAATGGATTTAGCCGAACTTAAAACAAAAGCTGCTTTAAGTGGAAAAAAATGGGATGCTGCTATGAAAGGATTGGCAAAAAACAACATGACTTCTGTACGAATTGAAGGTGACGGAAAAATTGTGGAATTGAAATAATAAAAACAGTTTTAATTAATACTTAAGAGGAATTCAATCAGAATTCCTCTTTTTTTTATAAAATATTGTTACTGTTTTAAACCTTTTAATAAAAAAATTGTCTTATCATCAAACTTTAAAAGATTATAAAAATGAAAAAATTAATTGTAGTAGCATTATTAGTTGTTGGATTAACAACATTTGCACAAGGAAAAGGCAAAAGAGGAGATTTTAAAGAAATTACTCCCGAAAAAAGAACTGAAATGCAGGTTAAGAAAATGACAGCAGATCTTAATTTGAATGAAAAACAACAAAAAGAAGTCAAAGAACTTTTAAATTCTCAAAAAGAAGATAGAGATGAAATGATGGAAAAAAGAAAAGAGATGAAAGAAACTGCTGAAAAAGCTACCAAAGAGCAAAGGGAAGCAATGAAAGCAAAAATGGATAAGAAAAAAGAAGCTATTGATGCAAAAATGAAAACCATTTTAACAGGTGACCAATACAAAAAATGGGAAGCTACGAAAGAAGAAAGAAAAGAAAAAATGGGTGATAGAAAAGAAAAAATGAAAGAAAAAAGATCAAATAAATAAGAATAAGTAAATAAAAAAGTAGCTATATTATTTTGAAATTAAAAAAAAATAGTTAGATTTGACTTTCAAAATAAAAAACAACCAAGTACCATGAAAAAAATAATAGCTCTTTTTGTATTTATAGCAGCACTTTCTTTTAATGCAAATGCACAAGAAGGAAAAACTGCTCAAGAATTAGGAAAAGAAGATGCACAAGCATTAGTTCAATATTTAGAAATTAGTGGGCCGATTGTAAAAGACTTACAAAATTTATTTGTTGAAAAACATCATGTTTTATTAACCGAAGGAATATCTGAAGAAAGAATTAAGGTAATATCTGATCTTATAGAACATAAATTAGCTGCGACTTTAGACGCTAATGAAATGGAAAAGTTAAGATCTGATGCAGTTCTTTATAAAAAGTTAATCAAAAATTAAAACATTTTTACTTTAAGCATAAAAAAAATGAAGTTTAAGAACTTCATTTTTTTTATGCTTATTTTTTTATACCTAAACTAATTCTCTTTTATGAAAACAAAATTACTTTTTTTTATGCTCTTTTCTAGTGTTTTAACTTTGGCACAAACAAATTTTGAATCAGGAAGTTATATGGATCTAAACAACGTTAAACATGAAGGATTTATAAAAAATCTTGATTGGAAAAATAATCCATCAGAAATTATTTTCAAAAAAAACATAGAAGATGCTGATAACATTTATGTTAATTCTGATAATTTAAAAGAATTTGAAATTTATGGCTTTTCTAAATACAAAAAATTTAATGTAAATATTGATATTTCAGCAAATGCACTTTCAGAAATCGGATATATAAAGGACCCTATTTTTGAGAAAAAAGAATTATTATTAAAAGTATTATTAGAAGGTAAATCTTCGTTGTATTTAATGAATTATGGTGTCTATGGAAAATACTTTTTTAACAATTCATCTCAAGAAATAGAAGAATTAGTATATAAAAAATATAAAGTTAATGAAATAGATGCCGCTAAAATGAGAGAAGATGGAGATAAAGTTTATGCTTATACAACTGTTTTAACTAATAATGAATATTTAAAGCAATTATTCAACGGTGTAAACTGTAACATGAATAGAGAAAAAATCTACAAAACTTCTTATACTGAAACAAGTCTTGTGAAATATTTTAAAGAATACAATGAATGTTCAGACTCTGAATATGTAACGTACAAATCTTCAAAGAAAACAAAAACCAACATTAAAGCCTTAATTGCTGGAAATTTTAGTTCTCTAGAATTATCAAACAATAATCGTTCTTTATATTCTAAAAATTTTGACAATAAAACAACCCTTGGAGCAGGATTAGAACTTGAATTAGTCTTTCCATACAACAACAACAAATGGGCTGCTTTTATTGAAACTTCTTTTAATACTTATAAAAATAATGCTGTTTTAACAGATGATAAGGGTTTTTCTTTATATGAAAAACAAGACGTAACTGTACAGTATAACTACATTCAACTAGCTCCAGGTCTAAGGCATTATTTTTATTTAAATGAAAATTCAAAAATCAGTATTGATGCTATTTACAATATTAAAATGGGAGTTGGTGATAATAAAGTTGAATATAGTAGAGAAGATGAATCTTTAGTTATATACAGAAATCTTAAAATGACAAACTCTATGTTATATAATTTTGCTTTTGGAGTAAATTATAGCTACAAAAAATACACTTTAGGAATTAGAACATACAGTAAATCAAATGTTTTAGACAGAACAACAGATATTACTTTTGCTAAATACTCTAACCTTTCATTTTTATTTAAATACTCTATTTTATAAACTATCTGCTACTTTATTTACCGCATTTATTGTAAAATCTAAGTCTTTATAAGACAAAGCATCGGTGATAAACCAAGTTTCGTAAGCTGATGGAGCAATGTAAATTCCTTCTTTTAGCAAACCGTGAAAAAACTTTTTGAAACTTTCATTATCACCTTTTTTTGCTGATTCAAAATCATACACTTCATTTTTATCAAAATGTACTGAAATCATTGAACCAACTCGGTTTATAGTAAATTCAATATTTTTGTCGGATAGAACTTTATGAATTCCTTTATGCAAGTAAGCCGTTTTTTCTTGTAATCTCTTGTAGATTTCTTTATCTGAATTTAATTCTTTTAGCATTTCATACCCTGCAGCCATTGCTAATGGATTTCCAGACAATGTTCCTGCTTGATAAACGGGACCAATTGGTGCTAAATAATCCATTATTGCTGTTTTTGCAGCAAAAGCTCCAACTGGCAAACCACCACCAATTACTTTTCCGAAACAAACAATATCTGCTTTGATGCCATATAATTCTTGTGCACCACCTTTTGCTAACCGAAATCCAGTCATTACTTCGTCAAAGATTAGCAATGTGCCCGATTCATCACAAAGTACTCTTAACGACTCTAAAAAGCCTTCTTTAGGAGTAATACAGCCCATGTTACCGGCTACTGGTTCAATAATTATAGCTGCTATTTCGTTTTTATTAGCTTCAAACAATGCTTTAACATTATCAATGTCATTATACGTAGCTAATAAAGTGTCTTTTGCTGTTCCTTCTGTTACTCCAGGACTATTTGGCGAACCAAAAGTAATAGCTCCACTACCCGCTTGAATTAAAAACGAATCTGAATGTCCGTGATAACATCCTGCAAATTTTATTATTTTATCTCTTTTGGTATAACCACGAGCTAAGCGAACAGCACTCATACATGCTTCTGTTCCCGAATTCACAAATCGAATCTTATCAATATTTGGCACCATTGAAACTGCTAGTTCGGCAATTTTTGTTTCAAGTTCTGTTGGCATTCCAAAAGAGGTTCCCAATTTTGCTCTTTCAGTTATTGCATTAATTACTGGTTCGTGTGCGTGACCTAAAATCATTGGTCCCCAAGAATTAATATAATCAATTAATTTATTTCCGTCTTCATCATATAAATATGGTCCTTTTGCGCTTTTTACAAATATTGGTGTTCCTCCAACAGATTTAAACGCTCTAACTGGTGAATTTACACCTCCTGGAATCACTTTATTAGCTTCAATAAATAATTCGCTACTTCTTTTATATACCATTATTTTATCTTTAAAATCTGACCAATAGAAATGGCATTGTCAGAAATATTATTTTTACTTTTTAAATTTTCAATCGAAATACTGTATTTTTTAGAAATTGAATACAACGTATCTCCTTTAACAACTGCATATTCTGAATTGCCAATTTCTTTTTTAGGGCTCTCATAAACAGTTTCATCGTTTGTCAAACCTAAAGTTTCGTTATCAAACTTGTACAATTGATACCTTTCTATGATTGTTATAAGTTTTGCTGGATATTTTGGATCCGTTGCATAACCCGCATCTTTTAAACCTTGAGCCCAAGCTTTATAATCATTCGCTCTAAAATCAAACAAAAACTTATATCGGCTTCTAGATGTTAGAAACATGGAGTGATCTCTATACGATTCTGCCGGATGATTGTATTTTCTAAAACATTCTTGCGATTCATCATCATCATGATGAACACTTTCTCCTTGCCAACCAACATGACATTTAATACCAAAATGATTGTTTGCTTTTTTACACAACTCCCCTTTTCCTGCACCAGATTCTAAAATTCCCTGAGCCAATGTAATACTTGCCGGAACTTTATAATTAATCATATTACTAATAGCTGTATTTTTAAACCAAGAAATATATTCCTCTACGTTTTCAAAAGATACCACAACAAAAGAAGTAGCTTCTAACTTTTCTTGTTCATTTTTATTAACTTTAGTTTTTGCAGCTACAGTAGTTTTTTTAGTTGGCTTTTTTGAGCTTGTTGTTCTAACTTTTTGTGAGCCACAACTTACTAAAAATAGCGTACAAATAGCGATTAGGGCAATTTTAAATTTCATTTATTTATTGTTTCTTTTTTTTGTTTTTCCAATAAAGTATTCATGCCTTCAATACCTTGCAATCCACCTGTATGAATAGCTAAAATGTTACTTCCGTTAGGAAAATAATTATTTTGAATTAAATCATCAATTCCAAACATCATTTTTCCAGTATATATTGGATCTAACGGTATGTTGTGTTTTAAATAAAAATCATTTATAAAACGAATTAACTCATCATTTATTTTACCGTATCCACCAAAATGATAGTCAGAAATTATATTCCAATTAGATTTCTTTGCAAAGTTACTAATCTCATTTGAAATAAAATCACCTTTTAATGATGGAAATCCAACAATTTGTTGATTAGTAAAACTTGAATTAATAATACCCGAAATTGTACCACCTGTGCCAATTGAGCAACAAACGTGGGTAAAGGATCTATCTTCATTTGTTAATATCTCTTCACAACCTTTTATAGCTAATTCATTTGTACCTCCTTCTGGCAAAAGGTAAAACGAGCCAAATTCACTTTGTAAAGCAGCTAAAAACTCTTTATTTGTTTTATTTCTATATTCTTCTCTAGAAACAAATTTAAATTGCATACCAAGTTCTTGTGCCTTTTTTAAGGTTGGATTTTCTTCAATTTTAGACACTAATTCTTCTCCTCTAATTACACCAATTGTTTTAAAATTATTTTCAAAACCTGCAGAAGCAACAGCTAAAATATTATTAGAAAAAGCACCTCCAAAGGTTAGCAATGTTGATTGATTTTCGCTTTTGGCTTGAATTAAATTATACTTAAGTTTTCTAAATTTATTACCCGAAATTAAAGGATGAATTAAGTCTTCCCTTCTAATGTATAGTTCGACATTAGTATTATTTATAGCTATTTTTTGAGTATTAATTTTCATTTTTACAAAATTACAAATCCCATCGTTATAATCAAAAAAAAGTAGCCAATAGATTTTAGACTGCTTTAATTACACTTTATCTGTAAATCTATTTTCTAGAATTCTTTACTACAATTTTATGACTCTACTTTAAATGTTACAAGATACTAATTTAACAATACAAATATAATAACTAATAGAACTTGTTGGAGGTTGATAAATAGTATTTATTTCTAAAATTACGTACACATAAATACCTTACTATAAAACAACTCCTTCTTTATCAAATAACTGAGAACAACTATTATTCACAAAAATAAAAAAATCTATCACTACAACTAATTTTGACGTTTTAAATAATTAAAATACCTTTTAAACAATAAGTATATATGATTAATTAATCGCAAAAAACCATTTATCGGATTATTTAGTAGCTTAAACGATTTAAAAAATGTAATCACAACAATTTTATTGAGAGTAGAAAATTATATTATAATTTCGCAAAGAATTTAAAGATAATAGCAATAAAATCAGACACATAAAATATTATTAGGGCAAAGTAAGTCCTTTTGATTTTTCATGATTTTTGAAGTATTAGGTTATTATTTTTTAGTTGATACCTACTTTATTATGAAAAAAAGTTACCCAAACCCGACCATTAGTAGCAATTCAAATGCCCTTTTGAATTCTTTTAAGAAACAATTATTCTTCATTTTTGCTTTTTTTGCAATAACTACACTATCTTTTGGTCAATCATCAACTACATACACGACTTCAGGCACTTTTACAGTTCCTGCCGGAGTAACTAGTATAACCATTGACTGTATTGGAGCTGGTGGTGCAGGAGGTTCTGGAAGAAACAGCAACGATCAAGGTGCTGGAGGTGGTGCAGGAGGACAATATGCTAGATCAACAATATCGGTTTCACCAGGTCAAGTTTACACAGTTACTGTGGCAGGAATTACTGCTGCTCCTAACAACAATAATTATGTAAATGGAAACGCTGGCGGTCTGTCAGAAGTGACACTGTTAGGAACAATTCATGTAAGAGCTAATGGGGGAAATGGAGGACAAGCTGCAAATATAGCACCACGTATAGGTGGAGTAGGAAATACATCGGGTGCAATTGGAAATGTAGTGGTTAGAAGCGGTGGAAATGGAGGAAACGGAACAACTACTGCTAGTGGAGCTGGTGGTGGTGGTGCAGGAACTACAGCTAATGGAGGCTTTGCAAGTGGAGTAACACCAGGAACTGGCTCAACTCTATTTGGTGGTAACGGTGCTGTTGGTTACACCTCAAACAGTGATGGAGGCACTGGTTCAAATTATGGTGGTGGTGGTTCAGGTGCAAGAAGAAGCAATACAGGTGGAAATGGTGCGCAAGGATATGTTCAAATAAATTATACTCTACCTGCTTGTGTTACACCAAGTACTCAACCAACTGCTTTAGTTTTAACACCTAATCTAACTTCTGTTAATGGAAATTTTACTGCATCAGCTTCTGCAAATGGGTATTTAATAATTAGAACTACTTCTGCAACAGCTCCAACAAACCCTACAAACGGTACCTCATATACTGCTGGAACAAATGCCCTTGGAGGTTTTATAGTGCAATCAAATAATGCAACAACTTTTACAGATTCCCCATTAACTAGTGGTACACAATATTGGTACTGGGTTTTTGCATACAACAGTGGATGTTCAGGACAACCTCAATACAGAACTACAAGTCCGTTAACCAATAATACAACAACACATTTAAATGTACCAGCATCAGGAAATAACTCAATTGTTACTTGTTCAGGTACCCTATACGATAATGGAGGTAGCGCAGGAAATTATGCAAACAACTCAAATGGATACACAGTTATAAACCCATCAGTTGTAGGTAATTTCTCTACAGTTACTGGTTCAATAACAGCTGAAGGTGGTTATGACTATATGACCATATATGATGGTGTTGGTACAGCAGGAACAATTTTATGGGGTGGTTTTCCACATGGAAGCGGCACAAGTTGCACGACAATTGCTGTCCCATCTATAACGTCATTAACAGGATCATTAACTGTCCAGTTCTATTCTGATGGTTCTAATAATTGTACTGGATTTAATCTTACTATTTCATGTTCTACAATAGCAGGTATACCCGTTTATTGCACTCCTACTACATCGCAAACTAGTGTTTATATTAGTGGTGTTAGAGCAGTCGGAACCTTAGCTGACGCTTCAAATCTTCCTACAACTTATTCAACTAGTGGATATGGAAACTATAGTGGCATTACAATAGCATCTCAAGCACCCTTAGGTCCTGTAAATATTGAAATAAATCTTGCTGGAAGCAGTCAGTTTATTAAAACCTATGTGGATTGGAATAATGATTATGACTTCAATGACGCTAATGAATTGGTTTATGACACAGGTTCTATAGCAACTGGAGACACAACTTATGGGTTTATTATACCATCTGGTGTTGTGGCAGGAAACTACAGAATGAGAATTAAAACAAGAGCTTTCATTTCTTCGGCAAGTACTATTACCCCTTGTAACAGCTACGATTACGGAGAAACAGAAGACTATACATTAAATATTGTTAATGATTGTGCTGCTAAAATAACATCCGTTACAGATGGTTCAAATTGTGGAACTGGAACCGTAACTTTGGGCGCAGTTAGTACTGGCTCAACAACAGGGTACAATTGGTATGCAAATAGTACAGACACAGTTCCTTTAGCTACAACAGCAACTGGTTCTTGGAATACACCATCAATTTCAACAACAAGAACATACTATGTTACAGCAATAAATGCTTCCCCTTGTGAATCATTAATTAAAACTCCAGTTAAAGCTACCATCAAACCTACAACAAATATTACTTTTACACCAGCTGCACCAATTGTTTGTGGAGACAATACTATCATTACAATTTCGGCATCAGGTGACACGGAAGAAGTAAACCTAATCAATGAAGGCTTTGAAGGTGGTTTGGGAATTTTTTCTTCAACTACACCAACTAACACTAATGGTGGAGCAGATTCTCCATGGAGCATAAAAACAAGTACATACCAACCTACTACAACTACTGTATTTAAACCTGCCTTGAGCTCTGGAAGCATTGGAAACAGGTTTGCATTTACTACATCTGATTATCAAGATTCTAACATAGAAACTAATCTTACTACAACTGCATCTATAAATACAAGTACATTCACATCTTTAACTTTAACATTTAGACATTACTATTCTTACTTTGGTGGCGATTCTGGTAGAGTACAAGTTTCTACTGATGGTGGTGGAACTTGGACAAATCCAAATGTAATAGCAACTTATAATTCAGATTTAGGTTCTCCTTCAAAATTTCAGGATGTAACTATAAGCATGAATGCATACATAGGACAAAGTAATATAAAGATTCGTTTTAATTACCGAGCAACTTGGGATGATGGTTGGGCAATTGATGATGTAAGATTATTTGGAACTAAACCGTTAACAGCTGCTTTTACCTGGAGTGGAGCAACAGTAGATGCATACATTGACGCATCTGCCACTATACCATACACAACACAATCTGTATCAAATTTATATATAAAGCCAACAGCTGCTCAACTAGAATTAGCTTCTTGGACATTTACTGGAACAGTTACTTTATCTAATGGTTGTTCAGTCTCTAGTCCATTAACAGTTACTAACAACACAAAGGTTTGGCAAGGTGTTACAACGAATTGGAATGTAGCAAGCAATTGGAAGCCTAACGGAATTCCTACAATAAATAGTTGTGTGGTTATACCAAACAACACAGTAATTAGTGGGGCTGCTTATACTGCTTATGGGAAAAATTTAAGGGTAAAAAGTGCCGGTGGTTTAAATATTCAACCTTCTAACAATTTAATAATTGCAGATGAGATTATAGTGGAACCTA
>JBLHNH010000067.1:0-13454 GCA_047622645.1 Flavobacterium sp.
TATCTTTGCGCCTTATTTCAAATTATAAACAATGAATAAATTATTAATTGTAGGAACCGTAGCTTTTGATGCTATTGAAACTCCTTTTGGAAAAACCGATAAAATACTTGGTGGAGCAGCAACTTATATTGGATTTTCTGCTTCGTTTTTTAACGTAAAATCGGCAATTGTTTCTGTAGTTGGAGATGACTTTCCACAAGAATATTTAGATTTATTAACCAATAAAAACATTGATATTTCAGGAATTGAAGTTGTAAAAGGTGGAAAAACATTTTTTTGGAGTGGAAAATACCATAACGACCTAAATTCAAGAGATACTTTAGAAACTCAATTAAACGTTTTAGCCGATTTTGATCCAGTTGTGCCAAATGACTTTAAAGATGCTGAAGTTGTTATGTTAGGAAACTTACATCCTTTAGTTCAATCAAGTGTATTAGAGCAAATGACTTCAACTCCAAAATTAATTGTTTTAGATACTATGAATTTTTGGATGGATTGTGCTTTGCCAGAATTAATGGATGTAATTAAACGGGTAGACGTAATAACAATCAACGATGAAGAAGCTCGTCAATTATCTGGAGAATATTCATTAGTAAAAGCTGCAGCAAAGATTCATACAATGGGTCCAAAATATGTAGTTATTAAAAAAGGAGAACACGGAGCATTACTTTTTGAAGGTAAAAACGTATTCTTCGCACCAGCTTTGCCATTAGAAGAAGTATTTGATCCAACTGGAGCAGGTGATACTTTTGCAGGTGGTTTTTCTGGATATATTGCACAAAGTGAAAACGTTTCTTTCGACAACATGAAGAACGGAATTATATATGGTTCTAATTTAGCTTCATTCTGTGTTGAGAAATTTGGGACCGAACGAATGGAAAATCTTGAAAAAGAAGAAGTTCATTCGCGCTTGCAACAATTTCAAGCCTTAACACAATTTGATATAGAATTATCGTAAATTTATGCCTCGAAGTCTCGAGGCATTTTTTATAACATTAAACAATAATAACAACAACAACACACTACTATTATGAGTGATGCTATTAAACACGAATGTGGAATTGCTTTACTAAGGCTATTAAAACCATTAGATTTCTATAAAGAAAAATATGGTACAGCTTTTTACGGAATAGAGAAAATGTATCTCTTGATGGAAAAGCAACACAATCGCGGACAAGACGGTGCAGGTTTAGCTAGCATTAAATTAGATTTAAATCCGGGAGAAAGATACATCAGTCGTATTCGTTCAAATGAGGCGAGTCCAATTCAAGATATTTTTGCTCAAATTAATGGAAGAATTAACGAAGAGTTAGTATTACACCCAGAATATAATTCAGCAGAACTTCAAAAACAACATATTCCATATATAGGTGAATTGTTTTTGGGTCACGTTCGTTATGGAACTTTTGGTAAAAACAGTATCGAAAGCGTTCATCCATTCTTACGTCAAAATAATTGGATGCACAGAAACCTTATTGTTGCCGGAAACTTTAATATGACTAACGTAAAGGAGTTGTTTCAAAGTTTGGTAGAATTAGGACAACATCCAAAAGAATTAGCAGATACAGTTACTGTAATGGAAAAAATCGGACATTTTTTGGACGAAGATGTTACAGAAATTTATCAACAGTGTAAAGAAAAGGGGCTTTCTAAACGTGATGCTTCTCAAGTAATTGTTGAACAATTAGATATTGCTAAAATATTACGAAAAGCTTCTAAAAATTGGGATGGTGGTTATGCAATGGCTGGTTTATTAGGTCATGGTGATGCATTTGTTTTTAGAGATCCAGCAGGAATTCGACCAGCGTATTATTATGCTGATGATGAAATTGCTGTTGTAGCTTCAGAAAGACCCGTTATTCAAACAGTTTTTAATGTGCCTTTTGAAAAAGTAAAAGAATTAGATCCAGGAAAAGCAATTATTGTTAAAAAGAATGGTTCAATTTCACTAGAAGAAATTATTCCAGCTACTGAAAAGAAAGCATGTTCGTTTGAAAGAATTTATTTTTCAAGAGGTAGTGACGCTGAAATTTATCAAGAACGTAAAGAATTAGGAAGGCTAATTTTACCAGCAGTTTTAGATGCCATTGATAACGATACAGATAATTCAGTTTTTTCATTTATTCCAAATACAGCAGAAACTTCTTTCTACGGAATGGTAGAAGCTGCTCAAGATTTCTTAAACAAAAGAAAAAACAAATATATCCTAGATAATAGAAAGACGATAACTAAAGAAAAATTAGAAGAAATTCTTTCTGTAAAAATTAGAACTGAAAAAATTGCCATTAAAGATGCTAAATTAAGAACATTTATTACTGAGGATAGTAGTAGAGATAATTTAGTCGCTCACGTATATGATGTGACTTATGGTGTAATAAAACCAACAGATAATTTAGTGATTATTGATGATAGTATCGTTAGAGGAACAACTCTAAAGAAAAGTATCATTAAAATGATGGATAGACTGAATCCTAAAAAAATTGTTGTTGTTTCATCAGCACCACAAATTCGTTATCCAGATTGCTACGGAATTGATATGGCAAAACTCGAAGGATTAATTGCTTTTAAAGCCACTTTAGCGTTGTTAAAAGAAAGAAATCTATATCATATTGTGGATGAAGTTTACGCAAAATCAAAGAAACAAGAGCTTTTTGCTGATAAAGAAGTAATCAATTATGTAAAAGAGTTATACGCTCCATTTACTAATGAAGAAATTTCAGATAAAATTTCAGAAATGCTAACTTCTAAATCAGTCAAAGCACAAGTAAAAATCATTTTTCAAAATGTTGAAAACTTACATAAAGCTTGTCCAAAAAATTTAGGAGATTGGTATTTTACTGGTGAATATCCTACTTTTGGGGGTAATAGGGTAGTAAATAGAGCTTTTTTGAACTTCTATGAAGGAAACGATGCAAGAGCATATTAAAAATAAAATTGTTAATAACAAAAAAAAATACTCGTATAAAGTTTGAAGATAAAAGTATTTTACATATCTTTGGTAGACCATATAATTAGTAGGTTAAGTTTATGGTAGATTTGGGGCAAAAAGGGTGGATTAATTTCCACCTTTTTTATTTAGTATAATCAAACAATTTCAAATAAAAAAAGGGCTAAAGATAATTCTTCAGCCCTTTTTTCTTTTATAGTTAACCACTGTTTATTTAACAGCAGCATATCTTTTGGCAACTTCATCCCAATTAATTACATTAAAGAAAGCTTCAATATAATCTGGTCTTCTGTTTTGATAATGTAAATAGTAAGCATGTTCCCAAACATCCATTCCTAAAATTGGAGTTCCTCCGCAACCAACACCTGGCATTAAAGTATTATCTTGATTTGGAGTTCCACAAACTTCTAATTTTCCATCTTTCACACAAAGCCAAGCCCAACCTGATCCAAATTGAGTTGCTCCAGCTTTAGCAAATGCATTTTTAAAATTTTCAAAAGATCCAAAGTCTGCATCAATTGCAGTAGCTAAATCTCCTGTTGGTAATCCACCACCGTTTGGCGACATTACTTCCCAAAATAAACAGTGATTAAAAAATCCACCACCATTATTTCTAACAGCAGCATTGCTCATATCTAAATTTTTAAGAATATCTTCAATCGATTTTCCTTCTAATTCAGTTCCTGCAATTGCGTTGTTTAAGTTTGTTGTATATCCATTGTGATGTTTTGTATGGTGTATTTCCATAGTTCTAGCATCAATATGTGGTTCTAATGCATCATATGCATAAGGTAATTTTGGTAATTCAAAAGCCATAATATAGTTTTTTAAATAGATTAGTATTATTTTTATTCAAATTTACAAAATAAGCCGTTAAATACATAATACAATTTTCTTATAGTTTCATAAGATTTAAATATATGACACAAAATAAAGCCTCCTTTTCAATCTATAATGCCTCTGCGGGCTCCGGTAAAACCTATACTTTATCGAAAGAGTATATTAAAATTTTATTAAAATCATCCTCAAATGAAGCTTATAGAAAGATTCTAGCCATAACTTTTACCAATAAAGCAGTAGAAGAAATGAAATCTAGAATCATTTTCTACTTGTTAGAGTTCTCTAAAGACGAAACTTCAGAAAAAGCGAACGATTTATTAATGGATGTAGCAAATGAAACAAGTTTAAGCATTGCTACGATTAAAGATAAGTCAAAAGTCATTATTAAAAGTATTATTCATAATTATACTGCTTTTGATATTTCAACTATTGACAGATTTACGTTAAAAATCATTAAATCTTTTTCGCATGAATTAAATATTCCTTTAGATTTTGATATCTCTTTAGAAACTGATTTGCTTATGCAAGAAGCTATTGAAATTGTGATTTCTAAAGCCGGTGAAGATGAGGAATTAACTAAATTACTTTTAGACTTCTCTAGAAATAATACAGATGATGATAAGAATTGGGATATTACATATGAATTATTAAATGCAAGTAAATTATTAACAAATGAAGATAGTAAACACGAGCTAAAAGACTTTGAAAATAAAACAATTGCTGACTTTGTTGAAACCAAAAAGGTAATTATAGGTCAGATTGAAAAGTATAAAAAACAAGCGTCAATTTTAGCCCAAGAAGGATTGAGTTTGATTAATGATAACGGAATAGCCATAGAATCTTTTTCAAGGAAAACTTTTCCAAGCCATTTAGGTAAAATTATAGAAGGAAATCTTCCAGCATCTGACATAAAAAAATTTTTAGAAGTTGAGCAAGTTCAAATTAACAAAACAGCAAAAGATAAAGACTTGATAGAAAGTGTTTTGCCAGATATTTTACAAAAACTGCAATTAGCCTATAAAGAATATCAAAATATTTTCTTGCTTGAAGCTTTTAATAAAAACATTTATCCTTTATCATTACTAAATTCAATTAATAAAGAGTTTAGAAAAATTCAAACCGATCAAAACATTTTGTCAATCTCTGAATTTAATGAGATAATCAATAAAGAAATCCAAAATCAACCAGCTCCTTTTATATATGAGAAAATGGGTGACAGGTATCGTCATTTTTTTATAGATGAATTTCAAGACACTTCAGTTTTACAATGGAAAAATTTAATTCCGTTAGTTGACAATGCTCTTTCTAGTGAAGAAAATGGAGTTGCAGGAACACTAATGCTAGTTGGTGACCCAAAACAAGCGATTTATCGTTGGCGTGGTGGAAAAGCAGAACAATTTATTTCTTTGAGTAAAGACGAAAATCCGTTTTCAAATAAAGATAAAGAAACTATAATTTTAGATACAAATTATAGAAGTTATAGTGAAGTAATTGATTTTAATAATGATTTTTTTAAGTACATTTCAAGCAAATTAGAAAACCCGGATTACGTAGATTTATATTTGCACAACAGCCATCAAAATAAAACCAATAAAAAGGGTGGTTATGCTAATATTTCGTTCATTGATACTTCCGATAATGTTGAGGTTAATGATGGAGAGGAAGACGATGATAAAAACACAAAATATTTAAAACAATCATTATTTACGATTGAAAAAGTTCTAAAAAACGGATTTCAATACAAAGACATTGTTCTGCTTACACGAACGAAATCTAATGGAGTTTTATTGGCTAATTATTTAACCGAAAATAAAATTCCGATTTTATCTTCTGAAACGCTATTAATTCAAAATGCTACTGAAGTTAAGTTGATTATAAACGTATTAAAGTATATCAACAACAAATTTGATGCAGATGCAAAGTTTAACATGTTGTATTATGTAGGTAAATATTTGCAATCTTCTGAAGACATTCATGGCTTAATTAATCAAAATCTTCATGTTTCAGAAGAAAATTTAAAACTTGCCTTGGAAAAATATGATGTTGCAATTGATTTTAGTGCTTGTAGAAAAAAGTCATTGTATGAAGTAGTAGAAATTATTGTTTCAGCCTTTGTAAAGAAAAAAGCAAATAATTCTTATGTTCAATACTTCTTAGATTTGGTTTTAGAAAGACACATAAAAGCACAATCAAGTATTGCAGATTTTATTGATTATTGGGAAAGAACAGGTTACAAAAAAAGCATTCCTTCTCCTGATGGAAATAATGCGATTAAAATAATGACGATTCATAAATCAAAAGGATTAGAATTTCCTGTGGTGATTTATCCTTTTGCTAATGATAATTACTCAAAAAACAATCGAAATAAACTTTGGATTCCTTTAGAAAATCCAACTATTAATTTTTCTAAAGTGTTAATTGATAATAAAAAAGACGTATTAAGTTATAGTGATGACGCAAGTAGAATTTACCAAGAAAAAAATCAAGAAGAAATATTAGATAACATTAATGTTTTGTATGTTGCTTTTACAAGAGCAGTTGAGCAATTATATGTTATTTCAGAAATTAAAATTAATAAAAATGGAGATTTACCTAATACGCTTTCATCAAATATAATTGAATATCTACAGTTAAATAATAACTTTAATGAAAGTCAATTGGAATATGAGTTTGGAAATCCAATTAAAGTTTCAGAAAGCGAAGAAGTGATTGCTAACTTAGATGAAATTCAAGTTGTTCAAAATAAAATCAAAACAAGCGCTATTAAAATTGCTCAAAAAGAAGCTTTAATGTGGGGAACTATCCAAGCAGAAGCAATCGAATTTGGAAACACATTACACGAAATTTTATCTTACATCAAAATAAGCGAAGATGTAAGTAAGTCTATCGCTATTTCTCTAGAAAAAGGTTTAATTAATAAATCACAAGTAGTTATTATTGAAGAAGTTATTAATTCAATTGTAAATCATTCAGAGTTAGAAAAATTTTACTCAAAGAACACAAGAATTTTTAATGAAACTAGTATAATTGATGAAAATAAAAACACGTACATTCCAGATAGAATTGCAATTAAAGATAACAAAGCATATTTGCTAGATTATAAAACGGGTGTTCCAAAAGAGAGTCACAAACGTCAAGTTGAAAAATATGAAAGTCTTTTAGAAAAAATGGGCTACGAAGTCGAAGAAAAAGCTTTAGTTTATTTAGGGGAAAATTTAAAAATTATACATTTGTAAAAAATAAAGATATGTACGGTAAAATACAACAACACTTACAAAACGAAATACAAACCATTCACGAAAATGGATTGTTTAAAAAAGAACGAATTATTACTTCACCACAAGGAGCAGAAATTACAATTTCTACAGGTGAAACGGTTTTAAACTTTTGTTCGAACAATTATTTAGGACTTTCATCGCATCCAGAAGTAGTGCAAGCGGCAAAAGACACCTTAGATTCTCATGGTTTCGGAATGTCATCAGTTCGATTTATCTGTGGAACTCAAGATATTCACAAAACTTTAGAACAAAAAATTGCTAACTTTTACGGGACAGAAGACACTATTTTATATGCAGCAGCTTTTGATGCAAATGGTGGAGTTTTCGAGCCACTATTAGGTGCAGAAGATTGTATTATTTCAGACAGTCTAAATCATGCTTCTATTATTGATGGTGTAAGGTTGTGTAAAGCAGCTCGTTATCGTTATGAGAATAGTAATATGCAAGATCTAGAAGCTCAATTAATTAAAGCCACCGAAGAGGGAACAAGGTTTAAGCTTATTGTTACAGATGGTGTGTTTTCTATGGATGGACTAGTTGCTCCATTAGATAAAATTTGTGATTTAGCCGATAAGTATGATGCCATGGTAATGGTTGATGAATGTCATGCTACAGGATTTATAGGTGCTAAAGGTATTGGAACTTTAGAGTCTAAAAATGTTTTAGGCAGAGTTGATATCATTACAGGTACACTTGGGAAAGCCCTTGGCGGAGCAATGGGTGGTTATACAACAGCTAAAAAAGAAGTGATCGAAATCTTACGTCAACGTTCTCGACCATATTTATTTTCAAATTCTTTGGCACCAGCAATTGTCGGTGCTTCTATTAGAGTTTTCGAATTATTAGAAAAAGACACTTCGTTAAGAGATAAATTAGAATGGAATACCAATTATTTTAAAGAAGCAATTAAAAAAGCTGGTTTTGATATTATCGATGGAGACTCTGCAATCGTTCCAGTTATGCTTTATGATGCAAAATTATCTCAAACGATGGCAGACGAATTACTTAAAAAAGGAATTTACGTAATCGGATTTTTCTTTCCAGTTGTTCCAAAAGACAAAGCTAGAATCAGAGTTCAATTATCTGCTGCACATTCAAAAACTCATTTAGATAAGGCAATAAACGCCTTTATAGAAGTAGGAAAAAACCTAAAAGTCATATAATAACCAGAAAATTACGTGTTTTTAAGCTTTTTTTGTGAATAAAATTTGCAGATATAAATAATCGTGTTAAATTTGTCTAAATTATATAGGTTGTAATTAAAATTAAAATTAAAAAAAACTATGAAACATCTTAACAAATTATTTGCTGTGGCTTTAATGTTTGCTGGTATAGCAACACAGGCACAAGACAGCAACAATCCTTGGGCAGTGTCTTTTGGTGTTAACGCAGTTGACACAAAATTCAGCGCATCAGAGAAGTTTGAACATCAAATTGCTCAATATTTCAATGTACAAGATCACTGGAACATTATTCCATCTGTATCTTATGTTGGAGTTTCTAAGCATGTTGGAAACAGTTTTTCTATTGGATTAACAGGTTCTGTTAATAAAATTGACAGATTTGTAACTAAAGTGCCTGGTACAATTAACTCTCACGTAGTTACAAATCCTGGTGATTTGTCTTATTACGCTGGAGATTTAGCTATTAAATATAGCTTCATGGAAATGATCAAATCTAAAGTATTAGATCCGTTTGCTCACGTTGGTGGAGGTTATACATGGATGGGTGATGCTTCTGCAGGTACTGTTAATGGAGGTTTAGGAATAAATTTCTGGTTTACTGACAATGTTGGTTTATCATTACAATCTACTTACAAACATTCATTTGATGACACAAGAACACCAAATGTAGATGTTGCTACACACATGCAACATTTTGCAGGTCTTACTTTCAAATTTGGAGGTAAAGATACTGACGGTGATGGAATTTATGACAAAGATGATGCTTGTCCAGAAGTTGCTGGTTTAAAAGAATTCAACGGATGTCCTGATACTGATAAAGATGGTATTATGGATTCTGCTGATGCTTGTCCAGAAGTATTTGGTTCAAAAGAATTAAACGGTTGTCCAGATAGAGATGGAGACGGAATCATCGATTCAGAAGATGCTTGTCCAGACGTTAAAGGTTCTAAAATGATGAAAGGTTGTCCTGATACAGACGGTGACGGTGTTGCTGACAATGTAGACAAATGTCCAGAAGTTAAAGGACCAAAAGATAACGCAGGTTGTCCATGGCCAGATACTGACGGAGATGGTGTTGCTGATAAAGATGACAAATGTCCTACTGTAAAAGGAACTGTTGCTAATAACGGATGTCCTGAAGTAACAGAAGCTACAATGAAGCAATTAAATGCTTATGCTAAAACAATTTTATTTGATTCAGGAAAAGCATCTTTCCAAAAACAAACTTATGCAGTTTTAGTTTCAATTACTGATATCTTAAAAGAATACCCTAATTCAAGATTCTTAATTGAAGGTCATACTGATAGCGATGGTTCTATGGAAATGAACCAAACGTTATCTGAAAACAGAGCTCACGCAGTTGAAAATTATTTAATTGAAAACGGAATTGCTGCTAGTAGATTAGAGCATACAGGTTTCGGTGAAACTAAACCAATAGATACTAACAAAACATCTAAAGGTAAAGCTAACAACAGAAGAGTTGAAGTTTCATTAATAAAATAATTTAATTCTAAAATATTTTTAAGAAAACGCCTCGTTTATTCGAGGCGTTTTTTTATTTTTATACCATATGAATAACCCAACATTTCTAAGTAAACTTACAGATGAATTAATTTATCTGTTTCCTGATAATTTATCTGACATCACTATTGTTCTTCCTAGTAAAAGAGCAAGAGTGTTTTTAATCGAAAACATTCAGTTAAAAATCTCTAAACCTATTTTTACACCTAATATAGTTAGTATTGAAGAGTTTATTCAAGATATATCAGGATTACGAACTATCGATTCTATGGAAGTGTTGTTTGAGTTTTACAATGTATATTCTTCAATTACCGAAAAGAAAGATATTCAAGACTTTGAAACGTTTTCCTATTGGGCAAAAACACTTATTCAAGACTTTAATGAAATCGATCGTTATTTACTAGACCAAAAACATGTTTTTTCATACTTAAAGGATGTTGAAGCTCTAAAAAGATGGGATCTAGAATTAAATCAGACTACTAAATTAATTGATTCAACTTTAGAATTTTGGGGAAAATTACCACTCTACTATAATTCATTTTATAAGTATCTTTTAGACAAAGGAATAGGTTATCAAGGACTATTATATAGAGAATCTATTCACAATTTGGAAGCCTTTACAAAACAAATACCAACCTCAAATAAAATTGTTTTTGCAGGTTTTAATGCTCTTAACCAAGCTGAAGAACGAATTTTTCAACATTTATTACTTCACGAAAAAGCTTTAGTTTATTGGGATATTGATTATACAATTTTACAAGATCCTTTTCATGATGCAGGTTTGTTCATCAGAAAATATAAAAAAGAATGGAAACAATATGCAAACCAATCTTTTAAATGGATTGATAGTCATTTTGAGAAAGAAAAAAACATCCAAATAATTGGAACACCAAAAACGGTTGGTCAAACCAAAATTGTTGGAAACCTTATAGAAGAACTTCAAGTAAATAACCCTGATTTACAAAATACAGCTGTTGTTTTAGGCGATGAAAATTTATTGCTTCCAGTCTTATATAATTTACCAGAAACCGTTGAAAGTTTGAACATCACAATGGGTTATCCTAGTAAAAATAATCCTGCTCAATTGTTGATTTCCAAAATTTTTAAACTTCACACAAACGCAAAACAAAGAAACGAGAAGCAATATACTTTATATTACAAAGAAGTTTTAGATATCTTAAATCACTCTTTAATTGAACCTTACATTGATGCTAAAAAAGTAGAAAATGTAATCAAATACAATAACTTTACTTTTTTTTCAAACGATAAATTGTTTCAACTTTATGAAGAGCACAAGACTAATGATGAAAACCCATTATTTGACTTAATTTTTTCAAAATGGAATGATGATGCATCTGAAATTATAACAAAACTAACTCAAGTTTTACTTACAATTAAATCACGACTTACAAATGATAACCAAGAAGATGTAATTGCGAAAGCTTTTTTACATTCTATTTATCAAGTTTTAAATCGAATTGCCACATTTATAGAAAAATACCAAAGCATCACTTCCCTTTCAAGCCTATTTTCTATTTACAAAAATGTAGTAGATTTGGCCGAAGTTTCTTTTGAAGGAAAACCTTTGTCAGGGCTTCAAGTTATGGGCGTTTTAGAAAGTCGTGTTTTAGATTTTGAAAACGTAATTATAACTTCAGTAAATGAAGGGAAGTTTCCTTCTGGAAAAAGTTCGAATTCGTTTATACCCTATGATATTAAACGCGAATTAGGATTACCAACTTTTCGAGAAAAAGATGCTATTTATAGTTATCACTTTTATCATTTATTGTATCGTGCAAAAAACATTTACTTGCTCTATAACTCTGATAATTCAGACGGAATAGATGCAGGTGAAAAAAGCCGTTTTTTAACGCAATTAGAAATTGATTTTCCACAGCATATTAATAAAAACACAATCTACAATGCTCATTTGCCAAGTTTAGCTTACGAGCCGATTAAAATAGAAAAAACACAAGCTATTTTAGATAGATTACAAGAAATTGCAACAGGAAAAGGATTTTCTCCTTCATCATTGACAAGTTATATTAGAAATCCAATTCAATTTTATACACAACGAATTTTACGCATTAGAGAAATTGATGAAGTAGAAGAAAATATTGCAGTTAATACTTTAGGAACAGTTATACACGAAACTTTAAAGCATTTATATGATCCTTATGTTGGAAAATATTTGTCCGTAAAAGATATAGATACCATGTTAAATTTGGTTGAAAACGAAACTATAAAACAATTTAGAGTAATTTATAAAGAAGGTGAAATCAAAAAAGGGAAAAACCTTTTAGCTTTTGAAGTTGCCAAACAAAATGTGGAGCAATTTCTGAAAATGGAAAAGAAAGATATTGAAGCCGGAATTGCCATCAAAATTTTATTCTTAGAACATACTTTAGAAGCTACAATTATTGACAAAAACTTGCCTTACGAAATAACAATTGCCGGAAACGTAGATAGAATTGAATTAAGAGATAACAAAATCCGAATCATAGATTACAAAACAGGAAAAGTTTTAGGGAGCTCTTTAAAAGTAGATGATTTTACGGTTTTATCTTCTGACATTAAATATGATAAAATCATTCAGTTGCTTTGTTATGCTTTAATGTTCGAAAACAAAACAGAATATAGTGAATATCCAGTAGAAGCCGGGATTATTTCCTTCAAAAACATGAAAGCTGGTTTTATGCCTTTTGGATTTGGAAAAGGAAAAAACAGCGATTCAGAAATTACAGTTCATATTATTGAAACTTTTAAAATAGAATTAGTATCTTTAATACAGGAAATTTTAAACCCTGAAATTCCTTTTGATGAAACTTTGTAATTTATATTTATGGACAAGTTAATTGAGAAAATTCAGCTTTATTACGAAACAATTTTACAATATGCACCAGCTTTTTTAATTGGTGTTGTTGTGTTATTTGTAGGGTTTACAATTGCTAATTTTGGAAAAAAAATTACTGAGAATAACATAAAGGCAAAGGTAAAAAATACACTTTCCGGTCTTTTTATAGCACAAATAATCTCGGGAGTTATTAAAACTATCACTATTGTAATTTTTCTAGATTTTATAGGTTTTAAAGGGATTACTTCTAAAATTCTAGCTGGTGCTGGTATTCTTACTTTTGTAATTGGTTTTGCTTTTAAAGATATTGGTGAAAATTTCTTAGCGGGTATTATTTTAGCCTTTAAAAGCCCATTTAAGGAAAATGATTTAATTGAAAGCGAAAATGTTATTGGTTATGTAAAAGAACTCCGCATAAGAGAAACTGTTATAAAAACAACTGATGGAAAAGATGTTTTTGTACCTAATTCTCAAATATTAAAATCACCTTTAATTAATTATACCATTGATGGTTTTCTGCGAAATGAATTTATGTTAGGTTTAGATTATTCTAGTGATTTGTCAAAAGCGATTCAAGTAATTATAGAATCAGTTTCTAAAACAGAAGGTGTTTTATTAGGTAAAAAAAAACCAGCTGTAATTATTGACGAATTTGCAGCAAGTACAATTAACCTGAGAGTTCTTTTTTGGTTAGATACTTTTAAAAGCTCTTCAAAAAGTTATCATTTAGCGATTCGAACACAAGTAATGAAAAATGTTTTATTGGCATTAACCGAAAACGAATTCAGTTTACCTTCAAACATTGTTGAAGTTAAGCAGTATGAGGGTTA
>JBLHNH010000068.1:0-13374 GCA_047622645.1 Flavobacterium sp.
ATCTATAAACCTAGGCAGCAGAGGTATTGATGCAACTGGATAAACCGTTGAATCGGGTTGATTTAAAAACACTTTAAATCCATTCTGAAATGAAGGTGAAATACTTGAGTTTATAGAACGTCTATTGGCTGCAAAGTTACTTGTGTTGACAACGCCATAACTATTTACTGCAACATCATAAGCAACAGGTCTAAAGTTTGGTTGAAATTCAATTTTTACAATTGATTTATCATCCGTATAAGCAAATAATTGCGGTGAAGATGAAGCATTAATATTAACTGAAAATTGTACTTCTGCTCCATTTGTTGGCTGCACTGCTACAAAAGCCCATTTGTCAGAATGTACTCTACCATTATATACAGTGTTATTTGCTTTAGCAACTGTAAAATCAAAATAAGGAGAATGAGCCCAATTACTAGAATTTCCACTATTCCCATTAGGAATCATAGTTGCACCACCATCATTACTTCTGTACATTTCTATCCAAAATTCACCATTTACTGTGGGATCAAAAGATATTGGAGTATATCCTGTAGGATTTAATCCATTAATGTTTGGTCCAGCTAGAGCTTGAGTGTAAGA
The DNA here is from genome assembly GCA_047622645.1 of Flavobacterium sp. Lineage (GTDB taxonomy): Bacteria > Bacteroidota > Bacteroidia > Flavobacteriales > Flavobacteriaceae > Flavobacterium. The sequence continues at coordinate 583 of JBLHNH010000068.1, forward strand.
GTTAATTTTTCCTGCTGAGTTATTTGGATTCCATAAAGTTGGACCAACTATAACACTTCCATCAGGTCTTCTAATTCTATAATATACATCGTTTAAATTTGGAACTGTACCAGAAGTAACGCCATTTGAATATTGTCTCCAATCAAAACCAAAATAGAAATTTTCTACTGTATGGTCTTTTATTCGAAAATAAATTCGGTTGTCTTCGTTACAATTTAAAAACGAACCTGAATTACGATAAGGGATAATAACTAACGAAGTTAAGCTACTAGATGTTGGTGAAACTGTTTTTGTACCTTCAGCATTTGCATCAAAATTGAATACAGACGCAACAATGCACAATAAAACAATCAACCTTTTAAGTAAAGTGTGTTTCATACCTATTCTTATAATTTTTTATATGTGTCTGTAGTAGTTTTTTTTAACAGTTTTTTTGTAACTACTATCTAGCAAATGTATTGTAGTTATATCAATAATCACAAGAGACTTTAGTAAAGTCGTTTAAAAAGACCTTTTATCCGTTTAAATGCAATAGTTATTAACAATTTAAGAATGAAAATAAAAATTTAGATAAGCAATAATTCATAAATAATTAAATAATTAATAATTAATTAAATTTTAATTGGCTTTTTATTTAAAAAATAATGATAAAAATAACTTTTTTGTTAAATAATTCATATTTATTATTATAAGACTTTTTCTTGCATTAAATTTGTTGATAATTAATTAATTTGTAAGTTTTATATGCTTTTAATTCTTATTAGACATGCTAAATCTTCTTGGAAACATGACTTAATTGATCATGAAAGACCTTTGTCTTCTAAAGGTTTAAAAGACTCTCAATTAGTCTTCAATGAAATTACAAGTTTTCTTCCAAGTGAGTATGCAGTTTATAGTAGCTCTTCTAAAAGAACTACGCAAACAGTAAAAATATTCTCAATTTTAAACAATTTTCAATTTGATGATATTGTTTTTAATAAAGAACTTTATACGTTTAGCAGTCTTGAACTCGAAATATGTATAAAAAAATACAAAGAAGATAATTTGATAATTTTTGCTCATAATAATGCCATTACAGATTATGTTAATAAGTTTGGAAATTATTATATTGAAAATGTGCCTACTTGTGGCGTAGTAATTATTAAATTTGATGAATTAAATACTATTTCTCCTCAAAAAGGAGTTATAATTAAGACAATTTTTCCTAGAGATTTAAAATAATGATAGAAAATCAAGTTGAAAACCTATATATTGACCGCGAAAAAAGCTGGTTAATTTTTAATGCTCGTGTGTTACAAGAAGCTGCAGATGAGTCTGTTCCTCTTCTAGATAGACTTAGATTTCTTGGTATATTTTCAAATAATTTAGATGAATTCTTTAGAGTTCGATATGCTGCTATTCGTAGGATGAATATTGAACAAGAGAAAACTGAAAAAATTTTAGGTGGTATTACTGCAGAAAAATTATTGAAAGACATTACAGATATTGTTATTGAACACCAATCTGAAAGTTTAAGAATTTTGAGTGACATAGAAGAAAAACTAGAAAAAGAAAACATTTATATCATAAATGAAAAAGAAATAAATAAAGAACAAGAAATCTTTATAAAAGATTTCTTTATTCAAAATGTAAGTCCAGCTGTTGTAACTATTATGTTAAATGATTTAGAAGAATTTCCGCTGTTAATGGATACTTCTGGGTATTTAGCCGTAAAATTAGTTATGAAACCAACAAAAGAAATTTTTTTTGATACTTTTCGTATTAAGCAAGAGATTAAGTATGCTATAGTAGAGATGCCAAAAACAGTTAATAGGTTTGTAGTATTGCCGTCAAATAATGAAAAACAACATATTATACTTTTGGATGATGTAATTCGATACAATTTACATAGTATTTTTAATGTATTTGATTATGAATCTATTAGCGCTCACATGGTTAAGATAACTCGTGATGCACAATTGGAGTTTGATAGTGATTTATCAAAAAGTCTACTCGAAAAAATATCAGTTTCTGTTAAAGAAAGAAGAGTTGGAGAACCAGTTCGTTTTGTATATGATCAAGATATTGCTAAAGATACTTTAGACTTTTTATTAACAAGAATGAAAATCGACACTTCAGATAGTGTTATACCTGGTGGAAGATATCATAACCGAAGAGATTATATGAATTTTCCAAACTTAGGAAGGTATGATTTGCTGTATAAACAAAATTATGCTTTACCAATACCTGGTTTAGATTTAGAAGGAAGTCTTTTAACCAAAATAAAAGAAAAAGATTATTTGTTAAATGCTCCGTATCAATCTTTTTCATATTTAATTCGTTTTTTAAGAGAAGCTGCCTTAGATCCAAAAGTTGTTTCAATAAAAATCACTTTATATAGATTAGCTAAAAATTCTCAAATAGTTAGTTCTTTAATTAACGCTGCTAGAAATGGTAAAAAAGTTATTGTTCAAATAGAATTACAAGCTCGTTTTGATGAAGCAAGTAATATATCTTATGCTGAACAAATGCAAACTGAGGGTATTCATCTAATTTTTGGAGTAAAAGGATTAAAAGTACACAGTAAAATATGTGTAATTGAAAGAGTTGAAAACGAAAATATTAAGCTATATGGCTTTATATCAACAGGTAATTTTAATGAACTTACTGCTCGTTTTTATACAGATGTTACTTTATTTACTCATAATCAAAAGATTCTTAAAGATGCCAACAAAATATTTGATTTTTTTGATGTAAATTATCGTATTCATAGATACAAACACTTAATAGTCTCACCGCATTATACTCGTTCTCGTTTTAATAAATTATTTGATAGAGAAATTCTTAATGCACAAGCTGGAAAAAAAGCATACATAAAGCTAAAAATGAATAGTTTAACAGATTCAAAAATGATTGATAAACTTTATGATGCAAGTAGAGCAGGAGTAAAGATCAATTTAATTGTACGAGGAATTTGTTGTTTAATTCCGGGAGTTAAAGGTATGAGTGAAAACATAAAAGCAATTAGTATTGTAGATAATTATTTAGAACATTCAAGAGTTTATATTTTTTGTAATGAAGAAAATCCAGAAGTTTATATTTCTTCTGCAGACCTTATGACAAGAAATTTAGACGCAAGAGTAGAAGTAACTTGTCCTATTTATGATGATGAAATTAAAAAAGAGTTGATTGAAACGTTTCATATTTCTTGGAAAGCAAATGTAAAAGCTAGATTGCTTAATGTTGATTTAGAAAATAAATACAAAAAAATTAATGGCGAAAAACCATTTAGAGCTCAATTAGAAATGTATAATTATTACAGTAGTAAATTAGATGTAATTTACGAAAAAATATAAGCCAAATATTGAAAATAATAAAATGATTACTATTAAAAAATATGCAGCAATAGACATTGGTTCTAATGCTATGCGCCTTCTAATAACAAACATTGTTGAGCAAAAAGACAAGCCTACACAATTTAATAAGAGTTCATTAGTTCGTGTGCCAATTCGTTTAGGTCAAGATGCTTTTACTGTTGGAGAAATATCACAAGAAAGCATCGATAGAATGATTGATGCTATGAAAGCATTTAAATTATTGATGAAAGTCCATAAAGTAGAACAATATAAAGCATGTGCAACTTCGGCAATGCGAGAAGCTTATAACGGTAGAGATATCGTAGAGTTAATTAAGAAAAAAGCCGATATAAAAATTGATATTATTGATGGAAAAATTGAAGCTGCCATTATTGCTGCGTCTGATTTAAAACAATTTATTAATTCTGATAAAACTTATCTATATGTTGATGTAGGCGGAGGAAGTACAGAGTTTTCTTTATTTAATGAAGGTAAAATTGTAGCTTCAAAATCATTTAAAAATGGTACAGTTCGTTTATTAAATAATATGGTAAGTGATATTGTTTGGACAGAAATTGAAAAATGGATTAAAAATGCTACTGCAGATTATGATAATATTACTTTAATTGGTTCTGGCGGAAATATCAATAAGTTATTCAAAATGTCTGAAAAAAACCAAGACAGTCCTTTGTCGTATGTTTATTTGAATGCTCAATACCAAAAGCTTAACGCGATGACTTATGAAGAAAGAATTTCCGAAATGGGATTAAATTCTGATAGAGCGGATGTAATTATTCCAGCCACAAGAATTTACTTAAAAGCCATGAAGTGGAGTGGAGCAAGGCAAATATACGTACCAAAAATTGGACTTTCTGACGGAATTGTAAAGGCAATGTATTTTGGAAGGATATAATTAAATATCCAAATCAAAAGTCTTTCTCAATAAATCTAAAGCTGGATTTATATTTCTCAATCGTTCGTATTTATCATCAGGTGTAAAAGCATATTTTTTTTCAACAGTTTCATTGACTTTTACATTGATTACAATATCATGATTGTGAAGTTTTCCACGTAAATAACCTATTAATTCAACACAACCTGATAAAAATTCTTCTTTGGTGCTTTCGTTTGGAAGTTCTAAAGTAATAGTTGTTCCATTTAAAATAGGTTCATTCATCAACATATAAGTTGATAATAGCATTTTACCAGTATCAGACATTCTTTGAGCAAACTTATTCCATTGCAAAAGCATATCAGTTTCAGTAAACTTTTCAGAAGGTAATTCTCCTAAATGTTTTAAATGCTGACTCTGTTTGGCTTCTAACTCTTTTTTAGCACGTAAACCAGCTAATGACAAAGCAGAAACAGGTTTTTTAATGACTGATTGTTGTGCCAAAATTTCTGGAATTATAACAGAAGGTTCTTTTATTTTAGAAGGTTCAACAGTTTGTTCTATTTCAAGAATTTTTTCTGTAATCTGTTCAGTTTTCTCTTTTACAGGAAGACTTTTTTCTACAATCTGAACATTGCTTACAGATGAATTTAGATTTTCAACCGAAATCTCTTGACTGCTTTCTGTAACCTGCTCAATAACTACTGAAGACTGAATAATGCTTACTGATTTAACTTCAGTAATAGAATAAGAATTGTTTCTAAAATGAGTAGCTGGAATTATAAATGCGTTAGGCTTTTTTTTTTCTCCATCAAAAGTGATAGAGGCTAATTGCATCAAGCATAATTCGACCAGTAATCGTTGATTTTGACTTATTTTGTAATTTAAATCAGCTGTATTGGCTAAATCAATTCCTTTTAGCAAAAAGTCTTGAGAAGCCTTTTGTGATTGTGTGCTATATAGAACTTTAGCTTGTTCGCCAGAATCTAATAAAGTAAGCGTAGAAGGGGTTTGGCAAACCAATAAATCTCTAAAATGTGAAGCTAATCCAGCAATAAAATGATGACCATCAAATCCTTTGGCTAAAATATCATCAAACGCTAAAAGTAATTCTGGAATTTTATTTTCTAGAATTAAATCAGTTACTCTTATGTAGTATTCAAAATCAAGGATATTTAAATTTTCATAAACGGCTTGTCTCGTCAAATTACTACCACAATAAGAAACAACTCTATCAAATATTGATAAAGCATCTCGCATAGCACCATCAGCTTTTTGAGCTATAACATGTAAAGCGTCATCTTCAAAAGTTACACCTTGTTCAGTTGCAATTTCTTTTAAATGTTCTTTAGCATCATTAATGGTAATTCTTTTAAAATCAAAAATTTGGCAACGTGATAAAATCGTTGGTATTATTTTATGCTTTTCTGTAGTTGCTAAGATAAATATAGCGTGCCTTGGTGGTTCTTCTAATGTTTTCAAAAATGCATTAAAGGCAGCTTGAGACAACATATGAACCTCGTCGACAATATATACTTTATATTTTCCGGTTTGTGGTGGTATTCTAACTTGGTCAATAATACTCCTTATATCATCGACACTATTGTTAGAAGCGGCATCTAATTCAAACACATTGAATGAAAAATCTTCATTAGGATCATCATATCCTTCTTGATTGATTTTTCGAGCTAAAATTCTTGCACAAGTTGTTTTTCCAACACCTCTTGGTCCTGTAAAAAGTAATGCTTGAGCTAAATGATTATGTTCAATTGCATTAAGCAAAGTATTAGTAATAGCTTTTTGTCCTACTACATCTTTAAATGTTTGAGGACGATATTTTCTGGCTGATACTATAAACTGTTCCATTGAATTAAATTGATATACAAATGTAATTTTTAAATCATCAACTCACAAATTCCAAATTCCAAAAATGAGTAAATAGTACTAAAAGTTATTCACAATAATTTTATGAAAAATCTCTTATAGATAAATCAATCAGAATTTTATCAGCATCATTAAATGAATTTGCAGAAAAACCAGTAACAAAAACACCTTTTTGTCCTGATTTTGATTTTATTCCATAAACCATAGACTCATCATCTGGATTTGAATTTCCTTCATATCTATAAATATGCTCAATTTCAAAATTATCAGGATTGTCTACAATTTCTTGTTCATTAATGTTAAAGTCGTATTCAAATCCTTTTTCTTTTAATAGTTTTAAAGCTTCAATTACTGTTGCATAATGATATACTTTTCCCATAAAAACTTATTTTTCAATTAATAATAAGTAATAAAAGTATAAAAATAAAACGTTTAATGAGCCCAAATAAATGTTAAACTAAGAAAAATAGTTCTATTAAAATCCTTACATTTGCACAGCAGACCGCCTTATCGTTTTATGCTGAACTCGTTTCAGCATCTTATGTTTTTATTTAAATTCATGAGGTTCCGAATCAAGTTCGGAATAAAGAGGAAAGTCCGGACACCAAAGAGAAGCATAGCGGGTAACACCCGTCATTTCGATTTATCGAGATAGGACAAGTGCAACAGAAAGTATGTACAGATAATGCTGTAGTGAAACCAGGTAAACTCTATGCGGTGAAATGTCAAGTATATCAGCATTTAAGGACTTCTCGTTCGTTGTTGAAGGGTAGACAGCTTGAGTCATAGAGTAATTTATGATCTAGATAAATGATAAGGTATCTTTTTATTTTTCGAAATAAATGGAGAACAGAATCCGGCTTATAGGTCTGCTTTTTTTTAATTTAATGTCTTAATTTTTATGAATAAAGTAATCGTCAAAGTTATAGAATCAAAGTTTATTAATTATGATGTTAAACAATTTGTGGTTGAAAAACCAGAAGGATATAACTTTATTCCAGGTCAAGCGGTAAATATTTCTGTAAATGAACCCGATTGGAAAATGGAAAAAAGACCTTTTACCTTTACCAATCAAAAAGAAGCTAAAAATCTAGAATTCATTATTAAAATCTATAACGATCATAATGGTGTGACAAATAAGTTAGCCGGAGTTAATGCTGGAGATGAATTAATTTTACATGATGTATTTGGAGCTATTCATTTTGAAAAACCTGGAGTTTTTATTGCTGCAGGAACTGGAATTACTCCTTTTTTAGCTATTTTTAGAGACCTATATAAGAAAAATAAATTACGTGGTAATAAGTTGATTTTTGTCAATAAAACATCATTAGATGTAATTGCTGGTCAAGAATTACAACGTATGTTTAAAGAAGATTTTCGTCCTGTTTTTACAAGAGAAGGTGTCGTTGGTTTTAGAGGAAAACGTATTGATAGAAACTTCTTAATTGAAAACATAGAAGATTTTAGCCAACAATTTTATGTTTGTGGCCCATCTGAATTTGTAGAAAAAGTTGTAAAAAATTTAAAAGATTTAGGTGCTAAATCGGACAGCTTGATTTTTGAAGAATAATAATTAAATATCATTTTCATTTTCTTCCACAAAATTATCTTCTTCCCCTTTTTCAAACTCAAAGAAAGAAAAAACGGTTCCTCCATATCTTTTAGCAAAAGAAAAATGAATCATGTGTTCTAATGATGTGTCTTTAGAATGTTCAATAACAAACATACCTTCTTCATCTAAAATCTCATTATCAAAAATAAGTGTTACAATTTTTTCAAAATCAATTTGTGTTAAATGATAAGGTGGATCAGCAAAAATAATGTCATAACTATTTTTACACCTTTCCAAATAAGCAAAAACATCAGATTTTAAGGCTGTGATGTCAAAGTCAAATTCAGTAGCTGTTTTTTTAATAAATGATACACAACCAAAATCCCCATCTACAGCAGTTATAGGATGACTTCCTCTTGAAGCAAATTCATAACTAATATTTCCTGTTCCTGCAAACAATTCTAAAACACGTAATCCAGTAAAGTTAAAATTGTTGTTTAATACATTAAATAAGGCTTCTTTTGCCATATCTGTTGTTGGTCGAACGGGTAACTTTTTTGGTGCTTGTATTCTTCTGCCTTTATGTTTTCCTGAAATGATTCTCACGAGTTGAATAGTATAAAATGATGTAACATATCTTCTTGAGTTACATCATGTGTTTTTGATTGATTTGAAACATCTAATAAAGTACAATTTCTTATAAACTTGTAAACTATTTTATAAAATGAATCTTCTTTTGAAATGTTTCCAAATAATGAAATTCGGATTATTTCTGGATTTAATTGCAATTGTTCAAATGTAAATAATATATAATAAATAAAATCTTCGGGTGAATTATATTCAAAGGAGTTAAATAAAAGCAATTCTTGATTTTTAACAACTACAATCTCAAAATGATTTTCTTGAAAGTGAATGAAAACCTGTTTTTCATCTATATTTTTTGATCTGTCTAATATTTTTTGAACTAATAAAGTATTAGTATTTTTGTAATCAAAACTTTCAAATTGATCTAATATAAAATTATTAATATTCACAAAAGGAACATAGACGTTATTGATTTCATAATTGTTTAATTCATCAACAGCAAAAAAATCAGTTTCAAAAACCTTGACGTTATATTGAAGATAACTTGCAATATTATCATTTTCAAATAAAGGCTTTGGAACAAAAGTATTAATGTTATTGTCATGAAGCACAATAATTTCATCATATGCTTTAGTCAAAATAGAATTATCAATAAAAGCATTCCATAATTGGCCATCAATTACTTCATTTTGTTTAAAGCTAACCGAATTATGAACTAATATTTTATTAGTAATTGTATCAAAGACACAAAAAGAAAGTCCACTCAAGGAAACTTGAATGGACAACTTTTTATAATTGCGTTGAGTTATATCGTTACTCGTTAGTACCATATTTTTTTGGCCAATTTCCTGTTAAGGTAACATCTTCTAGCGAACCTAAAACTATTTTATCACCATTAATTTCATCAATAGATACCTTTTTCTTTTCTTGCTCTAATAAATCTTCATCCATTCCTTTTAGAACAGCATTTTTGTCAATTTCAACTTGTAAAGTTGGGAATGCCTTATCTTTAACTATGATTGAACTAGTTCTCATTGATACAGGAACTTCAAAATCGTTAATTTTAACAAAGTTCATTCTTTTAAATCTTTCAGAGTTTTTGAACAATGAATCTTTGACAGCTTTAAAACCTAAAGATCTAGTTACAACTATATCTTTAAAATAACCACCTTTACCTGATGCGTCTGTAGTAATCCTAAAAGCAGCATTTCTAGCAACGTCTGGCACAGATGTGTCTTTTCTTGTAATGATTTCAAATCGAGCAGTTTCAATAAAATTTACCAACGAGTCAAATGTAGGAGCATAATTTCCTTTAATTGATTTGTAAGCCAATTGAGCTTTTTTAATGTCTTGCATTTTATTTACTGCAGTTTCATATCGTAAAGCTTTTTCTTCGTCAAAACGAATAGGAGCCATAACAGAACTGTAAATTAAATAGCCAAAAACTCCAGCAACAATCCATAATAATATAGAAAAGAATATTCTATTTTTTGGAGTTGCAATTTTATCAAAAACCTTCACAAGAACAAAGATTATTACAACAAGTAATACAAAAAAGATAGCTAATTTTAACATTTGATTTCTTAATTTTTTAGTTTAATAGGTACGCAAATCTACAATTTTTTTTTATTTTCAAAAGAATTTCTTAAAAAAATCATCAGTATATTTGAAAAATATTAAAAGCCAATACAAAAAAGAATGACTTCAAACCTGTTTTACAAACTATTACGCGATAACTTTCCATTTGAACCAACGTTAAAACAAGATATTTTTTTTCAAAAAGTAGCCGATTTCGTTATTAATTCTTCTAACAATGAGCTTTTTGTTCTTAAAGGCTATGCCGGAACAGGAAAAACAACTGTAATATCAACAATAGTAAATCAACTTAAGAACGTAAATCAAAAATATTTATTGTTAGCTCCTACAGGTAGAGCAGCAAAAGTAATTAGCAATTACTCTCAAAAACCTGCTTTTACTATTCATAAAAAAATATACTTCCCAAAGAAATCGAGCGGAGGAGGAGTAAGTTTTACCTTACAGCCAAATAAATTTACTAATACAGTTTTTATTATTGACGAAGCTTCAATGATTTCTGATACCAATCAAGAATCTAAATTATATGAAAACGGTTCGCTTTTAGATGATTTATTATCTTTTGTTGATTCTGGAAAAAACTGTAAAATTATTTTTGTTGGAGATACAGCCCAATTACCACCAGTTAATTTAGATGTTAGTCCAGCTTTAAATATTGATTCACTTTCGCTACATTACAATAAAAATGTCCATCATATTGAGTTGGATGAAGTAATGCGTCAAGAAGAAGATTCAGGAATTTTATTTAACGCAACTGAATTACGTGAAATTTTAAAATCCCATTTCATAGACACTTATAAGTTTAATTTAAACGGTTTTAAGGATATTGTACGTTTGCAAGATGGATATGATATTCAAGATGCAATTCAAGAGGCTTTTAGCAATTACGGTTTAGAAGAAACTGCTTTTATTGTTCGATCTAACAAAAGAGCCAATCAATATAATGAGCAGATTAGAAGCAAAATTTTGGGAAAAGAAAACGAAATTTCTTCTGGTGATTATATGATGGTTGTAAAAAATAATTATTTTTGGTTAAAAGATTCAGATGAAGCAGGGTTTATTGCTAATGGAGATATTATTGAAGTATTAGAAATTAGAAATATAAAAGATTTATATGGTTTTAAATTTGCAACTGTAAAAATACGAATGGTTGATTATCCCAATCAAATTCCGTTTGATACAATATTATTATTAGATACTATTAAAAGTGAATCTCCATCCTTAACTTATGAAGAATCAAATAAATTATATCAAGAAGTAATGCTCGATTATGAAGACGAAACCACAAAATATAAAAAATTTCAAAAAGTTAAGAATAACGAATATTTTAATGCGTTACAAGTCAAGTTTTCGTATGCTATAACATGTCACAAGTCACAAGGTGGTCAATGGAATACTGTTTTTATAGAACAACCCTATTTGCCAAACGGAATTGACAAAGATTACATAAGATGGTTGTACACAGCTATGACAAGAGCCAAAGAAAAGTTATATTTAATAGGATTTAAAGATGAGAATTTTACACAATAAATTATGAAAATAATAGCCGTAATACCAGCAAGATATGCTTCCACACGATTTCCAGCTAAATTGATGCAAGATTTAGGAGGAAAAACTGTAATACTTCGAACTTACGAGGCTGCAAAAAAAACCAATCTTTTTGATGATGTTTTTGTAGTGACAGATTCTGATTTGATATTTAAAGAAATCATTTCTAATGGTGGAAAAGCTATAATGTCTATAAAAGAACATGAAAGTGGTAGCGATAGAATTGCAGAAGCTGTTCAAAATATGGATGTTGATGTTGTAATCAATGTTCAAGGTGATGAACCATTTATTGACGAAAATCCATTAAAAGCTTTAATTGAAGTTTTTAAAAATGATTCGGATAATAAAGTAGATTTAGCTTCGGTTATGTCTCAAATTATTGATAAACAAGATATTGATAACCTAAATAATGTAAAAGTAATCACTGACCAAAACGGATTTGCCTTATATTTTTCACGTTCCGTAATTCCTTTTCCAAGAGAAGAAAACGTTGGTGTTCGCTATATGAAACACATCGGAATTTATGCTTTTAGAAAACAGGCTTTACTAGATTTTTACAGTTTGCCTATGCTTTCTTTAGAAGCTTCCGAAAAATTAGAGCAATTACGTTATTTAGAATACGGAAAACGCATTAAAATGATTGAAACCAATCACATCGGAATTGGAATTGATACGAAAGAAGATTTAGAACGAGCTAGGAAGTTGGTTTAATTGGAAATTTTATAAATATACATGGAAATAATCTATATAATTATTGCATTTTTATTTATTCTTACGATTGCTTTTTTGGTTATAAAATATTTTCTCAATCCTTTACTTTTTAGCCCTAAACTGAATTTGATTGAAACAATTAAATTTCTGGAAGAAAAAAACCTTAAATATGTTGACAAAAGAGAATTAAATGCAGAAGAAAAAAAAATAAATCCTTTTGAATATAAAAAAGGAATTTCTTTTAAAAACATGTATTCAACAAGAAGTGAATATATAATTATAGGATTTTGTAATTCTAAAAAGAAATATCTCTTTTTTTGGGTTGAACTAATTCAATGGAATGTATTTTATATGAGATTCATTTTTGAATTTATAACTAATGAAAAAATCGAAAAAAGTGGAAACATTAAATTTAAAGAATTAAATGAAACTTCAATTTTGAATAAATTAGAAGATATATATAAAAACCAATTTATTTTAATAAAAGATAAATGTCCAGCTTGTAATAATTCAATTACTGATAAAATGGATGAATGCCTAAATTGTGGTTTATATTTAAAATAACTTCTTAATCGTAAACAACTCATTATGCTCTTCAATTTTTGGATACATTCGTAAAGAATACTCTTCCTTAAATTTTGAACGGTATAATTTGTTTCTTTCTTTATCCTTTTCGGTTAAAATCATTGTAT
>JBLHNH010000069.1:0-13280 GCA_047622645.1 Flavobacterium sp.
CATGATCTACCTTTATTTCAACAATTGTTAGGTGACGGAGAAAAACTGGGTTGTCGTTTTGAATATGCAGTTCAAGAAAATCCAAATGGTTTAGCCGAAGCGTTTATTATAGGTAAAGAATTTATCGGAAATGATAAAGTAGCTTTAATTTTAGGAGATAATATTTTCTACGGAACAGGTTTAGCAGAATTACTTCAAGCTAATAATAACCCTGATGGTGGAATTATTTATGCTTATCATGTTCATGACCCAGAACGTTATGGAGTAGTTGATTTTGATAAAGATGGAAATGTACTTTCTATTGAAGAAAAACCAGAAAAGCCAAAATCAAATTATGCAGTTCCAGGCATATATTTTTATGACAATTCAGTTGTTGAGGTTGCAGCCAATATAAAACCAAGTCATAGAGGAGAACTAGAAATTACAGATGTCAACAAAGAATATTTAAAAAGAGGCAATTTAAAAGTAAGCATTTTAGACAGAGGAACAGCTTGGTTAGACACAGGAACGTTTCAATCTTTAATGCAAGCTGGACAGTTTGTACAAGTTATAGAAGAAAGACAAGGATTAAAAATTGGAGCCATTGAAGAAGCTGCTTTTAAAATGGGATTTATTGATGCTAATCAATTAAAAGAATTAGCGCAACCCTTATTAAAAAGTGGTTATGGAACACATTTAATGAGTTTGTTAGAAAAATAAAAAAGAATAAGAACAAGAAAATTTAATTTTTATATTGTTCTTGAAATTGAAATTTAATATGAATTTTATTGAAACAAAATTGGAAGGTTGCTTTATCATTGAACCAAAAATAATTAAAGACGAAAGAGGTTATTTTATGGAAAGCTTTAATGAAAATACTTTTGCAAAAGGAATAGGTAAAGACATCCACTTTGTACAAGATAACCAATCGTTCTCTTCAAAAGGAGTTTTAAGAGGTTTGCACTATCAAACAGGAGAACATGCTCAAGCTAAGTTAGTAAGAGTTCTTCAAGGAGAAGTTTTAGACGTTGCCGTTGATATTAGACCAGAATCTAAAACGTATGGTCAATATGAAGCTATATTACTTTCTGGAGAAAATCAAAAGCAATTTTTTGTACCAAGAGGTTTTGCACATGGTTTTATTGTCTTAAGCGAAACAGCAACTTTTTTCTATAAATGTGATAATTTTTACAACAAAGAAAGTGAAGGTGGAATGATGTTTAATGACTCATCGCTAAATATAGATTGGCAGTTTCCAATTGAGAAATGCATTATTTCTAAAAAAGATCAAGTTTTACCAGAATTTAAAAATGCTAAAAAAGTATGGTAGTTTTAGTAACAGGTGCAAATGGTCAACTTGGGCAATCGCTACAGTTTATTGAAAAAAATTATCCTAATATTGAATTTGTTTTTTGTGATTCAGAAAAGTTAGACATAACAGATTATGACACTGTAAATAATGTTTTCAATCAATTTAGTCCTGATTTTTGTATAAACGCAGCAGCTTACACAGCTGTTGACAAAGCAGAATCGGAACCAGAAAAAGCCTATTCAATCAATGTACTTGGGCCTCAAAACTTAGCAAAAACTTGTAAAATATACGATACTGTTTTATTACATGTTTCTACAGATTTTATTTTTGACGGAACTAAGAAAATACCTTACACCGAAGTAGATCAACCTAACCCAACAGGTGTTTATGGACAAACCAAATTAGATGGTGAAATTGCAATACAAGATATTTGGGAAAAACATTATATAATTAGAACTTCTTGGGTTTATTCGCAATTTGCTAATAATTTTATGAAAACCATGTTGCGTTTAGGTTCAGAAAGAGATAGTTTATCAGTAGTTGATGATCAGATTGGAACACCAACAAATGCTGTTGATTTGGCTGAGGTTTTGGTGACTATAATAAACAAACACTCAAAACTGAACTATGAACACTATGGAGTATTTAATTTCAGTAACGAAGGTCAATGTTCATGGTTTGATTTTGCAAAAAAAATATTTGAAGTTAATAATATTAATATAGATTTAAAACCAATTCCTACTACAAGTTATCCGACACCTGCCAAAAGACCTGCTTATAGTGTTTTGGATAAAAGTAAGATAAAAAAAGTTTTTGAAATAGGAATTAATAATTGGGAAACAAGTTTAAGTAAAATATAATCTTCAAATGGTTTTTGTTCATAAAGCAAAAGACCAAAAAAAATTAATTCGTTTTTAATATATTATATTAAATTAACATAAAATGAATAAAGTTAAAAACATATATTGTTTAACTCCAGTTTATAATGACTGGGAAAGTCTTAATATTCTAATTGATAATATTTATAATATTCAAAAAACTCAAAAAGAAAGATATCATGTTTCTATTATAGTAATTAATGATGGTTCTTTTGAAGACAAAACCAAATCAGAATATAAATTACCAATTACTTTTTTAAACCTTAAAATGAATATTGGCCATCAAAGAGCTATTGCTGTTGGTCTTCAGTATATAAATAATGAAATTAAAGACGTTGATTATGTAATAGTTATGGATTGTGATGGGGAAGATATGCCAGAACACATAACTTCATTATTAAAAAAGGCAGAGGAAGAAAAATCAAATAAAATAATATTTGCTCAAAGAAATAAAAGACAAGAATCATATGTTTTTAAAATAGGCTATATTTTTTATAAATATTTGTTTTACTTTTTAACAGGCCAAAAAATAAACTTTGGAAATTACAGTATAATTCCTAAAAAGTATCTTGAAAAGATAGTAAACCAAAGTAATATATGGAATCATTATTCAGGATCTATAATACAGTCAAAAATTCCTTATGATAAAGTTTTATTGGATAGAGGGAAAAGGTATAAAGGTGTTTCTAAAATGAATTTCAACAATTTAATTATACATGGTTTAAGCTCGATTTCAGTTTATTTTGATTTTCTATCTTTAAGAATTTTAAAATTTTCATTATATGGAATCGGAATTTGTTTTATTAGTGTAATGTACATTTTAGTTCAAAAAATATTTACTGATACAGCAATACCTGGTTGGGCATCTAGTTTAATTTTAATTATATCGGGTATAATATTACAACTATTTTCTGTCACGCTCATTGTATTATTATTACAACTAAGTACAAGAAAAAACATTAGTGCGCCTAACTCTAAAATATACTTAGAGTTTATAGAAAGTATTGAAAAATAAATCCAAGAATAACATGCTTAATAAAATAAAAAACAACTACATCTTAATTGCGATATTAATATTTGCAGCAATTTTAAGGATTTATCATATTGATTTTCAGAGTGTATGGTTAGATGAAATACATACAATTAATGAATCAAACCCAAATTATAGTTTGTCTGAACTATATTCTTCACTATTAATAACAGAACCACATCCTCCGTTATATTTTGTCCTAATTCATTTTTCTTTTATCCTTTTTGGATATACACCTTTTGTATTAAAGTTTTTTTCATTTATAATGGGTATTGGAGGTTTAATTACAACATATTATTTAGGAAAAGAATTAATAAATAAAAAGACTGGATTAATAGCAACGTTTCTATTGGCGATTAATTATTTTCATATATATTATTCTCAAGAAGGAAGAATGTATTCAATGTTGTATTTAACAACAACAATTTCTTTTTATTTTTTAATAAAGTTTATAAAAAAACCAAATTTAAGATCAGCACTATTACATGCTTTTTTTGCATCTATAATGATATACACTCATTTTTTTGCATTATTTGCCTTGTTTTCACAATATTTAATACTGTTATATTTTGTAATAAAGCCTATTGAAGTTAAACCTAAAAAAATGTTTATTTATTCATTTATTTCTGGACTAACAACCTTAATTCTTTATATACCATCATTTAAATTATTAATAGAAACGTCGCAAAAAAAAACAATGTGGATTTCAACGCCAACAATCGATGTTTATACACAATTATTTAAAGAGTTTTTTGGCAATTCTGAAGTTACAATTTTCTTTATATTGTTAATATTAATGTTTTTATTTAATAAAATATTTAATTTAAACAACAAAATAAATAACCAAATAGACTTATCGAAAAGTAAATTAATCTTTAGTTTCTTTATTCTTATTATATGGATTGTTATTACCTTAATAATTCCATTAATTAGTTCTTATATAAATTTACCAATGATAATTAGTCGCTATTTTATCAATATCCTTCCAGCTATAATAATTTTAATTGCCATTGGCCTTAATTACATTAAAAACACTTTTGTAAAATATACTGTTATATCAGTAATATTTTTGTTCTCGATATCGGATACTTTAATAGTTAAAAAATATTATAATAAAATAAACAAGACTCAATTTAGAGAAACTACAGATTTTATTAAGAAAAATTACAATAATAATGAAGAAATAGTATCAAGTTTAGGTTGGTATTTGCCTTATTTTTTTAACAATGAAAATATAGATTCAAAAATTATAACGAAAACAATTGATGAATATGTTTTTGAGAAAAATAACATTAATGATTTAAAATCATTTTGGTATTTTGATGCTCATAATCGTCCGTTTAACCCATCAGAAAAAATAAATGTAATTATTGACAGCATTTATATTGTAAATGAAAACATTAATTTATTTGATTGTTATGCTAAACACTTTGTTTTAAAAAAGGATTATAAACCAAACATAAGTGTATCCAAATTTAAACCGTTTAAAGAGAGAAATGGAGAAGAAGTTAATTACAGTGTTGAAGTATTTTTAGATGAAAATAATAAAATTGAAATTTCTGGCTGGGTTTATTTTATAAATCAAGAAGCTAAAAATTCAAATATTTACCTTGTACTAATAGACGAAAATAATGAGATAATATTAAACGTTGATAATGTTCAAAGGGAAGATGTAACATCTTACTTTAAAAGTGAATATAACATATCAAATTCCGGATTTAAAACAACTATTTTAAAACAAAACTTAAAAAAAGGAAAATACAATTTGGCTGTTTATATTATTGATAATGAAAAAAATAAAGAAGCTTTTGTTCTAACGGATAAATTTTTTAGTATTTCTCAATAACATTTAAAATAATAATTTACATTTGCAAAAAAACATAAAATGAAAACAAAATCTTTTATTACATCAATATTAATTATAACAATACTTTTTTCTTGTAAAAAAGATGAAAAATCCTCAGAGGAAACGATTATAGAAGATACAATCAAAAAAAATGAATTTTTTAGCGTTAACTTAAAGCTACAATTTCCCTTAAATGATTCTTTTGTTGCTTATTATACTGAAGACAATACAATTAATTTTGACGAAAATAAAGCAGTTTGGTTAGAAGTTAAAGGTTCAAACGAATTTCAAGAAATAACATTTAATTTTAAAGAAGAAGTTATTCCTACTCATCTACGATTAGATTTTGGAATAAATAAAGATCAAAAAGAAGTAGTACTTGAAAAAATAAAAATTGATTTTTACGGAAATAATTTTGAGATAAGAGGCTCAGATTTTTTGAATTATTTTAATGAAAATAAATCTATAAAAACTGAAATAGACCAAGTAAATGGTTCGATTAAGTTTATTCAAAATGAAGACACATTTAATCCAATACTTTTCTATCCAAATGAAAAATTAGTTGAAGAAATTGCAAAAATCACTAAATAATATTTAAATTAGGATTATGGAAAACCACAAATTAATTTATAGTTTGTGGTTTTTTGTTTTTTTAAATTAAATTTGTTTAAATTTAAAATCATGGACAATCTCTTTATAAAACCTGTTTTTATTATCGTTTTTTTGGCTCTATTTGTATCTTGTAAAGAAGATAAAGACTTTCATAAAGTTATCATTAAAGTTGAAGCTGTCATAAAAGAAAATGACTCTATAAGAGTTTTTTACACTTCTGATAACACTATTAATTTTAAGGAAGAAAAAGCTGTCTGGAAAAAAATTACAGGCTCAAATAAAAATCAAGAAATTACTATTGAAATCCCAAAAAATGTTGAGCCTAATCAATTGAGAATTGATTTTGGAAAAAACACAGCAAATCAAGAAATTGTGTTAAATAAAATTTGTGTTTCTTATTTTGAATCAAACTTTGAAGCTAAAGGAGAAGAAATTTATAGGTACTTTAGACCAGATGAAAACAACACAACTTTAGACAAAAAAAATGGAATTTTAAAAAGAAAAGTCCCAAATCAATTAAATGGTCCTTCTATTTATCCTAAAGGAATTAAGTTGAAAGAGCAGCTAAATGCACTATATAAAAAAGAAGAGAATGCTAAATAAAATTACTTCAATTTTATTTAAAAACAAACAGTTCCATAAACTCTCAGTTTATGGATTTGGGCAATTATTTAATTTAGTCACCCCTTTAATTGTTGTCCCTTATATAGTAAATATTTGTGGCGAAGAAAACTTTGGAAAATCGGCTGTTGGTATGGCAATAGCTTTTTTCTTGATCGTTTTTGTGGATTATGGTTCAGATATCTTAGGAGTTAGAGAAATTTCAATAAATAGAGATAATCCTTCTAATACGGAGAAAATATTTTTAACAACTTATGCGGTTAAATTTGTTATTTTAATTGCAACATTATCAATTGCAACATTTTGTTTTTTATACATCCCTTATTTTAGAGATGAAAAAATTCTATTCTTACTTAGTTTATCCGTTTTAGTGGGTCAATTTATAAATCCAACATGGTTTTTGCAAGGGGTTGAAAATGTAAGATGGATAACGCTATTAAATATAATCTCTAAAACTATTTATTTAACAGGAATTTTTTTAACAGTCAATACTGTTGAAGATTATATTTATATTAACCTTTGGTGGGGAATTGGAATGATAATCGCAAATCTATTTGTATTGATTTTAGTATTCAAAAAACATAATTTCAAATTAAAAATTATTCCCTTATTAGAAATTAAAAAACATTTAAGAAATGATTTCTCAATGTTTTCTTCTCAAATTTTTGTCTCACTTCAGCTTTATGCTCCTGTAATTATGGTAAGTTATTTTGGAAGTAATTTAATGGCAGGTCAATATAAAATCATTGAGCAGATTATAGTTGTTTTCAAAACGTACATATTTTTATTCTTTAATTTCATTTTTCCAAAAGTCTGTTATGAAGTGGAGCATACGCCAAATATTGCACTGCGAAATTGGAAGATTTATAATGGTTTAAATTTCTTATTTGTACTAGCAGGAATGATTTTGTTTTATATTTATTCTTATGAAATAGTATCTTATTTTAACCCTACTAACAGATACTTCTTAAGCGAACTTCTTGAAGTTGCTGTTTTCATACCATTATTATTAGCTATTTCAACACCTTTAAAACAACTAGTTCTAGCATTTAATCATAAAAAATTCTACATAAGACTAACGGCTATAATGGTCATTTTTAGTCTTTTATTGATTAGAATTGTTATACCAATTTACGAAGTATATGGAGTGCTTTATTCTCTACTATTTACAGAGATAATAATGATTATATTTTATTTATCTTGCGTTAGAAAAAATGTGTCAAAAATAAGAAGTAATTAACCAATGATTAAGTCTATAGTTCAAAAATTAATAAGTAAAACCGGAAAGTCTTATACGATAGATAAAGACATTCCTGTAGGTCTTATTTACAATACTCTTTTTGATAGATTTATAATGGTTTTTAGAGGATATTTATATTTACAAAAGAAAGTATTTGTTGGCAAAAGCTGTACTTTCTTAAATAAAAGCAATATTGTTTTTGGTAAGAACGTAACCATAGAAAAGTATACTAGACTTGATGGCTATGCCAAAGAAAAAATAGAATTAGGAAACAACGTTAAAATTGGAGCGTATTCAAACTTGTTATCAACAAGTCATTTTTCTAAATATGGAAAAGGACTAAAAATAGGAAACAATTCAGCAATTGGAGATTTTACTCATTTTGGAGCACCAGGAGGAATAGCTATTGGAGATGATGTAATTATGGGTTCATACATATCTTTTCACTCAGAAAATCATAATTTTAATGACACTTCAAAACTTATTAGAGAACAAGGAGTTTCTTCAAAAGGAATAATTTTGGGAAATAACATTTGGGTTGGAGCAAAAGTTACATTTTTAGATGGTTCTAAAATTGGAAATAATTCTGTCGTTGCAGCTGGTGCTGTAGTGAATGGAGAATTTCCGAACAACGTTGTAATAGGAGGTGTTCCTGCAAAAATATTAAAGCATATCGAATAATGAAGATATCTATTCCAAATAATTTTTTTTATCAATTCATATTCTTTTTATGTATTGCTATTCCTTATTTAGATCATTTTGAACTAACAATTATTACATGGACAATTGGCCTATTGTTAACAATTTCTAAATCATATTCAATATCCATTTTAAAAATAACTATTCCTTTTTTTATAGTTTTTTTCATAGCACTTTTTGTAATGTTTTTTTATGACTATGAAAAATATTATATAATTAGAGATGTTACTTACTTACTTAAGCCTATTATAGGTTTTTTTATTGGATACCAAATATGTAAAAAAAACTTACATAATGCATTTAATCTTCTAATTACTACAGCTTTTATCATAGCAATTGTTCACATTGCAGTTATCGTTTTTGCCTTTGTCGTATATAGAATTTCAACAGTAAACGAAATAAGATATTATGGCGGTTATTTTAGTGATTATGAAGTCTATATTTTAGCAATCTTAATTTTTCACAAAAAATTTCAATTAGATTACACCAAGAAAAAAATCCAAACCTATACTGCTATTATTGGTTTTTCAGTGTTTCTATACTTAGCAAGAACAAATTTTTTACAATTATTAATTTTAGTTGTTGCAATGAAAGGTTATTTTAGAATTACTAAAAGATCTATTAAAGTTATCACTTCTATTATATTACTATCAATTATTGGCTATTCAACAGTTTTATATATAAATCCGAAACGAAACGGAGACGGAATTGAGGCTTTTTTATACAAAATTAAAGTAGCACCTTCAGAAACTTTTAAATCAAAAATTAAGAGAGACGATTACAAAGATTTTAATGATCATTATAGAGCTTATGAGAATATAATGACTATTAGACAAGTTTCTAAAGGAGGTGTTTTGGATGTTTTATTTGGAAAAGGATTAGGTTCTAGAATAGATTTGAGACAAAAAGTATATCTAGGAGATATGGAATTAAGATATATTTCTATACTTCACAACGGGTTTATGATTGTTTTTTTAAAGTCAGGTTTATTGGGATTATTTATATTCTTTTATACTATTTATTATTTCTTTAAAAAGATAAAAACCAAAAACGAATTAATTAAAAACATAAATTTGCTTTTTGTAGGAACAGGAGTTTTTTTAATACTATCTAATTGGGTCTTTCTTGGTTTTTATAACCTAATAGACACTAAAACTATATTAATAGGCTTTTTAATTTGCTACAGAGAAAAAGTAATAGAATAAACAAAACATAAATGAAAAGTATCCTTTTTATACATCAGTCTGCAGAATTATATGGTTCAGATAAAACTATTTTAATGTTTATTTCTAATTTAGATAAAACCAAGTATTTGCCAATTGTAATACTTCCTTTTGAAGGGCCATTAAAGGTAGAATTTGAAAAAAACAACATTAAAGTAATAATTTCTCCAGTACTAAAACTGTACAGAAAAATGTTTACGCCAAGTAATATAATAAAGTTTTTTAGAGAATATAGAGAAGGTATAATAGCTTTAGATAAATTACATAAAGAATATAATTTTAAACTCGTTTATTCTCATACTTTAGCCGCTTTGATTGGAATTTCCTTTGCAAAAAAGAACAAAATTAAACACTTATGGCATGTACAAGAAATCATTGCTAGACCTAAAATATTCAATCTTTCATTTAAGAAAATTTTAGGCATAAAAAGCAATCATAAGATCATTTATGATTCTAAAGAAACAATGAATTTTTGGATAAAAGGAAATCAAACACTTACAAATAAATCTGATTTTATTTGGAATGGTTTAGATGTTAATGAAAAAAGTATCACTTCAAATGAAGCAATAGAAAATCTAAGAAAAGAATTTTTTGAAGTCAAAAATGATTCAATGGTAATAGGTCTAATTGGAAGAATAAATAGTTGGAAAGGACAACAATTACTATTAAAGTCATTTAGTATAATTGCAGATAAACATCCTGAAGCCAAATTAGTGTTTATTGGATCTGCACCACCAAACCAAGAATTTTTCGAAACCGATTTAATAAATAAAATTAAATTTTTTAATTTAGAAGACAAAGTAAAAATTATCCCATTTCAAAACAACATTTGGCAATTTTGGGATTCAATTGATATTGCAGTTGTGCCT
This sequence comes from Flavobacterium sp., assembly GCA_047622645.1. Taxonomy (GTDB): domain Bacteria; phylum Bacteroidota; class Bacteroidia; order Flavobacteriales; family Flavobacteriaceae; genus Flavobacterium. The sequence goes on from JBLHNH010000069.1 coordinate 10,310, forward strand.
TCAACAGAACCAGAACCATTTGGAATGGTTGCAATTGAAGCAATGATGGCAAAAAAACCAGTTATTGCTGCTAATCATGGAGGGTTAACAGAAATTGTTATTCAAAATAAGACAGGAATTTTATTTGAACCAAATAACGAAAAAGCATTAGCTTTAGCATTAATCGATTTATTAAACAGTTCTGAAAAGAGAAAATCTTTTGGAGATGAGGGTTATATTAGAGCAAACACTCATTTTTCTTTAAAAAACCATGTAGATAAATTTGAAAAAACATTTGAAGAGCTTATCTAATTAAAAAAAATAAATATACTTTTGCCTCAAGTTATAAAACTATGAAAATAGCCATTCTTGGAACTAGAGGAATTCCTAATTATTACGGAGGTTTTGAACAATTTGCTGAATTTTTTTCTGTCTATTTAGTTGAAAAAGGTCACGAAGTATATTGTTACAATTCACACAATCATAAATATCAAGAAAAAACTTTTCATGGTGTAAACATCATTCATCAAAATGATCCAGAATACAAAATGGGCACTTTTGGTCAATTTATATATGATTATAATTGTATAATAGATTCACGAAAAAGAGATTTTGATATTATTTTACAACTTGGCTATACTAGTAATTCAATTTGGTTTTTTTTATTGCCCAAAAAACCAATCATAATAACAAATATGGATGGAATTGAGTGGAAACGCTCAAAATATTCAAAAACAGTACAACAATTTCTTCGTTTTGCAGAAAGATTAGCAGCAATCAGTAGTGATTATTTAATTTCAGATTCACTAGGAATTCAAACATTTTTAGAAAAAAGATACAAAAAAGAGTCTACTTACATAGCTTATGGAGCACATCCTTTTGATGATGGTAATGAAAATGTAATCAAAGAATATAATGTAGAAAAAGAAAATTATAATATGATTATGGCTCGTTTCGAACCAGAGAATAATCTTGATATGGTTTTAGAAGGAGTTGCTTTAAATAAAGATGACAATACTCCTATTTTAGTAGTTGGAAATCATGAAACTAAATATGGTAGTTATTTAAAAGATAAGTTTAAAGACAATAGTAACATTAGATTTATGGGCGGAATTTATAATTTAGAACACTTAAATAACCTACGTTATTATTCTAAATTTTATTTCCATGGTCATTCAGTTGGAGGAACAAATCCCTCTTTATTAGAGGCTATGGCTTCAAAAGCATTGATTTTAGCACATAATAATGATTTTAATAAAGGTGTTTTAAAAGAAAATGCTTTTTATTTTTCATCACCTCAAGAAGTTAAAAAATTACTTCAAACTATCAAAAAAAATGATAACTTGCAGTTTGTTGAAAATAACTTTGAAGCAATCATTAAAGACTTTAATTGGAATAAAATAAATGGGCAATATTTACAACTTTTTGAAGAATGTTTTAACCGACATACAATCGGAAAATAAAGAGAATATTTCCTTCATTTTTTTAGCACTACTCATTACATCTATTCCTTTATCATTAGGATTAAATAATTTTTTCTTAATTTTATTTTTAGGTTCGATTTTATTACTTTTAAAGAAAAAGAGCTTTGTTTTTTCAAAAGAACTTTTTTTACCGATACTTCTATATGCTTTAATGCTTTTCTCGTATTTTTGGAGTATAGACAAGACTTTAACTTTAAAAGCCCTACCCAAAGAGGTTGTGCTTTTGCTCATTCCTATTGCGTTTATGGTACTGCAACCCATAACAGATAAATATAAAAGTAAAGTTATTAAGTATTACAGCTATTCTATAGTTTTAGTTGTCGTCTATTTTCTAATTAGAGCAATAATACGCTTCTTTGTCTTTAAAGATACAAGTGTTTTTTTCTATCATGGCGAATATAATAATGATATAGGTTTGGTTCCAAAAGAATTAAATGCAATTCATGCCTCTGTTTTTATAGTAATTGCCTTTTTTTATTTTTATACATTACTCGAAAATAATATTATAAATAAAATAATTTCGGTTTTACTTTTTACTTTTATAGTATTATTATCCTCTAAAAATATTATTTTAGTATTTATTCTATTGATATTTATTCATTTTTTCTTTTTTTCTAAATCAGCCAATAAAATGCGATTAAGAAATATTTTTCTTTTTCTAATTATTATAGGCTTTGTGTTTTCATTTGGAAAAATAAAAGAGAGATTTCAATTAGAGTTTCAAACAAATTCAAACAAAAGCTTAAGCAGTAATGTAATTAAAGGATTGCCAGAAGGAGTTCATAATATAAGTATAAAAGAAGCTTGGTCAAACGAAAAATTTACACCAAATGATTTTTTTCCAGGAACAGCTTTTAGAATATATCAAGCAAGATTATTTTTTGAATTTTTACAAGAAGAAAATATTTTTTGGACAGGATTTGGTCTCAATGCTTCGTATAAAAAATTGGAAGAAAAAGCAGTTTATTATAATGTTTTTCAAGGAACTGATAAAATTGAAGGCTATCAAAAAAAGAATTTTCACAATCAATATTTTCAAGTTTTTGCAGAAGTAGGAATTTTTGGTTTTCTAATTTTAGCTCTAATCTTGTACATTAATCTAAAAAAAGCTATTAATAATAAAGATTTTATACATATTGCTTTTGCAATTCTAATGATTAGTTTATTTTTGACGGAATCTTTTTTGTGGAGACAGAGAGGCGTAGTCTTTTTTACATTATTTTATTGTCTCTTTAATAGCACAAAAAAAGAATAAATAGCAATTAGATGAAAAGAATATTAATTACTGGCGCAGCTGGTTTTTTGGGATCGCATTTATGTGACAGATTTATAAAGGAAGGATACTTTGTTATAGGAATGGATAACCTTATTACAGGAGATTTAAAAAACATTGAACACTTATTTAAAGACAAAAACTTTGAGTTTTATCATCACGATATTACAAAGTTTGTTCATGTACCCGGACAAATAGATTATATTCTTCATTTTGCATCACCTGCAAGTCCAAT
>JBLHNH010000070.1:0-13277 GCA_047622645.1 Flavobacterium sp.
TTTAACAAACCATACAAACCTGAAAGAATTCGCAGTTTATCTTGCAAATCATCCATTTTCTCAGCTGGAATTGTATATGCATCTAAACCTGTATAAACATCACCATCGAAAGCAAAAATGGCTGGTCGAGCATTTTCGGGTGTAAAAGGTGTTTCCCAAACTTGATTGCGTTCCCAATTCAAATCGGCCAACTTTTCAGAAATAGACATTAAATCCATTAACTGTTTTGGCTTTTGCTTTTTCAACGTTTTCTGAATGGTATTGGCTTCTTTTAAAAATTGCGGTTCAGTAAATGTTTTTGTAGGCAACTGACTTTCAAAATCTAATGATTTGGCTGGTGATATTACGATTTTCATATGTATTTATGCTGCATTTATTTCAGCATCTTTTGATGTTTAACTTATTGATACAAAATTCAAATTTACAAATTCCTTTTATAAATTCATATACGTTAAAATGAATTATAGCGATTTAAGTATAAGGGAAATTTATAATTGTTGCAAAGAGTTTTTTTGAACCACATAGGTACATAGAATTGTTTTGTGCATAATAGACGATACGCTTTCCATAGTTTTTATAGAAAATTATTACACAGAGTTATACAAAGGGTTTCACGGAGATTTATCTTAAAATAATTATCTTTTTGTGAATCTTCTTTTCTTTATGAATCTCTGTGAAATAGTATTACATTTGCATTTTATAAAACACCATGATTAACCCATCAGCAAGCGGTTGGATAAATAAGTTTTTCTCAGAAAACCTATCGAATTATAAAGACTATAATGACGATTTGTTGACTTTTTATCATGATGTTAGAACTTCTGGTTTTATTTATGGTCATGTTATTCGAATTAACTTAATTAAACAAATTGATACAAAGTTGCTTTCTGGTGATGAGATTACTAAAATAGCGTTAATAAACTCCTTGTTTTCGGTTTTTAAATTGGTAACAAAAACAGAAGACGAAAAAGTTTTCAATGAAAAAGCAATTGAATTTTATACCTTTCTTCATCAAAAAGGAAATTCTTTGTTTTCTAAATCAAAACCAAATTTAGAAGAATGTATTGCTACTAGAATTCAAACCAACGAAAATATTTTTGCTAAGAATTTTTCGCATATTATTACGAATGCTTTATTGTTTATGGATATTTTGGCTTTCCAAAAGTATTTGGAAACTTTTGATAATCCTTTAAATTACTTAAAAAAGTTAGAAGAAAGTACTATTGTTTTGGTTTCAAATGCTTTAGCCGTAAAAGAAAATCCGTCTAATTATGATACACTTTTAATAAAACTTTTTGAAAACTCACTTCGTTACACAAAATTTGATCAAAAAAAATTAGAAAATACTGATTTTGAACAGTTTGAAAAATTCGATTCAATTATAGAAAAATTATATCTTTTAGATTTAGCTACAATGGCCATGTGGTCTGATGATCAATTATCAAGTGTAGAAAAAGTTTATTTACATACCCTTTGTGCTAAATTACATATTGAAGAAAGTGAATACGTAATTAGTTTGCAAAATATTGATTCATATATAAAACAATATAGAAACGAAATTCCGTATTTTAATTATTCTAATCCCGTTAAACATTTTTATGATCAATCTAATAAAACGGTTACCAAACTAATTACAAGAAACGGAAAACGTTTAACCAAAGAACTAAAAGAAAGTAAGGAATTAGTGAGACTTTTAGCTAAATCTACTACAACAGATTTGAGTAAAGATGAAAAAAAGAAAGTAAAAAAACAGTTATTAGATATTTGTAAATCAATACCTTCTCTAACTATCTTTTTACTTCCTGGTGGTGGATTACTATTACCTATTTTAATAAAATATATTCCACAATTATTACCTTCTGCTTTTAATGAAAATCTTGAAGAGTAAATTTCGTTAACAGGTAAAAGTTTATTTTAATATTTTTTTTTACCAATTACCGATAACCCTATCTCCCCTTTTTTAAAACTTCAACTGATAAACATCGTCTAAATCTTTATCACAATTAAAATTCACACCTAAATCGGTTATATAACCAGAATTTAAACCATAAACCCAACCGTGAATGCTTAATTTTTGTCCGTTTTTCCAAGCCGATTGCACAATTGATGTTTTAGCTAAATCGTAAACTTGTTCTTTTACATTTAACTCTACAAACTTATTGAAGCGATCTTTTTCGTCTTTAATAGCATCTAATTCTACTTTATGAAAACGATAAACATCTTTTATATGTCTAATCCAATTGTCAATTACACCTATAGAATCGTTACCCATTGCAGCTTTTACTCCACCACAACCATAATGTCCACAAACAATTACATGTTGTACTTTTAAAGCATTAACAGCGTAATCTAGAACGCTTAACATATTCATATCTGAGTGTACTACCATGTTAGCAATATTTCTATGAACGAAAACTTCTCCTGGTTCTGCACCAATAATTTCATTGGCTGGTACACGACTATCTGAACAACCAATCCATAATAATGGAGGTTGTTGTCCCACAGCTAAATTGTTGAAAAAATCTGGGCTTACTTTTATTTTTTCTTCGACCCATTTTTTATTATTCTCTATTATTTTTTTATAAAACTCACTCATGATGAAATCTTTTAATTTGATTCTTTTTTTAATTTAAAAAACTCTATAAAACTTGATGGATTATCTACTGTACCTCTTTCTGACTTTAAATGTACAAAGATGTTTTTGTTTTTAGCCTGAATGACAAAATCTTCTAGTATTTCAACAATATCATGATCCAAATAAGTTGTTTTTCTAATGTCTAACTCTAATCTAGTATTCTCAGGCAAACTGAATAGTTCTTTTTGAATCGCAGCTTTGTTTAAAAAAGAAATTTCTTCTGCAAAAGTCATTTCAATAACATTAGAATTATGTATTTTTTTCTTATGCAAAAATACTGAATTTTGATAATTTTTGATAAGTACAACAGCAAAACCAATAGTTAAACCTGTAAAAATACCATATAATAAATTTGTAAAAACGATAACAACTATTGTGACAATAAAAGGTAAAAATTGCGTCCAACCCAAAGAAAACATTTTTTTAAACAAAGAAGGTTTCGCTAATTTAAATCCAACAACAATTAAAATTGATGCCAAAACAGATTTCGGAATATGATTTAAAATGGTAGGAATAGCTAAAATTGAAACTAGTATAAAAATTCCATGTAAAATAGCAGACATTTTTGTTTTACCATTAGATTGCACATTAGCAGAACTTCTTACAATAACTTGTGTAACAGGTAAGCCTCCAATTAATCCAGAAGCGATATTTCCAAATCCTTGAGCAAATAACTCTCTATTTGTAGGTGTAATATTTTTTTCTGGATCTAATTTATCCGTAGCTTCAACACTTAATAAGGTTTCTAAACTAGCAACTAATGCTAAGGTAAAAGCAATTGTCAAAATTTCAATAGAAAAAATTTGACTAAAATCAGGAAAACTTAAAAATTCTCCAAAGTCACTAATACTATTTGGCACAGGAACTTCCACAAGATGTTTTCCTTCTATAGCTAAATCTGCAATAGAGCTGAAAATAATTTGCATGATAGTACCCACTAAAACGGCAATTAAAGATCCCTGAATAATTTTGAAAAAACCATGTTTTTTTGATAAGATATTATCCCAAAACAGAATGATAATAAGACCTACAACTCCAATAATTAAGGCTCCTAATGTAATATTGTCTGTTATGTGAGTAATTGCCGAAAATGTATTTTCTCCCGAAGCCTCCATAAAAGTATCTGCTCCTTCTGCTTCAGTATCATACCCAAAAAAGTGTGGTATTTGTTTTAGAATAATAATTATTCCAATTCCTGTTAGCATTCCTTTAATAACACTATTTGGAAAATAATAACCGATTACACCCATTTTTAGCACTCCAAAAAGCAATTGAATAATTCCTGCTAAAACTACAGCCGATAAAAAAAGTTCAAAACTACCTAGTGAAGTGATTGCGCTAGCAACAATTGCTGCTAAACCTGCAGCTGGACCACTAACACCAATCTTTGATTTACTAATAATACCAACAACAATACCACCAATAATACCCGAAATTAATCCAGACAACGGAGGTGCATCACTAGCCAAAGCAATTCCTAAACAGAGAGGAAGCGCTACGAAAAAAACCACAATACTCGCTGGAATATCGTTTCTTAAATGTTTAAACATATATGAATTTTTGAATTAAATTAAATTTTACACTTCATATTTATGAAGTTTTAGAAAAATCTAAACTAATTCAGGAGGTTCAAGAAAAATGTTAGGTTTAATAGAGTTTACTTTTCTATCCTTTAAAATAGAGTATTTCATTTTTTGTAAACCTTCAAAGTCTATTGCTAGTGGAATTGAATAAATAGTTGGCATAGACTTTATTTCGCTAAAAGCACCATGATTTTCTTCTTCACCCATGTTAAAAAAGTAAGAAGTATCAACGCTTTCGTCTATAGCAGACACAATAGTTGGTGTAGCCAAAAAGAAAATAAAGATTAATAATACTATTTTAGATAAAAACTTCATATGGCAAATATAAAATATATTTATGGTTTATAAAAACGTATAATGTTTAAATTAAACTTAAAAAAAGCCCCAAATAGTATCTAACTTTTTGGGGCATTTTCAAAAGTGGCTTTTTTTATAAAATTATATTTCGTCTTCCATCCATGCTTTTAACATCCAGATGGTCTTTTCTTGTTCCACAATAAAATCACTCATCATCGAATTGGTTCCTTCATCATTTATATTTCCTGATTTTTCTAAAATAACTCGTTCAATTTTGAGTAAGTCAACTAATGAGTCAGAAACTAACAGAACTGCTTCCGTATCTTTCGAAATGTTTTTTCCTACTGTTAATTTACTATTTTCGATATAATCAGAAAAAGTATGCAATGGTGTTCCTCCTAACGTTAAAACTCTTTCAGCAATCAAATCAATTTTTAGTTGAGAATCGTTGTATAATTCTTCAAACTTAACATGCAAGTCAAAAAATCTTTTTCCACGAATATTCCAATGCAATCCTCTTAAGTTTTGGTAATAAATCTGAAAATTAGATAGCAACGTATTTAATTCATTTGCTAATTCATCTACTTCTTTGACTGGTAATCCTAAACTATTTAGTTTCATTTTAATTGTTTTAAATTATAATCAAATTTACTGAAAATTTAACAGTTTAAAGTATAGCTATAATTGATAGTTTTTATATTTTTATCGAAAATAACTATACAATGACAATTACTCAATTAGTTTATGTGTTAGCCGTTGCAGAACATAAGAACTTTACGAATGCTGCCGAAAAATGTTTTGTAACTCAACCAACATTAAGTATGCAAATACAAAAATTAGAAGAAGAATTAAAGGTTCAGATTTTTGATAGAAGTAAAAAACCGATTCAATTAACAGAAATTGGTGAAAAAATTGTTAATCAAGCAAAGAACATTGTTAATGAAGCTGGTAGAATTACTGATATTGTTGAACAGCAAAAAGGCTATATTGGTGGTGAGTTTAAAGTTGGAATTATTCCAACAGTTATGCCAACTTTATTGCCTATGTTTTTGAGTAATTTTATTAAAAAATATCCAAAAGTTAATTTGATTATAGAAGAGCAAACAACAGAAGAAATAATAAAACGTTTAAAAAATGGTTATTTAGATTGTGCTATTGCTGCAACTCCATTAGAAGAAGAAAATTTAAAAGAAATTGTCTTATATTATGAACCTTTTGTAGCATATATTCCTGATGGCAAATCGATTTCAGATAAAAATGAAATAGAAATTAGTGATTTAGACGTAGAAAATATTCTTTTATTACAAGATGGACATTGTTTTAGAGACGGGATTTTAAATTTATGTAAAAATAACAAATATTTAAACGAAAATCATTTCCAAATAGAAAGCGGAAGCTTTGAAACTTTAATAAAATTGGCTGATGAAGGTTTAGGAACAACACTTTTACCTTATCTACACACGTTAGATTTAAATGAAAAAAATAAAAGTAAGTTAAAACATTTCAAAGACCCAAAACCAGCACGAGAAGTGAGTTTAATTTATCCAAAAAATGAATTAAAAATACATATTATTGATGCTTTGAGAGATGTTATTTCTGGAGTTGTTAGAGGCGCAATAGCCTTTAGTGACGTTGAAATAATTAGTCCCAAAAAACAAGTATAAAAAAAATCCTTTTATATTAATTTAATCTATTAAAATTAAACATTGTCTTAATTCTGGTTTTTCCTTTGTGAATTGCATTACCCAATCTTTTAATTGTTCTATTTCATAAGGCAAAAGCACCTTTAATGCCTTTTCAAATTCTTTACAAAACAATATTGGGTCAAAACTTACTCGCTCTAAAATTGACTTCGTGTAGGTAAACATTCTTGTGGGCATAATACAAAAAATTAAGCGTTAATAGTCATCATGAACATATGGTAAATTTACTCAATATACCATTACTAAAACGTTTGCGTAAGTGAAATTATTGTTATAATTATCACAAACTTCATAAAGTTCTGATTTTCAAGTAACTAAAAGTAATATTAAATGCTTTAATTCTTAATTGCTCTCAACATCTCTCTTTTTCCTGGAGCTCCAGGTAATTTTTCTACTCTAAACCCAACGTTTAACATAGCATTTTTGATAGATGACCTACAAGCATAAGTTACTAAAATTCCTCCTGGTAATAGAGCATCATACATTTTTTTAAAAATTTCTTCAGACCATAATTCAGGTTGAACATCAAACCCAAAAGCATCAAAATAGATAAGATTATACTTCTCAGAATCTGAAATATCTTCAAACTTTTGTTTTCTTTTTGTCAAATTAAAATAGGAAGTTATTTTGTTTTCAACATCCCAATTAGACTGATGCATTTCATTAAATATGGATTGATATGCTAAAGCCTCTAATTCAGAAACATAATTTAGTTTTTCAATAATATCTAATTCAACAGGAAAAGCTTCTACTCCAACATAATTTATGTTTAGAATGGATTTACTTGCTTCTAAAAATGTAATAAAGGCATTTAAACCTGTTCCAAAACCAATTTCTAAAATTGAAACGGACTTCTCATTTAATAATGAAAGGCCACTTTTTATAAATACGTGTTTTGCTTCTTGAATGGCACCAAATTTCGAATGATAGGTTTCATTCAATTCTGGTAGAAAAATTGAAGAAGAACCATCTTTTGTGAGGATAATTTCTTTTTTCAAATTATAAATCTTTGAAATTATTATTTTTATTTTAAATTTTCTCCAATATATAACTTTTTAATCCTAGGAATTGGACCACTACATTTTTGTTGATGACAAGCAATACAAGCATCTACACCGTTATTAAAGTGTTCTTTAGCATTCTTTGGGTCTTTATAAATTAGTTCTTGCGCTTTAATAAATTTTTTGGCTTGTTCGTCAAAAAAAGCATCTTTATCTTGCTTATCAGTCATTACTGACTCATGAATCTTTAAGAAATGCTGGGGAAATTTACCAATAGTGTCTCCATTGATGATTTTTTCTTTCAAACGTTGGTTATCCACATACATTTGTTCCATCAAAGCAGCCATTTCTGACATTTCGTACATTTCAAAACTTTCTTCAACTTCTTTAGTTACCGGTTCCGCTACTGATTTATCTTCTTTTTTACAAGAAAATAAAAATACTGTCAAAAAAACATATAGTAAACTCTTCATTATTTTTTGATTAAAACACCATCAGCCATAAACAAATATTTTTTCTTAGGTTCTTTTATACTATCAATTGCAGCTTGAGATTTACCAGCATCTTCTGCATAATGTTTTAAATCTGCAACACTTTCTTCACTAACATATGCTTTTCCACTAACTACAACTTCTTTGTTTTCTGCATTCATTGGCACAAAATAAGCATAGTCTTTAAATTTCACAAACGATTCTTTGTCATTATCTAAAGCAACATTCATCCAACAACCTTTCTTTTGGCAAACATTTTTAATTGTTGAACTAAATTTTAAATCAACAGTATCACCAGCTTTTAAATCTCCAAATTTTGAAGTCATTTCTTGATACGTTAAAACTCCATCTGTATTAATTGAATCTCCAAACACAGCATATTCAGCTTGCGGTTCTATTACTGCAACTTCTGCTTCAGTTTCTTTTTTACAACTAACTAATGCTACCAAAAAGGCTGATGCCAAAATTATTTTTTTCATTATGTTTACTTTTAGATTTGAACAAAAATAGGCACTTTTGTTTAAAAGAAGTAATATTGTTAATAATATTTTTTATATATTTTATGAAAATCTTAATAAAAACCAATTCTTAATTTATAAATTTGCAAAAAAAGAAAACGATTTCGTTTTTTATTAAAAATATTCAAAATGACATCAGATACACTTAATGATATTGAAATTATTAAATCATCAACTTCAAAAATTGATACGGTAGATTTTCAAAATTTAGCTTTTGGAAATGTGTTTACCGATCACATGTTAGTTTGTGACTTTAAAGACGGGCAGTGGGAAAAGCCTGTAATTAAACCATATGCACCATTTTTAATGGATCCATCCGCAAAAGTTTTTCACTACGGTCAAGCTATTTTTGAAGGTATGAAAGCCTACAAAGATGTAAATGATGAGATTTGGTTGTTTAGACCAGACCAAAATTTTGAACGTTTTAATAAAAGTGCTGTCAGAATGGCAATGCCAGAGGTTCCTGAATTTGTATTTATGGAAGGTTTAAAGGAACTGATTCGTTTAGAAAAGGATTGGGTACAAAAAGGATTAGGTAATTCATTATACCTAAGACCATTTATGATAGCAACAGGCACAGGTGTAATAGCTGCTCCATCGCAAGATTATAGATTTATGATTATACTTTCACCAGCAAAAGCATATTATTCTGGTGAAGTTAAAGTTATAATTGCAGAACATTTTAGTAGAGCCGCGAATGGTGGAATTGGTGCTGCAAAAGCAGCTGGAAATTATTCAGCTCAATTTTATCCAACTAAATTAGCTAATGATAAAGGATATCAACAGATTATTTGGACGGATGATGCTACACATACAAAATTAGAAGAAGCTGGAACAATGAATGTTTTCTTTAGAATTAACGATACATTATACACAGCTCCAACAAGTGAAAGAATTTTAGATGGTATTACTCGAAAAAGTGTAATTGATTTAGTCAAAAAAGAAAATATAGCTTTAGAAGTACGCACAGTATTGGTTGACGAATTAGTTGAAGCAGCAAAAAACGGTTCACTTAAAGAAATTTTTGGAGCAGGAACAGCTGCTGTAATTAATCCTATTGTTGGTTTTTCATATAAAGACGAATATTATGAGTTACCAAAATTAGAAAGCCCAATGGCTCTAAAAATCAAAGAAAAATTAACTAATATCCAAAATAAACTTGAAGAAGATGTTTTTGGTTGGACAGTTAAGATTTAAGGTTTTTAATTTAAGAATTTAAAAAAAGCGCTTTTCAATCTGAAAATCGCTTTTTTTATGCTTTCTACTTTCTCAAACTAAATACTTAAAACACTACTTAAGGATAGTTGCAAAATTTGGTTTAAAATAATTTGGTCCTTTCATAACTTTTCCGTCTTCTCTATAAATTGGTTTTCCGTCATGATTTAATTTACTCATATTACTGCGTTGAATTTCTTCAAAAACCTCTTCTATTTTGTGTTGTAAACCATGTTCTAAAATAGTTCCACATAAAACATATAGCATATCACCTAATGCATCAGCAGTTTCAGTCAAATCATTATTTTGAACAGCTTCTAAATATTCTTCGTTTTCTTCTTTCATTAAGTTAAAGCGCAATTCATTTTTGCTAATTCCTAAATCTGCTTTCATTTCGTAAGAAACTCCTAATCCGAAAGAGTCATGAAATTCAGCTACAGCTTCTAATTGTCTTATCATTATAGATTATTTTTATTTTTGTTGTTGCAAATTATCTTTTTTATGGCTACAAAGTATTATTTTTGCTTTAAAATTATTACTATGTTTTCAACAAACCAGCTTTATTTTGCTATTTTCTTTGTTATAACGTTCACTATCGCAATGATTTATGTGTACAAAAAAGACTTTAAGTTGCATAAGTTTTACTACAAAGGCAGCAGTTTATGGGTTTTAGTAGGATTTTTAGCTTTCGTAGCAATTTTATTTGTTTTAAAATATTATTTAAAAAATTATTAATATATTTGGTAAATATTAATGAAAAAAGCTTTTTTTTAATGAAAATACTGAAGTATATCTTTTTACTTCTACTTCTTTGTGGTGTTGCTGGCTTTGTATTTATTGCAACTCAGCCAGGTGAATACACAATTACAAAAAGTAAAGAAATTAGCGCACCTAAAGATGTTGTTTTTAATTTTGTAAATGATTACAAAAACTGGAATTTATGGAATTCTAATATCGATTCAACTACTTCGAAAGAATTATTTTCCGAAGATTCAAAAACCTATACAATTTCAAATGAAAATGAAACTATAATTTATGAAAAATTAAAATTATATACTTCTGATTCTATTTCTCAAAAGTTAACACAAGATAACCTTACTCACAATTTAGTTTGGAAATTTACACCTACAGAAAAAGGAACATTACTTTCTTGTGAAATGAGAGGAACGATGACCCTAAAGCAAAAAGTATTTTCTGTACTTCAAGGTGGTGCCCAAAACTATTTAGGAGACGATATTCAAAATAGTTTAACAAATATTGATAAGTATTTGTCAAATCAATTAAACAAATTTAATATAAAAATTTACGGTTTAGTTACGAAAGAAGGTACTCTTTTTATCAAGCAAATTGATAGTAGCTCCATTAAAAATTTTAGTTCAATTTCTAGAAAGAAAATTCCTGAACTAATTAAGTTCGCTAAAGAAAATTCAATAAATTATACCGAAGCTCCTTTTGTTTTATTTGACCACTGGAACACAACTAACAACAATACAAAATTTTCAATTTGTTTGCCTGTAAAGGAAGAAATTATAACTTCTGAAGATAGTGATGTTTTTGGAGGGGAATTATTTGAATATAGAGCCGTAAAAGTTACACTTACTGGAGATTATTCACACATAAGTAAAGCTTGGGAAGAAGGTCTTAAATATATAGAAAGAAATAAACTTTCTATAGATCTAAATGGCAGTTATGTTGAAGCCTATAAAGTTTCAGCACAAAATGAAAAAGAACCTTCAAAATGGGTAACGGAAATTTATATTCCCATAAAAGTTGCTGCTGCTCCAAAAACAAAGCCTGTTTCTACAAACTCTGTTAATGAACAAATTACTGAAACTGCACCAATTCTAACTGAATAATATTTAAACTTACATTAGTTGAATACCTATATTTATATTGAAAAAGTTTCAATGTTAAAAACTATTACTGGAAATATAATATTGATTTCAGGAATTCTAGGGCTATTTTTTATCAATATTAAACTTGGTCCTGAATTAATATTTATATGGGTCTTACTTTGTTTTTTAGGTGTATTTTTAATTTCAACTCAAGGATTTAAAATCAATTTTAAATCAAGAAGCTATATGTTTCTTAATTCAATTTATGGAATTCATTTTGGATTTAACTATAACTATTTTCCCAAAATAAGTTACATTTCTTTATTTGAAACAACTGTAAAACAAAAAATTGGAGGAATTGGATTTAATCCAGCTGAAGCAACTTTATCAGGAAAAAAGGTAAAAATAAACTTCTTCGATGAAGACAACAGGTCTATTACTATTTACATTGCTAATAATAGATCTGAAGCTTTAGAAATTAGCAAAAAATTACTAGCATTACATACAGTAAAATTAATTGATAATTTCAATAATTTTGTCTTACTCCTTCAACAAATACCTAACAACCGTTTCTGCAGCTTGTAATCCAAATTGAGCTGGCATCCAACTATTTGTCCCATAAAACGACTTTTTGTAATTTTTACCATCTGTCATTTTTAAACTAGAAGACTCGGGAATTTCAACTGAAAAAACAGCTTTTACACCTTTGTCTATTTTAACAGCTTTTAATCTTTTTCTAATGTTTTTTGCTAAAGGACAGTCTTTGGTATTACTAATATCTCTTACAAAAACCTTACTAGAATCATACTTTCCTCCTGCACCCATGCAACTGATTACTTTTACTTTTTTTCGCTTAGCTGAAATAATTAAATTCAATTTTGGAGTAACACTATCAATACAATCTAAAACATAGTCATATTCTGTAGTCACAATTTCTGTTGCTCTTTCTGGTGAAAGAAATTCTTCAACTCTGGTTAAATCTAAATCTGGATTAATATCTAACAATCTACTAGCTACAATTTCAACTTTAGATTTTCCAATTGTTGAATGTAAAGCTGGCAATTGTCTATTAATATTAGTAATATCAACTGTATCACCATCTACAATAGTCAATTTTCCAATTCCAGCTCTTACTAAAAATTCGGCTGCAAAACTTCCTACACCACCAAGTCCTACAACTAATAAATTTGCGTTTTTTAGTTTATTTATTCCTTCTTCTTTAAAGAGTAATTCTGCTCTTTCTTGCCATTGTGCCATTTTCTGTTAGGTTAAAAGTTTATTGGGTTATAAGGTTTAATCTGAACTTGCTTGTGCTGAATTCATTTCAGTTTTTCAGATTCTTTTCAACTTATTTATTTATTCTTGAAAATCTGATTAAAATTAGTCTTCACAACTTCTTTTAAATCTTCAATTTTTATATTTTTTATGTTTGATGCTTTTTGATAAACATCTATAATTGTTTCTTCTATTGTGTCTGTTTCTAAAAAAAATCTGTCATTAGGAACATATTTAAAAACTTTAGCCAATTCTGGATTACGAAGTAAATACTTTCCAAAAGACAAATAAAATCCATTGTCTAAAAGTGATTTTGCTACTTGTTCATTTTTTGAAAAACCATGAATAATCATTGGATTTTTAATATTCATTTCTTTTTTAATGGCAATTACTTCCTGAAAAGAAGCTACACAATGTAAAATTATAGGTTTTGATGTATGCTGAACTAATTCTAATTGTTGCTTAAAAACTTCTTTTTGTTTTTGAAAAGGAATTTCAATTCTTTTATCTAATCCACATTCACCAAGTGCTAAACATTCATTTAGTTGTAACTTCTCTTCAATTGATTTTAGGTCTGATTTGAATCGATTTTCATCAATATACCAAGGATGAATTCCAATAGAATATTGCGGAATAGCTTCATTAAATTCCCAAGGATATTGATTTACAACCTCCAAAATAGAAGCATCATTTGTAAAAGAATGTGTATGTAAATTGATGAATT
>JBLHNH010000071.1:0-13147 GCA_047622645.1 Flavobacterium sp.
GATTTTTAGTATTAAGTAATCTGATTATAGTAATCTGATTTCTATTTTGTTAATGATAAATAGGAAATTTATATACAATTATGTATGTTTGTTAATTAATAATTGAGTGTAAGTAATTTTTATAAATTATTTGATTTTACAGTCTTATTATTTTACTTTTTCTTTTTTTATTAATGTTTAAAACATTGATTAACATTGTATTATATGAAAAAAATAGTTACTATTCTATTATTGTTTTTTGCTCTTTTTCAACCAATTTTAATTCATTCTCAAGATTTAATTAACAGTTCAGACTTAAGTTCTTTAAAAGTTGATAATTTAGATAATGATGATATTTTAACTATTAGAACTCAACTTCAAGAAAACAATCTTACAATTGATCAACTACTGCCAACAGTTTTAAGCAAAGGAATGACTGTGGCAGAGTTTCTTAAATTAAAAAAACGATTAGAAACTTTATCCTCAAAGTCTAATGCAAAAAGCGATTTAAATTTAGCCCGTCAACAAGAGGAAGTTAAGAATTTAAAGGTAAAAGATAATCAAAATTTATTGGTTTTTGGGTCAGAATTATTTGATAATCCTACACTAAATTTTGAGCCTAATTTAAAAATTGCAAGTCCCATGAATTATATTTTAGGACCTGGTGACGAATTACAAGTAAGCGTTTTTGGTGTTCAAGAATATAATGCAACTGTTCCGGTAAGTGTTGAAGGAAAAGTTAGTATTCAAAATGTTGGACAAATATCTATTTCGGGATTAAGTCTTGAGGCAGCTACACAAAAAATTAAAAGTGCCATTGCAAAGGTTTATTCAACTGTTGCATCTGGTAAGTCAAAAGTTGGTATTAGTATAAGTAGAATTAGAACTATCAAAATAACTATTATTGGAAGTAAACAGCCAGGAAATTATTCTATATCTTCATTTGCAACAGTTTATAATGCGCTCTTTTTAGGAGGTGGTCCAGGAAAGAATCAAACTTATAGAAAAATTGAATTGTTGCGAGACAATAAAATAATTCAGAAAATAGATATTTATAATTTTTTAGTAAATGGGAGTCAAGCCGACAATGTTGGTTTAAAAGACAATGACGTCATACGAATTCCTTCCTATAATCAAAGAGTAGTTTTAGAAGGACAAGTTAAGAGACCGGGTATTTTTGAAATGAAAGAGGGTGAAACTTTTGAAGATTTATTAAAATTTGCTTCGGGATTTAACGATATCGCATACAGAGCCTCTGTTAATGTGGTTCAAAAAACGGATAAAGAGTTTAAAGTTAAAGATTTAAAAGCCGATGAATTTAGTAGTTACAACCCAAAATCTGGTGATGAATTTAAAGTTTCAAAAATTTTAAATCGTTTTGAAAACAGAATAAGTATTGAAGGAGCCGTTTTTCGTCCGGATACTTACTCGTTTTATGAAGACATGAGAATTTTAGACTTAATTTCTAAAGCAGATGGACTAAAAGAGGATGCTTATACAAATAGAGTTATAATTATTAGAGTTAAATCCGATTTAACAACAGAAATTATAAATATCAACTTAAGTAAAGCACTTGAAGGAGATACTGATTCGAATGTTTTATTAAAAAAAGAGGATAAGGTTACTGTGTATTCTATTTTAGATTTTAAAGAAAATTATAAAATTATCATAGATGGTGAAATCAATAACCCAGGAGAATACAATTATTATGAAAATCTAACGCTAAATGATTTACTTATTCAAGCAGGTGGTTTATCTGGTTCTGCATCAAAGCGTGTAGAAGTTGCTAGAATGATAAAATCAGAAGAAATAGATGATTCTAATCCCCAAAAAGTAGAATTAATAAATATAGAAATAACAGCAGAAAATAATGAACAAGCTGAAAATTTTGTATTAAAACCATTTGACGTAATTAATATTAGAAAAGTTGCTGTTTACGAAAAACCACAATTAGTAACCGTTAACGGTGCAGTAAACTATTCAGGAAAATATGTTTTAGCCAACAAAAATGATAAAATATATGATGTAATTCAAAGGGCTGGTGGATTAACTTCATTAGCAAATCTTGAAGGTGTAAAAATTCGCAGACCAATTGACAATAAACAATTTGAAACAATAAAAAGTGTTAACTATAATTTAGGAAAAAAAGACAGCATTCAAAACGAAATAATAAATAAAATTGCTTTTGAATCTAACTTTGCAACCATTCCAATAAATTGGGCAGCAATTAAAAAAAATCAAAACAGTAGCACTAATGTTACTTTGTTTCCTGGCGACATCATAGAAGTAAGTCCTTTCAGAGAAAGTGTAAAAGTAGCTGGTAATGTTCTTTTAACCTCTGAAATTCCTTATGAAAACGGAAAAGGGGTGAAGTATTATATAAATTCGGTAGGTGGAGTTGATAATAAAGGTTGGCTTAGAAAAGCTTATATTATATATCCCAACGGAAAAGCCGCTGTTACAAAGTCTTTTTTGTTTATGAAATTCCATCCAAAAGTAAAACCAGACTCTCAAATCATTGTGCCTCAAAAACCTGAGAATAGAAAAGTCAGCACAATAGAAATAGTTAGTTTAGGAAGCATTTTTACAACTCTTGCGCTGATTTTTATTACGGCTTTTAAATAATATACCACCAATATAGTATGGAATTGAATTCAAAAATAAAAGAAGAATTGACAATTAAAGAGTTAATACTGCGTGGTAAAGATTTTTTTGGCTATATCATCAGTAGACGAAAAATATTTTTTATTGCCATCTTAATTGGTGCAATTTTAGGTTTTACCTATTCTTTTTTTAAAAAACCTATTTATTTGGCTTCATTATCTTTTGCTCTAGAGGATAAGGGTTCTGGGAGAATGAATTCGATAAGTATTGATAGTCCTTTTGGCTTTGACTTAGGTGGAGAAAATAATGGAGGAGCATTTACTAGCTCTAATTTACCTGAACTTTTTGTATCTCGCACTATAGTTGAAGCAACATTGCTTACACCAGCTGTTGTTGACAAGAAAAAAATATCATTGGCTGAAATGTATATAAAAAATAAAGATTGGCGAAAAAAATGGGCAGATGATCCAAAATTTAAATCAATTGAATTTTTACCAAACACAACTCGATTAAATTACTCTCGAACACAAGATAGTATTTTAGGTGTTATTTATGAAGATATAACTAAAAACGCTTTAACAGTACTTCAAAAAGACAAAAAAATATCAATTATTGTTATAAATGTAAAATCTTCTAATGAATTATTTGCAAAATATTTTACTGAAGCTTTAGCAAAACAAGTTTCAGATTTTTACATTGATTATAAAAGTAAAAAAGCTCGTGAAAATGTAGATATTTTAGTAAAGCAAACAGATTCGGTTCGCAGTCAACTTAATAATGCCATAACTGGAGTTGCTGTTTCGGTTGACAATACATTCAATCTTAACCCAGCTTTAAACGTAAAAAGAGCTTCAACGTCTAGAAAGCAAGTTGATGTTCAGGCTAATACTTTTATTTTAACGGAATTAGTTAAACAAGCTGAATTAGCAAAAGTAGCATTAAGAAAAGAAACTCCTTTAATTCAAGTAATTGATACTCCAATACTGCCTCTAGAAAACAACAAAATGGGAGTTGTATTTGCAATAATTTTTGGAAGTAGTATAGGCTTCTTTTTAACTATGCTTTTTTTAGTTTTTAAAAATATTTTTAAACAAATAATGTCATAATTGAAAAATTTATCAAAACCAAAAAATGATTAGATTACTTAAAATATACGGCTTATTTGGTTTTTTGAGACTGTTAATAGACAAGTTATTCACTTTTTTGTTTTATCCTCAAGCTAGAATTATTAGGTTACCTGTCTATATCAGAGGAAAAAAAGGTATCAAAGGAGCAAAAGGTTTAACAACTGGGGTAAATTTAAGGATTGATATTATAAATTCAAAAGAAAACGCACCAACACTTTCTATTGGAAATAATGTAGAGTTTAATGATTATGTTCACATAGGTGTAGCCAAAGGAGTTTCTATAGGAGACAACACACTTATTGCTTCAAAAGTTTTTATTTCTGACCATAATCATGGATCATATGCTGGATCTATTCATAGTAACCCAAATGAAAGACCTATTGAGCGTATTTTAGAATCTAAAGAAATTAAGATTGGGAAAAACGTTTGGATTGGTGAGTTTGTTGCTATTTTGTCTGGCGTAACAATTGGAGATGGTTCTATTGTTGGAGCTATGAGTGTTGTTTCTAGAGATATTCCTGCTAATTCTATAGCTGTTGGTTCTCCAGCAAGAGTTATAAAGAAATTTGATGACAAAACTAAAACGTGGATAACCGTTTAACAAATAAAAAACATGTTTCTAATTGCTTCTATATGTTATTCACTTTCAATTTTTATTGATGTTTTTACATATCATTTAAAATGCAATATTCATGACAATAAAAATTACAGATATCTTTTTTCATTAATTAATATATTTCAATTTTCTGCAAGAGCTTTTGTTTTAGTTTTTATTCCAATTATGGCTTATTATACAGAAACTATTAAAGATATTAATACAATTTGGACCATTACGCTTTACGCTCATATTTTTGTGGTTGTAGTTTTGATTCCTTTGTATTCTAATAAATTTTCGCTTTTTTTGTCTCACAAAGTAATTTTTGTATTGAATTATTTTTTTGGAAAGTCAAAGCAAATTAATTTGGTAGAAATAAAAGATACAACTATGCCTTCAACTAAAAGTAAAATACATAAACGATTTAATAGTTTTTCCTTTTTTTTAATTGCTTATTTATCAGGACTTTTCTTTTCATTCAGTATTACTTTCCTGTACTATTTAAGTTTTTTTTATCCACAAAAAGCACTTACATTAACTTCTTACAGCCAAATATTAAACATGGTTGGTGTTTTATTACTTTTACTCTTAATAGATCCAAGAATAATGAGTGCCATCGACAATGGAAAAGGTCATGATGAATTAAAACTTTTAACATCTAGTCGAATACTTGTTCACATAACACTAATATTTCTATTATTTATACTAAAATGGTGGCAATAATTATAGTTGCAATATTTATTTTTATATTTTACTTTTTAGCAAGTTTTAACACTTTAAAGGTTGAACATAGGCTTATATTTATAAGTTTTTTTTTAGCAACAACTTTTATACTTCGTTTTTTAATTAATCCATCAATTAACAAGGATTATTTTGGATATTTTGAATTGTTTGATTACACTATACCCTCAACTTTTCTATCTTTCTTATTGGAAGAACCTTATCTAGATTTAGTTTATTTCTTTTTCAGTTTATTTACAAATGATAAGGCTACAATTTTTTTAGGAATTTATTGGCTAAATTTATTGATTGTAAACGCTTTTTTTGTTTGGATTTTAACTCGAAAAGATGTTCAAATGTGGAAAAAAGTTGTTTTATTCTCCTTATTTTATTTCTTGTTTGCATTTGTTTTGATAAGAAATTCTCCCGCTTACATACTTTTTGCTTGTTATTTTTATTATAGTTATCGCAATATAAAATTCAATTTAGTATTATTTACACCATTGATGCACATAAGTTCTATAGGTGTATTGGTTACTTATCTTCATAAGAAAAAAAATTACTACTTTTTTCTTTTACTTTTTTCAATAGTTGGAATTTTAGTGCTATTTTTTATTTTACCAAGCTTTTTAAATTTTGTTTCACTAGAATTAGTGGTTTCTAAAGTAAATACTTATTCGGCCGAAATGCAAGAAGTAAGTGTTTTTCATAAAGTTTATTTTTTTGTTATTTCTTCTATAGTTATAACTACTGCATTTGTTTATAAAAAGAAAATTTTTCATCCAATAATGATGACAACTATACTTTTCTATTATATTAGTTTTCTTATTAATCCAGTTGTAGGGTTTAGGATTGTTCCTTATTTATTTTTTTCTATACTTTTTTTCAACTATGATGGTTATTATAACACTTCATACACACGAGTTTTTAATATTATTTGTTTTTTAATGTTTCCTTATTTTCTTTACACACTTATAGATACACATTATTTATGAAAATATTAGTTATACTAGCAGCTTTTAACGGAGAAAAATATATTAAAGAACAAATTGATTCTATCTTGGCTCAAAAAAATGTTTCTTTAGATATTTTTATATTTGATGATGTTAGTTCTGATAATACTATAAATGTTATTAAAATTTACAATAACGATGATAGAATTAAATTAATTATAAATCCAATTGCAACCAAAAGTGCTGCAAACAATTTTTTTAACGCAATTAAAGAGATTCCAAATAAAACTTTAGCATCATATAATTACATTTCTTTATCAGACCAAGATGACATTTGGCTTCCTTATAAACTAAAAATAGCTACAGATTGTTTATTAAATCAAAAGGCAAGTTTATATTGTTCAAATCTAATTTTGTGGGATGAAATGGGTAAATCAGAATCAATAATTAACAGAAGTCATCCACAAAAAAAATATGACTATCTTTTTGAAAGTGGAAGCGCTGGTTGTACCTATGTTTTTACTTCAGCTTTTTGTTTAGAACTTAAAAAATCAATTAAAACAATCAACTATTTACAATGGAAGTTTTTTTCACACGATTGGTTTATATATTTTTTTGCTAGAGTCAATGATTATAAAGTTATTGTAGATAACAAAGCAAATATAAAGTATAGAATGCACGCTAATAATTTGCATGGGTTTTTAAATAAAAAAAATTTTAGTGCAAGTATAGAAAGATTAAAAATTATTCAATCAGGTTGGTATGATGAACATATAAAAGGTTTTAATCAATTAGTAAAGCAAAATTCTATCGAAAGCTATATATATTTGATGTACACAAAAAATTATTTCACTAGAATTTTTATTGTAGCTAAATATAATTTTAGTTTAAACAGAAGCTTTAAGAAAAGCATTCAGTTTTTTATTATTAGCGCTTTGCCCTTATTCAAAAACACAAATAAATAAAGTGAAAAAACTTAACATTAACTCAACATTTATAGGATTGTTGTCCAGTTCTTCTGCTTATTGATTATAAACACCCATAAATATTTTGTATGGTTTTTAAATCAAAAAAAAGTATAAAAAATCAGTATCTTTATTAATTGAACTTGTCTTAATTAAAACAAAAATGAAAAATAATATAACCGAATATTTTAAAAATACTGTATTCGGTTTTTCAAATAAAATTGCTGTTGATGACAATTTAGGTAAAATGTCATTTTCTGAATTAAATAAAGTTTCAGACCAAATTGCGCTAAAGATAGTTTCAAAATCAGATGATTTTAGAAAACCAATTGCTGTTTATTTGCCCAAAAACAGATGGTCTATAGCTTCGTTTATTGGAATTTTTAAAAGTGGAAATTTCTATATTCCTTTAGATACAAAGTCGCCAAATGATCGTGTTTTGCGAATTATTGAAACTTTAAATACTTCATTGATTATTACAAATTTTGAGTACAAAAGCAATCTAATAAGTCTAGGATATTCAGGGAATATTATTTGTATTGATGCAATAGATAATTTTTCAATACCTAAAGAAGAAAGTACTAAATTGAACAATATTTCTAATTCAATTATTGATTTAGATCCAATTTATTCCATCTTTACATCTGGTTCTACAGGAATACCAAAAGGTGTTTTAATCTCTCATAGAGGGGTTATAGATTTTATTGAATGGGCAATAGAAACTTATAAAATAGATGAAAACACAATAATTGGCAATCAAGTTCCATTGTATTTTGATATGTCAGTTTTAGATATTTATTTAATGATTTTTACGGGTTCTACTCTTCATATTATTCCAGAAGATCGTTTTGCTTTTCCCATTAAATTGATTGAATATATCAATGAAAAAAGTATAAATTTTATTTTTTGGGTTCCTTCTGTTTTAAATAATGTTTCAAATTTTGATGCATTTTTTACTATAAAACCAACAGGATTAACCAAAATATTGTTTGCTGGAGAAGCAATGCCTAATAAACATTTAAACTATTGGCGAACGAATTATCCTGATGCTTTATATTCTAATCTTTATGGTCCAACAGAAATTACAGTAATTGCAACATATTATATTGTTGATAGAGTCTTTAAAGATAACGAGTCGTTACCAATAGGAAAAGCATGTAAAAACACTCAAACGCTTATTGTTTCCGAGGAAGGAAAACTTGTCAATAAAGGTGAAATAGGTGAGTTAAATATTAGAGGTTCGTTACTGGCTTATGGATATTACAACAACAACCAAAAAACTAAAGAATCTTTTATTCAAAATCCGTTACATAATTTGTACCCAGATATTGTATATAAAACAGGTGATTTGGTTTATGAAAATCAATTAAACGAAATTATTTTTGTAGGCAGAAAAGATTCACAAATAAAACATATGGGTTATAGAATTGAATTAGGCGAAATCGAAACAGCATTATTAGGTGTCAAAGGAGTTGAAAACTCTTGTGTTTTATATGACGAAATTTGTAAAAGAATTGTAGCATTGGTTAAAACTAACAAAACAAGTGGCGAAATTAAAAAAGAACTTTTAAACCTATTGCCAAAATACATGATTCCAACAAAATGGATTAATATCGAACAATTTCCTTTAAATGCCAACGGAAAAATTGATCGCTTAGAATTAAAAAAGAAACTATAAATGGTAGACCAACAATTTCTATCTAAAATAAAAAGTCAAGTACATTACACCAATTGTTTTGTGTTTGAAAATGAACTTTTTGACCAAAACAAGAAGTGTGTTTTTGAAACAGAATTACAAGAAGGCATTTTTTGCTTTTATAAAAATTCAAATTACAACTTCAAACACTTAAATTTTTATGTAAACGAGTCTAAGATAATAGAAAATAAAAAAATCAATTGGAAGCATGATTCTTTTGTAACTGAAATTATATCAGTTAACAGCGAAAAAAATCATAAGGTTAAAAAGTGGTTATTAAATCAAGACAACTTTCACTACCGTTCTTTTTTTAGAATGATACGCACCGACAAAACTGTGTTTGATTTAGATTTTTCTAAAGTACAGCATCCAGATGAAAATGATTTAGAAAATATAATTCTTCACTTAGAAAAATCATTCGATAAACATACAGAAAGAATACCTAATTTAGATGAATTAAAACGATTACAAAAAAGTTCATACGTTATAAAAGATAATAACAAAATTGCTGCTGTTTTAATAACCGAATTTAAAGGGGCAAACCAAGAACTTAATTTTATGGTAACTTTACCAGAATTTGAAGGAAAAGGTTACGGTAGAATATTAATGAATTATGTTTTTACTATTCCAAATACTCAAAGATGGGTAATGTGGGTTGATAGCACTAATGAAAGGGTATTGGATTGGTATTATAATATGGGTTACAAAAAAGATAAATTAGAAAATAATATATACATAAGTAAAAAAATAATGATTGATATAATTAAAAATATTTTGCTAGATACTCGTGATGAGTTTGATTTTAATGATACTACTGTTAATTTTGTTGAAGCAGGATATTTAGATTCTTTTGATATTATTTCTATCGTGGTTGATTTAGAAAGTGCTTTTGATGTAAAAATAAGTGGTGCTTTAATTCTACCCGAAAACTTTAAAAGTCTCGAATCAATTGCCAATTTAATTCAAATGTCTAAAGATGCATCTTAAGTTTAAAAATAAAAAAATAACAGGAATACTTTCTGTATTGCCAAGTAATGAAATTCATTATTTAGACGAAATACATAATTACAATTTTTCGGAAAAACAAAGCATCAAACTAGGAAAAATTATGGGTTATGGAACCCAAAGAATTGCACATAAAGAAACCACTGTTTCAGATTTATGTATTTTTGGATTAAATTATTTATTTGAAAATCAATTACTAGATAAAGATTCAATTGGAGCTATTATTTTATGCACACAATCACCTGATTATTTTTTACCAGCAACCTCAAACGTAATTTCGGGAAAACTTAATCTAAGCAATGATGTTATTTCTTTAGATATAAATCAAGGATGTGCAGGGTATGAATTAGGATTAATGCAGGCTTTTATGTTATTAAATACAGGTAGTATCAACAAAGTAGTTCTTCTAAATGCAGATGTTTTAAGTCATAAAATATCGGTTAAAGATCGAAACAGCAGACCATTAGTTGGAGATGGAGCTGCTATAACAATTATAGAAAATTCAAACGATGAGGAGCAAATCGATATGTTTATCAAAATGGATGGAACAAGTGCTTTAAGTTTACAAATTCCTGCCGGTGGTTTTAAAAATCCCTCGAGTCAAGAAACTGCTAAATTGGTTGAAGACGAATCCGGTAATTTCCGAGCACTTGATCATTTGGTAATGAAAGGAGATGAGGTTTTTAATTTTGTTCAAACAAAAGTGCCAGAAATGATGCAAGATATGTTTGATACTTTAAAGATTGATGAATCTTTTTTTGATTATTATCTTTTTCATCAGCCAAATAAATTTATGTTAGAAAAATTAGCTGAAAAAATGAATATTCCTTATAAAAAAATGCCAAATAACATCAGCCAAAAATATGGAAATGGAAGTAGCATAACCGTTCCATTAAATGTGTGTGAAAACTTAGGCAACAAAGCACTTTCAAATTCATATAGGGTTTGTTTTGGTGGATTTGGAGTTGGTTTAACTTGGAGTGTAATTAAATGGAAATTAGAAAAACTCGATTTTTGTAAAATAATTGATTACAAATAATATTTAGATTAGTAGAATAATACTTTAAAAGTATATAAACAGAAACTTATGAAAAAAGAATTGCTGGAAAAAATAGCGGAATTGTTAGAGGTAGAAATTGTAAATATTGATGATAAATTAAATAGTTTTGAAGAATGGGATTCTTTAACAGCTTTCTCTATAATTGCTTTAGTTGATTCTGATTATAATAAAACGCTAACTAATAAGCAACTAAAAGAGTTTAGTACCATTAATGATTTAGTCAATTATATCTTAGAATAATGGAATATGTTTTGCTTACAGGTAGTACTTCTTCCATTGGAAAATCGATTGCAATGGCACTATCGAGCAAATATTCAATTATTTTAGCTGGAAGAAATGCCTCAGAATTAGAAGAGATTAAATCAAATTTAAATGGGAAAGATCATTTAGTTTGGTTGTGCGATTTTATAAAAGATGATGTCGCTGAAAATTTAAAATCATTTTTGGAAATAAATAAAATACAACCTTCTCATTTTTTACATTTAGGAGGTCTGTTTTCCGTTGCAGCAATTCGCTTGCAAAAAAAAGAAGAAACATTAAAAATTTTTCAAATAAATGTGTTTTCAGCAATAGAAATAATGACTGTTTTAAGTAAAAGAGAATACAAATCTAACCTAAAAAATGTGCTTTTTTTCTCAAGTATTTCGACCATTCGAGGAAAAGCTGGGTATTCAGTTTATGCTGCTGCTAAAAGTGCCTTACTTGGTTTAATGCGTTCTCTAGCTATTGAATTAAAGCCAATTAAAGTAAATGCAATAGTGTTAGGAGCTGTAAAAACAAAAGCAACAGAATCAATTATAAATGCTAATGAAGAGCAAATAAATAATAGCATTCCGTTAGGTATTGCAAATCACGAAATTTTAAACCATTGGATGTTGTTTTTATTAGAAGGAAAAACTTGGATGACTGGTCAAGAAATTATCATTGATGGTGGAGCAACTATTTTGTAAGCTAGACGATAAATCAATAGTTTACAGATCAGTTTCTGATTTGTGTGGTGTTTGTACTTCTTTTTTAGTTGACGATAAAAAAACACTTATAACAGATCTAGGTTAAGTTAAGCGATGAGGGCTATAATTGGTTAATCCCATTTAAAAATCATTAAAAACATATGTATCTACCCCATGAACATCTTGATCATCATTATGATGTAAATAAGTTGATGGAATTTCCAAATACTTCCTTATATTTGTCTTTAGATGATTTTAAAAATGCATTTTGTAATAGTAGAACAAATTTTTCTTATTATTATGACATTCCAATAGGAATATCAACTAAAAAAAATACAGATTTACTGTTTTTAGACCAGTTAAAATTACCAGGACACAGTAAATTTTCGGTTTGTTTTTTAAATAAAAATTTGCTTTTTTTTGGAGATAGTGTAATTGATTAACAATATTTAGTTTTAAAACTTTCCGGAAGCAATAAAATAAATTTTAAAGGATCTATAGAAAAATAATACCAAAAAAAACTATCGTTTTAACAGGTCATGGTAGTTTGTTTAGTTTTGATTCGTGGAAAATATGAAAAAAGTTATAATAATAGGAGCTGGAGCACATGCAGCAGAACTTGAAGAATATATCATAGAAAACAATAAAATAAAACAAGAAATTGAAATTATTGGGTATCTTGATGATTCAGATACAAACCATAAAAAATCGCAACTACTATTTCCTTTATTAGGAGGAATTTTTTCTTATGAAGTAAGTTTAGATATAGAACTAATTATGTCCATCGGAAATTTAGCTTTGCGTTCAAAAATTATTACTCACTTTGAAAAAAAGAATATAAAATTCACCAATTTTATTCATCATACTTCCCGCGTTTTTAGAACTTCTAAATTAGGTATTGGTAACGTAATTTGTCCTTACACACAAATAGGAGCTAATGTAGTTATAGGGAATTATAATACATTTAATAATAAATCAAGTATAGGTCATGATTCTGTTATTGGAGATAATAATATGTTTTGTCCTAATATGGGTTTGTCTGGTTTCACAACTGTTGGTAGCAATAATTTTTTTAGCCTAAATACAGTAACAATTCCAAACATTACTATTGGTGATAATAATGTTATTGCACCTAATATGGTAGTTGAAAAAAACATAAAATCAAATGCTACTTTTTTTCATAGATACAAAGAAGTAGTCTTAGCTATTCCAAAAGAAGAATAAATTTTTAAATTTAATCTAAATTCTATTTCTTTTACCTTTTTGACGGAATAAACTTAAAGCAACAATTACTAAAATCAGAAGAAATAAAAGTTGTTGACAATCAAATCATAGATTTTGAAAAACATTTTTGGGAACCTGAAATACTATAACTCATTAAATCAGCGTTATTAACTTTATGCGAATAATAACCTTATTATTTATAGTATTATTTTTTTCTTGCTCTGAAAATAGAGAAAGTAATTTACCACGTATTATTATTCCAGAAGTTG
>JBLHNH010000072.1:0-13071 GCA_047622645.1 Flavobacterium sp.
AAAATAACAATAAAAAAAAGCATCACCTTTGTGATGCTTTTTTTATGAAATAAATCGTCCTTCAATCATAATTTTATCAATTAAATTACTTGTAAATTCATAAGGTAATTGATAAAAAGAGGTTAATGGTTTTGTAACTATAATATTTGCTTTTTTTCCTTTTGTAATGCTACCATGGGTATCAGAAACGCCCATTGCATAAGCACCATTAATTGTAGCAGCATTTATAGCTTCTTCTGGAGTCATTTTCATTTTAATACAAGCTGCAGCCACAACAAAATTCATATTTCCTGAAGGTGTAGTACCAGGATTAAAATCTGTAGCAATTGCTAATGGTAAACCAGCATCAATCATTTTTCGAGCAGGAGTATAAGGAATACTAATAAAATAAGAGCAACTAGGTAATGCTACAGGCATTGTTTTGCTGTTTTTAAGAACAGCAATATCTTCATCAGTCACAACTTCTAAATGATCTACAGATAAAGCATTATTTTCAACACAAGCTTTTATACCTTCAATTGCTGTAAACTGATTTACGTGAATCTTTGCTTGTAAACCATATTTCTTTCCAGCTTGCATTATTTTAATTGTTTCATCAACTGAAAAATAACCAGTTTCTAAAAAGGCATCAATATAATCGGCTAAATTTTCTTTAGCTATTTTCGGAAGCATTTCATTAATAATCAAATCGATGTATGCAGCATGATTCTCTTTAAACTCTTTAGGAAACGCATGTGCCCCTAAAAAAGTAGCCTTAATCTCAATCGGATAATTTTCTTTTAGTCTTTTAATTACACGAAGCATTTTCAACTCACCTTCAACAGTTAATCCATAACCCGATTTTATTTCAATTGCACCTGTTCCATGTTGCATAACTTCTTCTAATCGAAGTTTAGATTGTTCATAAATATCATTTTCCGAAGTTTCATTAAGTTTTTTTGCTGAATTTAATATTCCACCACCACGATTAGCAATTTCTTCATATGAAAGGCCATTTATTCTATCAACAAATTCTTGTACTCGATTTCCAGCATAAACAATATGGGTATGACTATC
Source organism: Flavobacterium sp. (assembly GCA_047622645.1). GTDB lineage: Bacteria > Bacteroidota > Bacteroidia > Flavobacteriales > Flavobacteriaceae > Flavobacterium. The sequence continues at coordinate 1,057 of JBLHNH010000072.1, forward strand.
AACCCAAGTTGGTAAAACAATTTTTCCTGTTACATCAATAATTTTAGCCTCACTATTTGTAGGACAATCTACCATCTTTCCAAAGTCAGAAATAATATTATTTTCAATTAGTAAAAAAGCATCATTAATTATGGGCAAATCATTCATTTCTTTACCAGACACCATTTTTATTGAGTTTTCTCTAACTTGAAGCAATTCTTTTATGTTAATAAGTAGTGTTTTCATTGTTTGTAATAATTTTTGTAAAAGTAAACTTGATTTTTAAAAAGTCCTATCTTTGAATCAGTAAATTTCATTATTTTGAGAAAAATTAAATATAAGAAAGGTAGAAAAGTTCAGCCAAGTCAAGTTGAATATACTGGAATTTATACCGATATGGAAACTAAATTGCAACTTTTTGTGTACAACGAAGAAAAGGCAGTCGAATTTCAAAATATTTCTGTAGAAGATTTTTTTAAATCTAAAGTAAATTCCCAAAATAATTGGCTTAATATTCATGGATTAACGAATGTGAATTTAATTAAGAACCTAACAGAAAATCTTAATTTAAATAGTCTATTAGTTTCTGATATTGTAAACATTTCAAGAGGAACTAGTTTAGATGAACTAGATGATACTCTTTTTTTTAGCATTAAATCTATTTTGCCTAGTACAAATAATGAAACAATAAATATTGAACAAATTAGTTTTATATTGCAAGATGGCTTAATAATTTCCTTTCAGGAAAAAAGAGGTGATTTTTTTACACATATTAGAGAACGTATAAGAACAAATACAGGAATAGTTAGAAAAAAGAAAGTTGATTATTTATTATATCTTTTGTTAGATGCAATAATCGAAAACTTTTACATAACTATTGAAACTAAAGAGAATAAAATTGAAGAATTATTAGCCTCTTCAAAAACTTCTGATGATCCAACGATTATGCAAGATATTGAAAAAACTAGAGAAGTTTTTCATTTTCTAAAACGTTCTGTTATTCCTCTTAGGGATGCATTGTTTACAATAAAAACAATTAAAGATGATGATGAACTCAATTTTATAGAACCGTCAAATTTTGTGTTTTTTGGTCGATTACATCAAAAAACCCTTGAGCTAATTGAGCAAATTGAATACGATATGAATGCTTTAAATAGTGCGAGTAATTTTTTTTACACGGCACAAGGTCATAGAATGAATGAAGTTATGAAAATACTAACCGTAATTTCTTCTGTTTTTATGCCTTTAACGTTTATTGCTGGAATATATGGGATGAATTTTGATAATTTACCAGAATTACACTGGAAATACAGTTATTTTTTCGTTCTTGGAATCATGTTTTTAACCGTTTTATCGATGATTTATTATTTTAAAAAGAAAAAGTGGTTTTAAATACATAATTATTATGAAGTTATTTTTATAACTCAAATAAAGAATTAATTTTGCCAGATGCAACACAACGTACTAATTTTAGATTTCGGTTCACAATACACTCAGCTAATTGCTAGAAGAGTTCGTGAACTTAATATATTTTGCGAAATATATCCTTACAACAATCCTCCAAAGGATTTGTCATCTTATAAAGCCGTAATATTATCAGGTAGTCCATTTTCTGTTAGAGCAGAAGATGCACCACACCCAGATTTATCTGAGATAAGAGGTAAAAAACCTCTTTTAGCAGTTTGTTATGGAGCACAATATTTAGCTCATTTTTCTGGTGGTGAAGTTGCTCCTTCAAACATAAGAGAATATGGAAGAGCTAATTTATCTTATATCAAAGAAAATGAACCTTTTTTAGAAAATATAAGTAAAGATAGTCAAGTTTGGATGAGCCATTCTGATACTATCAAAACTTTACCTACAAATGCAGTAAGAATTGCTAGTACAAAAGATGTAGAAAATGCAGCTTACAAGATTGAAGGTGAAACAACTTACGCTATTCAATATCATCCAGAGGTATATCATTCAACTGATGGAAAACAAATGTTAGAGAACTTTTTAGTAAAAATTGCTGAAGTGCCTCAAAATTTCACTCCAAATGCTTTTGTTGAAGAAATGATTGATGAACTAAAAAACAAAGTACAAGGTGATAAAGTAGTTTTAGGACTTTCTGGTGGAGTTGACTCTACAGTTGCTGCAGTTTTGTTGCATAAAGCTATAGGAAAAAATTTATATTGTATATTTGTTAATAATGGATTATTACGTAAAGATGAGTATGTTAGCGTTTTAGATCAATACAAAGGTATGGGGCTAAACGTTAAAGGTGTAGATGCTTCGGCACGCTTTTTGAAAGCTTTAGCTGGTGTAGATGATCCAGAGACTAAACGGAAGGCAATTGGAAATGCTTTTATTGAAGTTTTTGATGATGAAGCAAACCAATTAAAAGATGTAAAATGGTTAGCACAAGGAACTATTTATCCAGATGTTATTGAATCAATATCTGTTAATGGTCCTTCAGCAACAATAAAATCACATCATAATGTAGGTGGTTTGCCTGATTTTATGAAATTAAAAATTGTAGAACCTCTTCGAATGTTATTTAAAGATGAAGTAAGAAGAGTTGGTAAAACATTAGGAATTGATGCTGAATTACTTGGAAGACATCCATTTCCAGGTCCAGGCTTAGCTATTAGAATTTTAGGAGATATTACGCAAGAAAAAGTAGATATTCTTCAAGAAGTAGATGCTATTTTTATAAATGGACTAAAAGAACATGGTTTATATGATAAAGTATGGCAAGCAGGTGCAATTTTATTACCTGTAAATAGTGTAGGAGTAATGGGAGATGAACGCACATATGAAAAAGTAGTAGCTTTACGAGCAGTTGAATCTACTGACGGTATGACAGCTGATTGGGTACATTTACCTTATGAATTTTTAATGAAAATATCTAACGAGATTATAAATAAAGTTAAAGGTGTTAATAGGGTAGTGTATGACATAAGTTCTAAACCACCCGCAACAATCGAATGGGAATAAATATTTTTTATTCTTTTTAATAATTAAAGTTTAACTCAAACCTTAAATTATGATTTTAAAAGTTTACACAAGCATGAAAAGCGATTTTAGACTTAGGAGTAAAAAAATTATTTTATTCTTGCTATTGACTTTTCAAATCGGTTATGCTCAAGAAGAAAATGTAGAAATCGTTACGCATAGAGTAGCTTTAGGTGAATCTATGTTAATGATTTCAAAAAAATACCTTGTTTCTCCAACTGAAATTTATAGGTTAAATAAAAATGCAATAGATGGGGTAAGCGAAGGTATGATTTTATACATTCCTCAGTCAATTAAGAGTCAAGAAATAATTGCTGAAAGAAAAGAAAAAAGGCAAAAAGAAAAATTAGCATTACTCGAACGTATAAAAGAAAGAGAAGAAAGAGAATTAGTAAATGCTAAAATTGCTGAAGCTAAAGAAAAAGAAGTAGTAGCCATTTTAAATGTTGAAGAAACAAAAGACTCAAACTATGGGAGACGCGAAGCTATTTCAAAATTAAATATTTCGGATAAAAAACAGTTTATTGACCATGAAGTTTTATCTGGTGAAACACTGACTAGTTTGTCAAAAAGATATGGTGTTTCTGTAGAAGAAATTGAAAAAGAAAATGTAAAAGCACTAAAAAAAGGGCTTCAATCTGGATCAATTTTAAAAATGCCTGTTGCTAAAAATTTATTTACTAATAGTGCAGCAAATCAAGTTATTTCAACAACATCATCAGAAGAAAATAACTACAATATTTTAACAGAAATTAAACATAAAGTAAATTTGGGAGAAACGCTTTATAGCATATCAAAAAAATATGGTATGACTGTTAATGAAATTATTAGTGAGAATGAAGTCATGTTGGAAAACGGATTACAATCGGGACAAATATTAAAGATAAAAACAAATAAATCAACTGTTGTTAATGAAGTTAAAACTGAAAAGGATAAACCAATAGTAACAGAAGAAGTACTTACTGAAAATACAAATCCTGATGACTTTAAACTTATAAAGCATCTAGTACAACCAAAAGAAACGTTATATAGTATTTCAAAATTTTATAATGTTTCTATTGATGAGATTAAACAACAGAATGAATATCTTTTAACAAAAAACCTCCAAACAGGTCAGGAATTACAACTTAAAGTAAAAAAATAATTGCCCTGAATTAATTTCAATTTTATGAATCAAATTAAAAAAATAATTTTTTTAATAGTACTAATTTCTTTTAGTTCATTTGCTCAACCTAATACGGATTATGTTAAGCATACTGTTTTAAATGGAGAAACGGTAACTCAAATTGCCAAAAAGTATAAAGTTACCCCTTATGATATTTATAAGCTAAATCCAGAAGCAAAAAACGGAATTAATGAAAATCAAGTTCTATTAATCAGTTTGCAAAATTATAAAGTTGATACCAAAGATTCAAAAAACAATAATCAAGTAATAGAAAAGTCTAAAAGTCTCGAAAGTTATATAGTACAACCCAAAGACACTAAATATAGTTTAGCCAAAAAATTCAACATTACTATTGATGATTTAGATAATTGGAATAAAGTAATTGTTAGAGATGGTTTACAAGAAGGGCAAGTATTAATTGTAAAAAAGCCATTAAACCCAAGCTATGTAATACCTATAACTATTAAAGATTCAATATTAGATTATGGTAAATATATAATTCAACCAGAAGATACAAAATATGGTATTGCTAAAAAATTTGAATTAACGATTGAAGAATTAGAAGAACTTAATCCTGTAATTAAAGATAGTTTTCCTATAGGAATTGCTATTGCTGTTACTAAAAAAGGGAAAAGAGCAATTTCAAAAGAAAAATCGGACTATCAGCAATATGAAATTAAACCAAAAGAAACACTATACGGAATTTCTAAAAAGTTTAACGTATCTCAAATGGATATATTAAAGTTAAATCCAATTTTAAGCGAAGGCTTCAAAGAAGGTTTGATAATTAATATACCAAGTGATAATTTAATAGAAGTTGAGTTTACATCTGATAAAACTAGATTAGTAGCTAAAAAAAGCGATATTGAAAAAACTTTAGTTTTACTTCTTCCTTTTAATATTCCAATGATGGAAAGTGATTCAATTAGAAGTAAGTCAGAATTTTTAAATTCTAAACATGGACAATTAACTAATATTGCTTTAGATTATTATGCAGGTGCTTTAATAGCAATTGATTCTGCAAAAAGAATGGGTTATACTAATTTAAAGGTTAAAGTAATTGATTTTGAATCCAAGAAAGCATCTAATAACTTAAATTCTATTATTCAAAAAAATGATTTTACAAAAGTAAACGCTGTTGTTGGTCCTTTAATTAATTCTCAAGTAGAACAAACGGCAATTGCTTTAGAAAAATATAATATTCCAATTATTTCTCCATTGTCTGTAACTAACGGAAAGCCTTATCCTAATATATATTATGCAAGACCTTCGGATGAATTGATGAGAGAGGTATTATTCAATCATTTCAAGAAAAACAATGGAAATGTATTAGCTATTTTTAGTAATAAAAAACAAGAAAACAAAGAAATAGTATTGGCTCAGTTTCCTGAATTAAAAATGGTTCCTTTAACAGAAAAAGGTTCAGTTACAGCAGAAAATATTACATCGCTTTTAGATCCAACTAAAAAGAATTTTGTAATTCTTGATACCGAAAAAACAAATATAATTTTAAGCACAACAAGTATTCTATCTAAATTAAAATCTAAATATGATATTCAATTAGTTGTTTTTGAATTATATGATGCTCTAGAATTTGAAGAAATACCTTTAAAAAGATATACTGATTTAAAAATGATGTTTCCTTCAGTAACTAGGACAAATAAAAGTGCTTATTATGAGTCTTTTAGAGAAAAATTTAAGAAAGATAATAATGTAAATCCAAATCAATATGCAACTCGCGGCTTTGATGTTACTTTAGATGCAATTGTAAGAATGTATCAAGAAAACGGATTTGTAAATTCAACAATCGGTTTAACTTCTGAACAGTTAGAAAGTAAATTTAATTACAAAAAAATCGAAAATGGAAATTATAATACCGGAATTTATTTAATGCACTATACAGACGACTTAACCATAGAAGAAGTAAAATAATGTCAACATCAAAAGTAACTTATTTAGGGGATTTAAGAACTTCTTCTATTCATATAAATTCAGGTTCAGAAATAATTTCGGATGCTCCTTTAGATAACAATGGTAAAGGAGAAGCTTTTTCTCCAACTGATACTATTGCAAACGGATTAGCAACTTGTATGTTTACCGTTATGGGAATTAAAGCTCAGGATATGGATGTTGATTTATCAAATTCTACTGCTGAAGTAACAAAAATAATGGCTATTGAACCCAGAAGAATTTCCGAAATTCACATTATTTTTAATTTTAACATAAGTGTTGATGAAAAAACTAAAACTATTTTAGAACGAACAGCAAATACTTGTCCTGTTCATTATAGTTTGCATCCAGATATCAAAAAAGAAATTACTTTTAATTGGAAGTAATTTGACAAATCAAGAACAATTAGTAAAACTTGCCCACGCCAAAATGCCATTTGGTAAATACGAAGGTAAATACTTAATCGATTTGCCAGAGTATTATGTGGTTTGGTATCACAACAAAGGTTTTCCAAAAGGTCAACTTGGCGAGCAACTTAAACTTGTTTATGAACTTAAACTAAACGGTTTGGAAGAGCTTATTAGAAATATTCGTAGAAATTTCCGTAAACCCATTTAAACAATTTAAAATAATTGCTAATTTTCAATTATAAATTATCAATTATAAATCGTAGTTTTGCACGTTTTAAAGAACAACACAACAAACAACTACACAATGAATCAAACAAAATATATATTTGTTACTGGCGGTGTGACTTCTTCTTTGGGGAAAGGAATTATTGCAGCATCATTAGCCAAATTATTACAAGCACGAGGATACAGGGCAACTATTCAAAAGTTTGATCCATATATAAATGTTGATCCTGGAACTTTAAATCCTTATGAACATGGAGAGTGTTATGTAACGGATGATGGAGCTGAAACGGATTTAGATTTAGGACATTACGAACGATTTTTAAATGTTCCAACTTCACAAGCCAACAATGTAACAACAGGTAGAGTTTATCTTTCTGTTATTGAAAAAGAACGTAGAGGAGAATTTTTAGGTAAAACGGTTCAAGTGGTTCCTCATATTACTAATGAAATTAAAGAACGCATGCAATTGCTTGGTAACACAGGTGATTATGATATAGTTATTACAGAGATTGGTGGAACAGTAGGAGATATTGAATCATTACCTTATATAGAATCAGTTCGTCAATTATTATGGGAATTGGGAGATGAGAATGCAATATGTATTCATTTAACTTTAGTTCCATTTTTAGCTGCAGCTGGTGAACTAAAAACCAAACCAACACAACATTCTGTCAAAACTTTAATGGAAAGCGGTATTAAAGCTGATATTTTAGTTTGTAGAACAGAACATGAATTATCAGATGAATTACGTCAAAAATTAGCATTGTTCTGTAATGTTAAGAAAGAAGCTGTAATTCAGTCGATTGATGCGTCAACGATTTATGATGTGCCAAATTTAATGCTAGAAGAAGGACTAGATACAGTTACACTTAAGAAATTAGGCTTACCAGAAAAAAATAGTCCAGATTTAAAACATTGGAATGAATTTCTTCAAAAACATAAAAACCCAAAACATGAAATCAATATTGGTTTAGTGGGTAAATATGTTGAATTACAAGATTCATATAAATCAATTCTTGAAGCTTTTATTCACGCTGGTGCAACAAATGAAACAAAAGTAAACGTCATTTCTGTTCATTCTGAATTTTTAAATGCCAAAACGGCTGAAAAACAATTAAAAGGTTTAGATGGCATATTAGTTGCTCCTGGATTTGGTAATCGTGGAATTGAAGGAAAAATAGATACTGTTCGCTATGCTAGAGAAAATAAAATTCCGTTTTTAGGAATTTGTTTAGGAATGCAAATGGCTGTTATTGAGTTTGCAAGAAATGTATTAGGCTACAAAGAGGCAAATTCAACAGAAATGAATGAAAAAACTAAGTATCCTGTCATAAACTTAATGGAGGGTCAAAAGAATATTATAAACAAAGGCGGAACTATGCGATTAGGTGCTTGGAAGTGTTCTATAAAAGAAGGAACATTAGCACATGAAGTATATGGAATGTCCGAAATTTCAGAACGTCATCGACATAGATACGAATTTAATGCAAAGTATTTAGATGAATTTCAGAATGCTGGTTTAACTGCTTCTGGAGTTAATCCTGATACAAATTTGGTAGAGATTGTAGAGATAAAAGATCATCCTTTTTTTATCGGAGTACAATATCATCCAGAATATAAAAGTACAGTTGCAAATCCACATCCTTTATTTGTGAGTTTTGTAAAAGCCATAGTTAAAAATAAAACAAATATACTGAATAGTCAGAAAATTTAATTATTATAAAATAATTGCCTTTATATTAACATAAAGGAATAAATACTAAAAATGGAAGAAAAAAAATTAGATCTAAATTCAATTATTGGATTTGTATTAATTTCAGGGATTTTAATGTGGATGCTTTATACAAATTCTCCTACACCTGAAGAACAAGATGCTAAAGCAAAGAAAGAGCAAGTAGACAAACAAAAAGAAACAGTAAAAACGGAACAAACTCAAGAAGTTGCTCCAGTTGTTATAAATGATTCTCTTCAAAATGAACAAGCTAAAGCTAAATTAGGTTCATTTGCTTATTCTTCATCTCTTCCATCAGCAAAAGAAGACATTACAACTATAGAAAATGAAGTGCTTTTATTAAAAATAGCTAATAAAGGTGGCTATATTGTAGGAGCAACTCTTAAAGGAATTAAACAATTTGAAAGAAACTCTAACACAGATGTTCAAATTATTAAAGAAAATAATGCTGATCTAAATATTACTTTAAACACAAAAGATAATCGTGTTTTAAATACAAAAGATATGTTTTTTGAGCCAACTTTAACAAAAGATGGAGAAAATCAAGTCTTAACAATGCGTTTAAAAGCGGGTGAAAATCAGTTTTTAGAATACCGATATGTATTGAAACCAAAAGATTACATGTTAGATTTTGGAATTAAGACACAGGGTTTAACAGATGTAATTAATACTTCAAAAGCATTAGATTTAGAATGGCAATTAAAAGCATTTAGAAACGAAAAAAGTATTTCATATGAAAACCGTTATACAGAAATGGTTTTTGAATATGAAGAAGGAAAAGATGATTATTTAAGCGCAGCAAAAGATGATGATGATATTGTAAAAGATGTAAGTTATATAGCCTTTAAACAACATTTTTTTACTTCAATCTTATTAACGGACACTCCTTTTAAAACAGCTGAATTAAAATCTCAAAATTTAGTATACGACGAAGAAATTGATACAGTTTACACTAAAAACTTCATAGCAAAAGTTCCTTTAGATTTCAAAAATGGTGAACTTAATTACGCTATGAATTGGTACTATGGTCCAGCTAAATATGATTCTTTGATTGATTATGAAAAAAATTTAGACGAAATTATTCCATTAGGTTGGGGGATTTTTGGATGGATTAACCGTTGGATTTTTATTCCAGTATTCGGATTTATTAGTGGATTTATGCCTTACGGATTTGCCATTATTTTCTTTACTATTTTAGTAAGATTAGTAATGTCTCCAATCACATATAAATCATATTTGTCACAAGCAAAAATGAAAGTATTGCGTCCTGAAATTAACGAATTAAATGCTAAATACAAGGACAATGCAATGAAGAAACAACAAGAAACAATGAAGTTGTATTCTAAAGCAGGAGTAAACCCTATGGCAGGATGTTTACCAGCTGTGATGCAAATTCCAGTTTTCTATGCTTTGTTTCAGTTTTTTCCATCTATGTTCGATTTAAGACAAAAAAGTTTCCTTTGGGCAGACGATTTATCCTCTTATGATAGTGTTTATCACTTACCATTTAGAATTCCTTTCTATGGAGATCACGTAAGTTTGTTTCCAATTTTAGCTTCTGTTGCAATTTTCTTTTACATGAGAATGACAACCGGCGACCAACAAATGAGTGCTCCAACGCAAGAAGGTATGCCTGATATGGGTAAGATCATGAAAATTATGATTTATATTTCCCCAGTTATGATGCTTGTATTCTTTAATAACTATGCATCAGGATTGAGTTTGTATTACTTTATTTCAAATTTAATTACAATCGGAATTATGTTAGTAATTAAAAAATATATCGTTAACGATGAAAAGATTCATGCTAAAATTCAAGTTAACAAAACAAAAGAAAAGAAAGAAAGCAAGTTTCAAAAAAAGATGAGAGAAATGATGGAACAAGCTGAAGAAGCTAAAGCTCAAAAGAAAAAATAATATTATTATATAAAGTCTTTAATAACCTATATTGATTATTAAAGATATTAATTTAACATCTGCAAGATTTTTTTTTGCAGGTGTTTTTTTCTTTTACAGCTTCTCATTTTATTTTGTTTTTTTGATGCTTTAGTTTGGTAGTTATTTTTATTAAAAAGATTAATAAACGTAAAGCTAAGGTTACATTTATAGTACTAGAATAGTAGTTAATTTATTAAAATAGATATTATTTTGATTTCTATTTTGTCGAATTGTATTAAATTATTTAATGCTATAATATATATATATTATCAATGCTATAAGTTTAAAAAGAAGTTCAAAGAAAGAATAAATATTATCATTGATAAATTATACAAGTTGTGAATTAGTAATTAAAATACTCTTTTAGTAACAAGCTATAGGGTTATAACAAAAAAGCCATTCAAATTAATGAATGGCTCTTTTATAACAAATATTTTAATAAATTATAGTATAGGTAATAATACGTTATCAATAACATGTATTACACCGTTTGAACACTGAACGTCAACAGCAACAATATTTGTAGTTCTGTTTTCTTCATCAGTAATAATTGTTCCTGCAATTGTAAATGTTCCAGTTTCCAGAGTAGTAATTGGAGAAGTAGGAATTCCAGTAGATAATACATTTGCACCTGCTACTACATGATAAGTCAATACAGAAGTAACTTGAGCGGAAGTTAAACTTGCTAATACTCCAGGATTTTGTGTTTCAAATGTAGCAAAAGCGCCATTCGATGGAGCAAATACTGTAAAAGGAGAACTAGTTGTTCCATTTAACGTAGGAACTAAACCTTGTCCATCTAATAATCCAACTAAAGTTGTAAAGCTAGAATTTGCAGCAGCATGTGTAACTACAGTTGGCAAACCAATTACTGAACTTACTTTATGGATTACTCCATTTGTTGCAATAATATCAGCTTGTGTTACGTTAGATACTCCATTAAGACTAACACCATTTGATGTATCAATGTACATGCTTAATGTGTTTGTTGTTGAAGCAGCACCTTTACCTAAAGTTTTTACATAACCTGTAGATAAACCTGTTGAAAGATTTGTACCAGCAACTACATGATTTAATAAAAGTTCTTTTAAGGCAGCTGTTGGAACAGCGTCTAAATTAGCATAACCGTTAGCAGATAAAAACGTTGCAAAAGCAGCATTATCTGGTGCAAATACAGTAAGAGAACCAGCTTGGCTTAATGTTTGCACTAGATCAGCTTTAGCTAAAGCAGCAACTAAAGAAGAAAATTCAGGTGTACGTGATGCAATTCCTGCAATTGAGTTATCTACTGGAGTAGCAACAACAAGGTCATCATCATCATTAGAGCACGAAAACATCATCACACTTGTAGTGATGATTAAAGTTAATTTGATTAATTTTGCAATGTTTTTCATAGTAATTATATTTTTTGTTTAATCAAAACTACTAAAAGTTAAACACAAAAGAAAACTATTGTGGAAAAAACAAGTATAAATTAACTTTTTTTATAAAGTGTTTAAGTAATTGACGCTTAGTTTAATATAAAATAAAAAAACATAAAACAAATGTTAAAATTAAAAAAAATAGTATCGATTCTTTTATTCTTAATCACAGGTTTGTCGTTTTCTCAGGAGAGCATA
>JBLHNH010000073.1:0-12990 GCA_047622645.1 Flavobacterium sp.
TTTTTTTTATAAACTATTTTTTAAAATTTAATTACACTTTACTAAATGTCTTCTAACTCTAGTCGGAGTAAAATAATCACCGGTGCAACTTGGTATTCCTTTTGTTTCATCATAAGGAGTTAAAGGATCGTCTGTTACAGCACCATTAAAAGGATAGTATCCTTTTTTTGTTACATTATTTTCAATATAAGTAAACTTTACCTCTTCTTTTGTAAGAATACCATCATTGTCATCATCAACATCTAAGTAATCGGGCACACCATCTTGATCAGTATCAAGTATACTTCCATCTGCAGCATAATATTCATATACAGATAAAACTCTATCACTATCGTGATCAATATGGTTTTGATTAATCAACTTAAAATTAAAAATTAAAGGAGAATATTGAGGTATAACTCCAATCGAACCATTGTAATAGGCAAATGCTGAAGGTAAAAACATTACACCCGCACCATAATTTTGATAAGTTACTGTACCATTAGGATTTTCAATTGAAGTACCAGTCTTAAATTGAGGTATAATTTCTCCCCAACCAGGAATAACTTCTTGTAACATAAACCAAACAGGATTTTCTGCAGTATCAAAAACAGTATTATCACTATCAAATAGCGTCCCTTTATAAGAAACAAATGCTGAATCAACCTTAATAGGACTTTCACCAATACCCTCATTTAATACAAGATAATATAATTTATAAGTTAAATCATTTCTATCAACCATTTTAAAAGCAAGATTTGGCATATCTTTGATAGGAGTTTCTGTCCCTCCTTCTTGGATTTCGGTAAAAGTTGTATTATAATCACCATCAACTGTTACAAAATGAGTTGCTAAAAAGTCATCAATTGTAGCTTCATCAATAGGGTATTGTTCTGAATAGGCCTTTGCAGGCTCAGCAGTTATCGGATCATCTTTAGGACAGCCCACAAAAAAAGTGGCTAATACCAGTAAGCATAAAACTTTTAAAATATTCTTCATTCTTTTTCATTTATATTGAGGTGCAAGATACAATTTTGATTTATTTTTGTATAATAATTAACATTCATTTTTGAATAAACATGCGAATTGACAAATACCTTTGGTGCATTAGATATTACAAAACCCGTAATATAGCTACAGAAGCTATAAAAAAAGGGCATATTTCTGTAAATAATCAAACTGCAAAACCATCTAGAGAAGTATATGCTTCTGATAAAATTGTTTTAAGAAAAGATCAAATCAATTATCAAATTACTGTTTTAGATATCCCTCCAAATCGAGTTGGTGCAAAATTGGTTGATATGTATAGAAAAGATGAAACTCCAAAAGAAGCTTTTGAACATTTAGCCTTATTAAAATTATCAAAAGATCACTACAGGGCAAAAGGTGAAGGAAGACCTACTAAAAAAGATCGTAGAGAAATAGATGACTATATTTGGGAAGAAAAAGAGGAAGATGATGACAAAAAAGATGAATAAAGACTATTGGGAAGACAGATATAAAAGTAATGAAATCGGTTGGGATGTAGGTGAAATTACAACTCCATTAAAAGAATATATTGACCAAATTGAAAATAAAGAGTTAAAAATTCTAATTCCAGGTGCTGGAAACGGACATGAATTTGATTACTTTATTGAAAAAGGATTTTCTAATATTACCGTAATAGATATTGCCGAACAACCTTTAGAGTCCATAAAAAAAAGAAATCCAGAATACACTAAAAATTTTATCCAAGATGATTTTTTTAATTTAAATAAAACTTTTGACTTAGTAATTGAACAAACTTTCTTTTGTGCGTTAAATCCAGAATTGAGAGCAAAATATGTCAAACAAATGCATTCTTTACTAGAAGAAAACGGAAAAATAGTTGGATTATTTTTTGATTTTCCACTTACTGAAGCTGGCCCACCATTTGGAGGTTCAAAAAAAGAATATTTAAATTTATTTTCAAAAAAATTCAATATAAAAACATTAGAAAGAGCACATAATTCTATAAAACCACGAAAAGATAAAGAACTCTTTTTTATCTTTGAGAAAAAATAAATCACCATGCAAAATATAATATTAAACAAAGAAGAAATTCAGCACAAAACAAAACGTATAGCTTATCAGATTTACGAAACTTTTGTCGATGAAAAAGAGGTTATTTTAGCTGGAATAAGTTCTAATGGTTATATTTTTGCCCATAAAATTGCAGAAGAATTAGAAAAAATATCTCCTATTAAAATTACTATGTGTGAAGTTTTTATTAATAAGATAAAGCCACAAGAAACGATTAAAACATCAATTTCTAAAGAGGAATATAGCAATAAAGGCTTAGTTCTTATAGATGATGTTTTAAACTCAGGAACAACGCTTATTTATGGTGTTAAGCATTTTTTAGAGGTACCTTTAAACAAATTTAAAACAGCTGTTTTAGTGGATAGAAATCACAAAAAGTATCCTGTAAAAGCAGATTTTAAAGGGATTTCACTATCAACTTCTTTACAAGAACATATACAGGTTGTATTTGAGAAAGAGGATATGTATGTGTATTTAAATTAATTGGAGAATTTCTTTAACTATTTCTTTTTTAGATTTTCCATCAACAACTACAGATAATTTTGAATTTTGATAATAATAGCTTCTATCAAAAAGATGCTTTGCAATATATTCTTGTAAATCATCTTCCGTTAAATCTTTAATCAAAGGTCTTTTTTCTCTATTATTTTTTAACTTCTCTGTTAGATTTCCAATACTAGCTTTCAAATAAATTGAAATGACGTCTTCATTTTGCAAAAAAAGATGATTATTGGCATAACAAGGTGTTCCTCCACCAAGACTTAAAATAAAATTTTCTTTATTTTCAATAAAATCTTTAAATAATTGATGTTCAATTTTTCTAAAATAGACTTCTCCTCTATCTTTAAAAATTGCCGCAACAGAAGAATTCTCGCTTTTTTCGATAATATCATCTAAATCAAAACAAGGAATTCCTGTTTTTTTTGAAAGTTTTTTGGATAAAGATGTCTTTCCTACACCCATATAACCTAATAATATTATTTTCATATTTTCATTAATTCGTTACAAAACAAGCATTTATATAAATTGATATAAAAAAATACAAATTTATAACAAATTCTTCTTGGATTTTAAATAATAGGCTTTATATTTGCACCCGCAATGAGGAAATAAAAAATGACTTGGTAGCTCAGTTGGTAGAGCACATCACTTTTAATGATGGGGTCCTGGGTTCGAGCCCCAGCCAGGTCACAAATTTATTATATTTCTTTAAAGCATCGACTTGGTAGCTCAGTTGGTAGAGCACATCACTTTTAATGATGGGGTCCTGGGTTCGAGCCCCAGCCAGGTCACAAAAATAAAAAAAGTTAAGCATAGCGCTTAGCTTTTTTTATTTTAAGGCCATGTGGAGAAACGGTAGACTCGCCATCTTGAGGGGGTGGTGCTCGCAAGGGCGTGAGGGTTCAAATCCCTCCATGGTCACATTCATAAAGACAAATAAATATTTTTGTTTAACTTTTATCGGTTTTAATTGCACAAACTGAATTTTTTCACTACTTTTGTTTAACAAAATAATAAAAAGAATGAACAGTGTAAAAAATATCTTTAGTATTAAAGACTTTGAAAATCTTTCAGGAATAAAAGCGCACACCATCAGGATTTGGGAAAAAAGATATAACATTCTCGAACCTATGCGAACGGATACAAACATTCGTTGCTATGATATTAAAAACTTGCAAAAGTTATTAAACATTGTTGTTCTTCACAACTATGGTTATAAAATTTCTAAGATTGCATTATTAACACCAGAAGAAATTCCTTTAAAAGTTAAAGAAATTATTTCTGAAAAAAGTGCAAAAGTTCATGCCATTAAATCTTTTAAGTTGGCAATGATGAATTTTGATCATACATTGTTTTTTAACACTTATGATGAGCTCTTAAAAGACAAAACGTTTAAAGAAGTGTTTCACGAAGTATTCATTCCATTAATGGAAGAATTAGGATACTTATGGCAAACAGATACTATTTCTCCAGCACACGAGCATTTTATAACTTATTTAATTAAACAAAAACTTTTAAGCATAACAGAAAAAATTCAGAGTAAAGCTCCTACCAAAACTGATAGAGTTTATGTATTATATCTTCCTTCAAATGAAATTCATGAATTAGGATTGATGTATTTAAATTACGAATTATTAGATAACGGATACCATACCATTTTTCTTGGTGAAAGTGTCCCTTTAGATAGCTTAGTTGACTTGAAAAATTATTTTGAGAAAATTACTTTTATTGGGTACATAACAGTCGAACCGACAGTTGAAAATCTACCTCAATACATTGAAAAAGTTGAAGAAGATTTATTAAAAGACACTAACCACGAATTAATCTTATTAGGTAGATTATCAGCCGAAATAGACCAATCCAAACTTTCTGATAAAGTTAAAGTATATAGCTCTATATCTGATTGTATTATAAGTTTATAAAATGAATAAAAAAATATCCATAATAGGTTCTGGATTTTCAGCACTAGCAGCAGCATGTTATTTAGCTCAAAAAGGCAATAATGTTACAGTTTATGAAAAAAACGCTTCTATTGGTGGTAGAGCAAGGCAGTTAAAAAAAGAAGGCTTTACTTTTGACATGGGACCGTCTTGGTATTGGATGCCAGATGTGTTTGAAAGTTTTTTTGCAGATTTCAATAAAAAGCCATCCGATTATTATCATTTAACAAAACTATCTCCAGCTTACAAGGTATTCTTTGGCATAGAAGACTTTATTTTAATTTCAGATAATTTGTCAGAGATAGTAAATACATTTGAAAGTATAGAAGTTGGTAGCGGTGAAAAATTAGAAAAATTTATTAAAAACGCTCAAAAAAATTATGACATTGCTATAAAAAAATTAGTTTATAGACCCGGAGAAAATATAGGAGAGCTAATTACACTAGAAACGGCAACTAAAATTGATCAGTTTTTTTCAAATATAAGTAGAGATGTTAGAAAAAAATTTAAAAATGAAAAATTAATACAAGTATTAGAGTTTCCTGTTTTATTTTTAGGTGCGAAACCTTCCAATACTCCATCTTTTTATAGTTTTATGAATTTTGCGGATTTTGGACTTGGAACATGGCAACCTACAAATGGATTTTATGATGTAGTGTTAGGAATGACAAAGTTAGCAACAGAATTAGGTGTTACTTTTAAAACTAATGCAAATATAGAAAAGATAATAGTTGAGAATAACTGTACGCAAGGACTTATTTGTAACGGAAATACTGAAAAAGCTGATATTGTACTATCTGGTGCAGATTATCATCATACAGAAACATTATTAGATTTAGAATACCGTCAATATTCAGAAAAATATTGGTCAAAGAAAACATTTGCTCCTTCTTCATTACTATTTTATGTAGGTTTTGATAAGAAAATTAAAAATGTTGAACATCATAATTTATTTTTTGATGTTAATTTCAATAAACATGCAGAAGAGATTTATGATAATCCAAAATGGCCGACAGAACCCTTATTTTATGCAAATTTCACATCAATAACAAATGAAAAAACAGCCCCTGAAGGTTGTGAAAATGGTTTTTTTCTTATACCAATAGCTCCAGGAATTGAAGACACTAACGAGTTAAGAGAATTATATTTTAATAAAATTATAGATCGTTTCGAAAAATTAACTAATCAAGATATTAGAAAAAATATTATCTTTAAGGATTCTTTTTGTGTAAACGATTTTATAAAAGATTACAATTCTTATAAAGGAAATGCTTACGGAATGGCAAACACGCTTTTACAAACTGCATTTCTAAGACCAAAATTAAAAAGTAAAAAAGTAAAAAATTTATATTTCACTGGACAATTAACTGTTCCTGGACCTGGAGTTCCTCCGGCATTAATTTCAGGAAAATTAGTATCAGATTTAATAGAAAAACATCAATAAGTATGAAATCTATATTTGACAAAGTTTCTAATGAATGTAGTGTAAAAGTCACAAAAGCATACAGCACCTCTTTTTCGAGTGCAGTAAAAATGCTTGCACCTTGTATTAGACAAGATATATATAACATTTATGGTTTTGTTCGCTTTGCTGATGAAATTGTAGATTCGTTTCATGATTATGATAAAGAATTTCTATTTGCAAAATTTGAACAAGATTTATCTGATGCACTTGAATATAAAATAAGTTTAAATCCGATTTTAAATTCATTTCAACATACTGTGAATAGTTATAATATTCCTCAAGAAATGATTGATGCCTTTATGAAAAGCATGAAATTAGATTTAACCAAAAGTGAATACACAACTACCGAAGAATACAACGAATACATTTATGGTTCTGCTGATGTAGTTGGTTTAATGTGTTTAAAAGTTTTTGTTAAAGGAAATGATGAAAAATACAATGAACTAAAAGATTCTGCTATGCGATTAGGTTCGGCATTTCAAAAGGTAAATTTCTTAAGAGATTTAAAAGCTGATTTTGAAGATTTAAGTAGAACCTATTTTCCAAACACAGATTTGAATCATTTAGATGAAAAATCGAAACAAGAAATTATTGATGACATCGAAAGTGATTTTGAAGCTGCTTATGAAGGCATTAAAAACTTACCTTTGGAAGCAAAATTCGGAGTTTATACTGCATACCGTTATTATAAAAAACTCTTAATAAAGTTACAAAAAACACCTTCATTAGAAATAAAAAACACAAGAATTAGAGTTTCTGATTATCAAAAAGCTCAATTACTTGCACGTTGTTACGTAAAATATAGATTAAATATTATATAAATTTTAAAAAGATTATATGTTTTTACAAATAGTTGTTTTTATTTTAACTTTTAGCTTAATGGAATTTATGGCTTGGTTTACACATAAATACGTTATGCATGGTTTTTTATGGAATTTACATTCAGATCATCACAAAAAAGATCACAACTCTTGGTTTGAAAGAAATGATGCTTTCTTTATATTTTACGCTATTGTAAGCATAACATGTTTTTATACTTGGAGTATTGGTTCCTTTAACTTAGGATTAGCCATTGGTTTAGGAATATTAGCTTATGGAATAGCTTATTTCTTTGTACATGACATATTTATTCACCAAAGGTTTAAATTCTTCAAAAAGGCTGATAACAAATATGCAAAAGCCGTAAGAAGAGCTCATAAAATGCATCACAAACATATTGGAAAAGATAAAGGAGAATGCTTCGGAATGTTAGTGGTTCCTTGGAAGTATTTTAAAAATTAATTCGAAAAAAGCTCCAATTAAGGAGCTTTTTTTTTATTTTAAAATATTCTGTAAAGGTTTGAGCTGTTCCAAATTTATATTTGATTTTTGTATCAAACCAACAATTTTCATGATATTCATTGGATTCATGTCATTTCCTAAAATTCTAACAACGGCAAATCCATTTTCTTTTTTATTAGCAAAGAGTACAAATTCATTAATATGTTCATCGTCACCAACAAAATATATTGAAGCACCATCGTTACCTGAACCAAATTTCATTAATTCGTTGTATGAAGTTGTATCTTTTAGAATTGTTTTGACTTTTTGAAACTCAACATCATAACTATTCTTATTACTTTCTTCTTTTTTAAAAGCCAATACGTTCATTTTGTCAAATGAGTTTAAAGCTTCTTTATCAGAATCCGTTAAGGACATCTTTTCAGTATTTATAATATCTGAACCTAAATCAATTGCTACAAAATCTTTTGACTCTGTATTTTCGACAAAGTATTTCTGTAAAGTTGGTTTGTTACTACAACTTACTAATGTCACAACTGAAAATAAAATTATAACTAAATTTTTCATATTATTTTTTTGAAGCTTTTTTTAATTCGTCTTTACCAGGCAGATTCATTCTTTCTGTTAAAGAAGATAATTCATCTAAATTAAACTCTCCCGTTAATGATAGTATAACTGTTGGTGTATCTTTTAAATCCCCTTCCATAAACAATAATAATTCTTTTACTATTGAAGAACTTCCGGCTGATTTGATATAAATTTTTACATTTTTTCCATCACTATTCACCCTCATTAATTCTTCTAAAGGATTTGATTTTAAATAAGATGTAACTGACGATTTCATTTCAGAAGATAGTTTCGAACTGTTTGTTGTAAATACTTTTAAATTATCTAATTTTTTTAACAAAGTAAGGTATTGTAGCATTTCTTTGTCTTTTGTATCGACTTTAACCTTACTCATTAATTCAAACATTTTTTTGTTTACTATTACTGAATTTACATCATCCTTATCTTCAAATTTATCAAATGAGGATTGAGCAAATAAAAATGATGGTAAAAAGACTAATAATAAAAGGACTATTTTTTTCATGATATATATTTATTAAATTATTTAAAAATTATTTTTTTTGTTTTTTCGTACTCATCTATATAAGATGCATTTTTCATGCCAGAATTGATGTTATTGGCTACTAATTGCAATGCTTTGTGCGTTTCTACAAACGCTTCTTCTGGTGTATCAAACGTGCCTAAATCTTCTTTTTTAGATGTGTTTTGATATAAATATGTAGCAATCATAGTAACTAAAAAAATACTTGCAGCGATTCCAATCCATTTTTTACTTTTTTGTTTTTTTGGAAGGATAATTTCTTTTGTTATTTCTTTTTTTGCTTGACTGTAATAACTAAAAACATCTTTATACTGATTTAGATGTGATGGAATATTTTGTGATAAAAAAAAGGTTTTCAAAACACTTTCCTCCTGCAAAGAAGTATTTCCTTCTAGATATTTTTCTATTAACTCTTCTATTTTATTTATTTCCATAATTATTTATTTCAGCGAATTTTTCTTTTATAATTTTTCTAGCTCTTGATAATGAAACCCTAATTGCAGTTTCATTCATATCTAAAACTTTAGCAATTTCAGCGAATTCATATTCTTCTATTTCTCTTAATTGTACAATTAACCTTTGTTGCTCTGGTAGAGAGTTAATAATTTCTTCAACAATAGAAAAACTGTCTTTATCTATAATTTGCTTTTCTAATGAGCTAGAATCGCTATAATTAGTATGAACCAATTTTATATTTTTGGTGCGTTTGGACTTTAATTGATCTAAACAATAATTTTTTGTCATTGTAACAGCCATTGCCTCAATATTTTTTAAGGTACTAAGATCTGTTTTTAATAATTTATAAATCACTTCCTGAGTAGCATCTTCTGCTTCTGCTTCACTAATTAACATCCTTTTTGATATGCGATAAAGCTTATCTTTAAAAGGGTTGATTTGAGCAAGAAACTCTTGTTGATTCATAAAACACATTGTTTATAAGTATAGACGAATGTATATTATATTTGTTACATTTAAATAAAAATAATTTAATTTTACAAATTAAAATTCGAGTCTTTTGAGTTGTCCTTAGTAAAGGAAAAAAATATGAAATATGAAAAATAGATTTATAACGCTATTGGTACTCTTTAGTTTTTTGTTGGCGTTTCAAAATTGCAGTGATGATTATGATGATGTGTTGCATTATAGAAATACTAATGAATTTGTTTGGACAGGTTTAAATCAATATTATTATTGGCAAAAAGATTCTCCCGATTTAAATGATGGCAAATTTGCTACTGATGTAGCTTTTCAAAACTTTTTAAGTAATTATACTCCAGAAAGTTTATTTCAATATTTAAGATATGAGCCAGGCATTATAGACAAGTATAGCGTTATTTTTAGTGATTATGATGTTTTAGAAGCAGCTTTACAAGGTACTTCTAAAAATAGTGGTGCAGATTTTGGGTTTAAAAGAAAAACAGCTGGTTCAACTGAAGTCTTTGGTTTTGTACGTTATATTCTTCCCAATTCAGATGCATCTGCAAAAAACATTCAACGAGGAGATCTTTTTTATGCTGTAAATGGAGTTCCTCTAACTGTCGGCAGTGATGGTTATTTAAATCCAACAGGATTATCTGATGATACTTTTACATTAGATATGGCAGATTATGACAACGGAAATATTACTCCAAATGGAAATACAATTACATTAACTAAAACTCCTTATTCTGAAAATCCGGTTTTAATTAAGAATACACATCAAGTTGGAAGTAAAAAAGTAGGTTATTTAATGTATAATGGTTTTTATTCTACCTATGAAAATGAATTAAACAATGCTTTTGCTTATTTTCAAGGAGAAGGAATAACACATTTAGTTTTAGATTTACGATATAACTCAGGTGGATCAGTTAATGTTGCTACAAAATTAGCTAGTATGATTACAGGACAATTTAGTAATCAAATTTTTGCCAAACAAGAATGGAACGAAAAAAGAATGAATTATTACAATTCAGTAAATCCAGATGCATTACTTAATAAGTTTACTAATACTTTAAGTAATGGTAATGGAATTAATAGCTTGAGTCTAACCAAAATTTATGTTTTAACAACCCAATCAACAGCTTCTGCTAGTGAATTAATAATAAATAGTTTAAAACCATACATCGATGTCATTCAAATTGGTGATGTTACAGTAGGGAAAAACGTTGGTTCAATAACAATATATGACTCACCTACTTTTAGAAAAGAAAATGTAAACCCAAATCACAAATATGCCATGCAACCAATTGTATTAAAAGTTCTGAATAAAAATGGTGTTGGTGAATATTCAAATGGAATTCTACCAAACGTTACTTTCACTGAAAATTATGGTAGTTTAGGTGTTTTAGGTGATAATACAGAACCTTTACTTAATTTAGCTTTAAGTTATATTAACACAAATGGAAAAATCAATACCAGTTTAAACGCAAAAGTATTTGAACACGTTACTGATTCTAAAAATTTAGACGGTATTGAAAAAGGAATGTATTTAGAAAACCCCAAAAATATAGGTAGAGAGTAAAAGAAAAGGCTTCCAAATGGAAGCCTTTTCTTTTATAAAATTCTTAGAAATCTAGTTAAAGTAAAACCCAGCCGGAATAACTCCAACAGTATATTCATTTTCTAAAGTTCCTGTAGTTGTATAGATGTAAACTTTTCCATTTGAGTTGTAATCTGCTGCATCACCAACATATATTTTAGTATTTTCAACAGCAAAACTATATACTCCATAAACTCCTTGTCCAACAGTAGAAAACAAAGATGCTGTTGGTAAACTTGAAGCCGTTAAACTCATTTTAAAAACATCAGAATCTTGGGTATAAAAGATAGAATTATCATCAATATATAAATTAGCAGGATGATTTCCGACAGCAAAATCTATTGAAGAGGCAACAATATCAGTATCTAAATTTATTCGCACCAATTTTCCTAAAGTTTCATCATTTGTCCATGAAGCTTTTCCTCCACATATAACATATAAACTTCCATTTTCAATTTGTAATGAATTAGGTACATCACCAACATTAATAGTATTTGTAACAGTATTTGAAGTAGAATTAATTACAGATATAGTATTTCCATAACCATAGCCACCTTTATGTGCTACATATAAATTCCCATTATTTTCTAAAATTCTTTCTGGTCCTTCGATAACAGATATGGTTCCTGAAACAGTATAATTTAATAAATTTATTGTTGCAACATAATCATCTGTTGTAACACTTCCATCACCCCAATTAGTAACATACCCTTTTCCATTAGCAAAAGCAATGAATCTTGGATTATCTAATCCTGAATCAATTGTCGCAACATATTCTAATGTATAACGGTTTACAATCTCAATTTTATTTGATACATTAACAACTACAAAGGCTAAGTCGTTATAAAAACCAATATCTTGTCCTGTATTTCCAAGAACTTTTGTTGGATTAACCGTTAAAAAAGCATTATTTTGAAAAGTAGCGAAGTCATTTGATAAATAAGAAATTGAACTGTTATCTTGTCCAAAATTTCCTTCGTTTAAAATAAGAACTCCATTATCATAAGCTCCTAAAGGTTCTTCATTTATTATTCCTTGTACTCCATCATCATCAGAACATGAAGCAAAAAACACAGTCACAGCTGCAATTATAAATACTCTTTTAAAAATCATTGTATTAAAAATTAAAGGTTAAATTCATCATATAATTACGACCAGGCATTGGTCTAGACAAAACATTTTGATAGGGTTTATTCTCTAAATTCAAAACTTGAAACCCGAGAACTAAAGGTCTTTTATTTCCGATTTTATAATCTACAGAAACATTTGATACGAAATAATCTTTCAATTTGTAAGCGTTATCACTAGAAGTAAAAACAGCACCATTAAACAAGTTTTGATAAGTTAAAGTGGTTCGCTTATATCTAAAAGCTACACTTGAAGTTGCTTTATGAAAAGGAACATAAATCAATTGATTGTTAGTATCGTCATTTTCTGAAACTGTATAAGCGTAAGTTCCATTAATTTGAAGGCTTGAATTTGTGAAATTTTTATTCCAACTAAACAAAGCTTCTAATCCATAAATGGAAACATTATCTGTATTATTAGGCTGCCATAAACCAGAAGTACTTGGCAACCAACGTAACATATCTGTTATTTTTGAATAAAAAACAGTTGTTGTCAAAGTAGCTTTTCTATAAGTAAAAACTTGACCAATTTCAACTTGCAAAGCACTTTCTGGTTTTAAATTTAAGTTTCCACTTCCTTGCCAATATAAATCATTGAATGTTGGGATTCGGAAATTTTTTGAACCTGAAAATTTTATAGCATACCAATCAAATATCTTTAAATTTCCTCCCAAGGAATACAACAACGGACTTTTATAATTTGAAGTCACCTCTTTTCGAAGACTTGCTTCATAAGAAAACAAATTACTTATTTGGTGTTTAAATAATAAACTAAATGATCCTATTTCTCTTTTGATATTTGAGAAACTAGAACCACTTCCTATATTTTGAGTGTAATCTATAATTGAATTAACTTTAATTTTGGAACCCCAATTATAGAGTAAATCGTATTTGGCGATAAACGTATTGGCATTTCCAGTTGTAAAATTTTCTAAAGCCTTATTTTCAAAATACTTATACTCTTCAGTCAAATAAGCGACTTTAGTTTTTGAGGTAAACAAGCCTGAATA
>JBLHNH010000074.1:0-12725 GCA_047622645.1 Flavobacterium sp.
ATTTTCGGGTATCAGCCAAAAGCATTTTGCCTAATTGACCACCACCTAAAATTCCCAGTTTAAAATCAGAAGAGAAATAATTCATATAGTTTAGTCTGAACTTGTTTCAGATTTTTTTTAGTTAAAACATACTTTCCACAAAGATATAAATTCCAAATTCCAAATACTAAAAATCAAATTCAGAAATACGAAAAACTTAAATTTTCTTCAAAATGTTTCGAGCACAAGATTGATAAGCTGCTGAATGTTCAAAAGCATCTTGTGTAATAATAGGTTTTAATTCCTCGTAAATCCAATCATATTTTTTTCCAAAAACAAATAAAGCTTTCATGGAATAAACTTTTGCAGCCACTTTTTCATCTTGAATTAATCGGTCGACTAAATTCTCAATAATGTTATGTTCTTGGTCTTTTGATAAGTCAATTCCGTTTTTTCTGTGATTGCTTTTTGCTAAAAACATACAAATTTTTGTGGCTGGTCTAACAGCAGAATCATCTTTCAATTGGGGGAAAATTTCACAAAACCTATCTAAATAGGGAACGAACATTTTTAGTTTTTTATTGCAAACTAATTCTAATGACCAAAAGGCTTTTACATGATTTTTATGCGAAATATCAAAAGCAATTTCGATTAATTTAGCTAGATTTTCATCGCTTTTCATGGCAAAATTACTCACTGCAATTCTGCTTTTTTTGTGAGCTGTACTTTGGTCAATTTTGGTAAACATTTCTGAATTCATATATGGAAATATCTATTTTTTAAAGGTCATATATGTTATCGTTTTTTAAAGGTTTTTGCTAAAGCAAATAGCGTTTGTGACGATTTCATGTTGTAAATATATCAAATTTGCAAAAAAATCGAAATACTTTATTCGTATTCCTTTCATGTTTAGTAAATTTGTTGTTTATTTTAAATGTTTAACAACAAAACCGATTTAATCGGAACAATTACATAATGATACAATTACACGATAAACATTTTGAACCTTTTATCTCATCAGACGAAATTGATTTTGCGATTCAAAATATGGCAAAACAAATGGATGATGATTTTTTTGACGAAGTTCCTGTTTTTATTGGAGTTTTAAATGGTTCTTTTAAAGTTATTTCAGATTTAATGAAATATTATAGAGGAATGTGCGAAGTGAGTTTTGTTAAATTAGCTTCTTACGAAGGAACAGAAACAACAAATGAAGTAAAACAATTAATTGGTTTAAACGAAGATTTAGAAGGCAAAACTGTTGTGATCGTAGAAGATATTGTTGATACTGGAAATACAATAGAAGAATTAAAAAGAATATTTAAAGAGAAAAAAGTAAAGCATTTAAAGATTGCAACCCTTTTTTTTAAACCAGAAGCCTATAAAAAAGATATCAAATTAGATTATATAGGTATTCGTATTCCAAATAAATTCATCGTTGGATTTGGTTTAGATTATGATGGATTAGGAAGAAATATACCAGATGTTTATCAATTAGCCATAGAAAACACACAAACACAAATGATTAATATAGTTTTATTCGGAAAACCTGGAGCAGGAAAAGGAACTCAAGCCGATTTTTTAAAGGAAAAATATAACTTAGTACATCTTTCAACGGGTGATATTTTTAGGTTTAACATTAAAAATGAAACAGATTTAGGAAAATTAGCTAAAACTTTTATGGATAAAGGTGATTTAGTTCCTGATGAAGTGACTATTAAAATGTTACAAAGTGAGGTAGATAAAAATCCAGAAGCAAAAGGATTTTTATTTGATGGATTTCCAAGAACAATTGCTCAAGCTGAAGCTTTAGATGCATTTTTGAATTCTAAAAACCAAGGAATTACTGCAACAGTTGCTTTAGATGCTAATGATGAAATTTTAGTACAACGTTTACTAGAAAGAGGAAAAACTTCAGGAAGACCAGACGATCAAGATGAAGTAAAAATTAGAAATCGTTATGATGAGTACAATCAAAAAACAGCTCCTTTAATGCATTATTATAAAGCACAAGATAAATTTAAATCTGTTGACGGAATTGGAAGTATTGCAGAAGTAACAGAAAGATTAAGTGCTGTAATAGATACTTTATAAATTTTTTTAGATATTTGTAATCATTAAAGAGCTATTCATTTAAATAGCTCTTTTTTTATAAATTTACTTATGGAAATACTTATTATATTCTTTTTAATTTTATTAAATGGAGTTTTTTCAATGTCTGAAATTGCTTTAATTTCTGCTAGAAAAACTCGTTTAGAAACAGCAGCCAAAAAAGGAAATATAAAAGCAAAAGCTGCTTTAGAATTAGCGAATTCACCGAATAAGTTTTTATCAACTGTTCAAATCGGAATTACCTTAATCGGAATTCTAACAGGTATTTTTTCTGGAGATAAAATTACTACAGATGTTAAAAATCTTGTTAGTTCGTTTGAAGTCTTACAACCTTATGCAGATTCAATTGCCGTTGCTATAGTTGTACTGACTTTGACATTTTTCTCCTTAGTTTTAGGCGAATTATTACCCAAGAGAATTGGCTTAAATCATCCAGAAGGAATTGCAAAAGCACTGGCTATTCCTATGAGATTTATGTCAAAAGTAACGATGCCTTTTATTTGGTTGCTGACGATTTCAACTGAGTTTTTATTAAAAGTTCTACAAATAAAACCTTCAGCTGGCGGAAAAGTGACTGAAGAAGAAATAAAAGCCATTATAAAAGAAGGAACAGAAGGAGGAGAAGTTCAAGAAATAGAGCAAGATATTGTAGAGCGAGTTTTTCATATTGGAGACAGAAAAGTAAATTCTCTTATGACCCATAGAAATTCTGTGGTTTACTTATCTCAACAAGATTCAACAGAGGAAATTAGAGCTAAAATTTTAGAAAACTTACATTCTTTTTATCCAGTTTGTAAAGATAATTTGGACAATGTAGTTGGAATTGTCTCCTTAAAAGAACTGTTTTCAAATTTTGAAACCGGAAATTTCGATTTAAAGCAATTTATAAGTGAACCCATTTATTTTATCGAATATACTTTAGCTTATAAAGCATTAGAACATTTTAAAACGTCAAAAATTCATTATGCATTGGTGACTGATGAACACGGAGTTTTTCAGGGAATGATTACTTTAAATGATATTTTAGAAGCTTTAGTTGGTGACGCTTCCGATTTTTATCAAGAAGATTTTCAATTAATTGAAAGAGAAGACGGTTCTTGGTTGGTTGACGGTCATTATTCATTACACGATTTTCTAACCTTTTTTGAAATGGATGAATATTTATCAGATTATGAAGTTACAACAGTTAGTGGTTTAATCATTACCGAATTAGGAGCAATTCCGAAACAAGGGCAAAAATTAATTTGGAATAAATTAGAGTTTGAAGTAATTGATATGGATGGCGTAAAAATTGATAAAATTTTGGTAAAAAACATCAATAAAGAATAAAATAGTAGTTTGAGTAATAAATCTTACCTTTGCAAAAATAATTTTAGCGTTGAAATTGGCTAATCACTAATTGCTAATTGCTAATCACTAATTAAAGTTATGACAGAAGGGAATTTCGTCGACTACGTAAAAATATATGTTTCTTCTGGAAAAGGAGGAAAAGGTTCGTCGCATTTACATAGAGAAAAGTTTATTGAAAAAGGTGGGCCAGATGGTGGTGATGGTGGTCGTGGTGGACACGTTTATATTAGAGGGAACAAAAATCTTTGGACATTATTTAGTCTAAAATTCTTACGTCACGTAAAAGCGGGCCACGGTGGTGATGGAGGAAGTTCAAGAAGTTCTGGTTCAGATGGTGGTGATAAATATATTGAAGTTCCATTAGGTACCATCGTAAAAGACAAAGAAACTGGTGATGTTTTATTTGAAATTACAGAGCACGATGAAACAAAAATATTAGCAAAAGGAGGAAAAGGTGGTTTAGGAAACTGGAATTTTAGAAATTCAGTAAATCAAACCCCAAGATATGCTCAACCTGGAATGCCAACTGAAGAAGTTGATATTATTTTAGAATTAAAAGTTTTAGCTGATGTAGGTTTAGTAGGATTTCCAAATGCAGGAAAATCGACTTTATTATCAGTATTAACATCTGCAAAACCAAAAATTGCCGATTATCCTTTTACAACTTTAAAGCCTAATTTAGGAATCGTTGCTTATAAAGAATTTCAATCCTTTGTAATTGCAGATATTCCAGGTATTATTGAAGGTGCAGCAGAAGGAAAAGGTTTAGGACATTATTTCTTGAGGCATATTGAAAGAAATTCTACTTTATTATTTTTAGTTCCAGCTGATGCTGATGATATTAAAAAAGAATACGAAATTTTGTTGGATGAATTAAGAAGGTACAATCCAGAAATGTTAGATAAAGACAGATTGGTTGTAATTTCAAAATCTGACATGTTGGATGAAGAATTAAAAACTGAATTGAAAGCTCAATTAGATAAAGAATTTAAAGGAACTCCTTATATGTTTATTTCTTCAATTACTAATGTAGGATTAGGAGAATTGAAAGATAAATTATGGAAAATGTTAAATGTTGAGGTAGAATAAAATTCTAATCAACAATAAAAACGAAAAGGCTTTCTAATTTAGAAAGCCTTTTTTTTGTTACTGAAGTTAATCAACTTTAATTGTTGTACTTGTCGAATGTGCAAAAAACTCTGGTGCATACATATTTATAGATACTTTCAACTTCTTTTTGAGCAGATTCTATTTTTCCATTTAACTCAAATTGATAGACTTTTTTCCATTTATCACTGAAATCTTGACTGTATCCAAAATTTAAAACTAAAATTAAAATTACGAAGTATACTTTTTTAAACATATGAAGGTTTTATATTTAAGAGTTGAAATTTACAAAAAAGGTTGGAAAGAAGGATAAATATTTTTTTTTGTAAATGAAACTAAAATCATTTCACTATTTTTGAGGATATTTTTTAACTATGAAACTTTATTTATTTTTTTTCTTACTCATAAGTGTAAATATGATTGCACAAACTAATTTTGAAAAGGCAGAAAAATTGTATTCAGAAAACAAACTTTCTGAAGCAAAAAAGCTATTTGATGATTGCCTAAAAACGAATCCAAACCATTCAAAAACAATAGAATATCTAGGCGATATTGCTGGTAAAGAAAAAAAATGGGATGAAGCAATTTATTGTTATGAAAAGTTAAAAGACAAATACCCTTCTACAGCAAATTATCATTATAAATTTGGTGGAGCAATGGGCATGAAAGCAAAAAATGTCAATAAATTCAAAGCTTTAGGAATGATTGACGACATTGAATCTGCTTTTTTAACAGCTGCTAAATTAGACAGGAAACATGTCGATACCCGATGGGCTTTAGTGATTTTATATCTTGAATTACCTGGAATTATTGGAGGAAGTGAAACAAAAGCACAGAAATATGCAACTGAATTAATGAACCTATCCAACATAGACGGTTATTTAGCAAGAGGATATATTGACGTCTATTTTCAAAGATATTCTAAAGCTGAATACAATTATAAAAAAGCACACGAAATAGGAAATTCAAATACGACTTATGAAAAATTATATGATTTGTATTTGAATAAAATGAAAAGCAAAACAAAAGCGAATCAATTAAAAATAGAATTCGAAAAATAAAACTCAAATCCCAAATTTCAAAATAGCTTTTTTGAATTTTTAAATATTATAATTTCAAATGCGTACACATTTCATAGCCATTGGTGGAGCAGCCATGCATAATTTAGCTCTAGCCTTACACAATAAAGGATATCAAGTAACAGGTAGCGATGACGCTATTTTTGAGCCCTCAAAATCAAGATTATATAAAAAAGGATTGTTACCAAATGAAATGGGTTGGTTTCCAGATAAAATAACTTCAGAGATTGAAGCTATCATTTTAGGAATGCATGCAAAAGAAGACAATCCAGAATTGTTAAAAGCACAAGAATTAGGATTGAAAATTTATTCTTATCCTGAATTTTTATACGAACAATCTAAAAACAAAACGCGAGTTGTAATTGGAGGTTCACACGGAAAAACTACGATTACTTCTATGATTTTGCATGTAATGCATTTTTATGACATCGAAGTTGATTATATGGTTGGAGCCCAACTAGAAGGCTTTGATACTATGGTTCATTTAACACATGAGAATGATTTTATCGTTTTAGAAGGTGATGAATATTTGTCTTCACCAATTGATAGAAGACCAAAATTTCATTTATACCAACCAAATATTGCTTTAATTTCAGGAATTGCTTGGGATCATATTAATGTGTTCCCAACTTTCGAAAATTATGTAGAACAGTTTGAAATATTTGTAAATCAAATTACAAAAGGAGGAATTCTAATTTATAATGAAGAAGATGAGGTTGTGAAAAAAGTCGCAGAAGATTCGCAAAACACCATTAGAAGACTTGCATACCAAACTCCAAGCTATTCAGTGGAAGATGGAACAACATTATTAGACACACCAGAAGGACCAATGCCAATCGAAGTTTTTGGAGCTCATAATTTAAATAATTTAGCGGGTGCAAAATGGATTTGCCAAAATATGGGAGTTGATGAAGATGACTTTTACGAAGCAATTGCTACTTTCAAAGGAGCAAGCAAACGTTTAGAAAAAATCGCAGAAGGAAATGGAAAAGTAGCTTATAAAGATTTTGCTCATTCACCAAGCAAAGTTTCCGCCACTACAAAAGCGGTTAAAAATCAATATCCAAATAGAAAATTAATTGCTTGTTTAGAATTACATACTTATTCTAGTTTAAATGCTGAATTCTTAAAAGAATATCAAGGAGCATTAGATTCAGCTGATGTTGCTGTAGTTTTCTATTCACCAGAAGCTGTAAAAATTAAGCAATTAGAAGAAGTGACTTACGACCAAATTGCACAATCATTCCAAAGAGAAGATTTAATTATTTACACGAATCCAAAAGAGTTTAAAGATTTCTTATTTGCTCAAAACTTTGATAGTTCTGCCTTACTTTTAATGAGTTCAGGAAATTATGGTGGCTTGGATTTTGAAGAAGTGAAAGGGTTGATGAATTAGTTTAGTCATTGCGAGGAACGAAGCAATCTTTTAATATGAAACCAGGATTTATATACATTATTACAAATTTTGCGAATTCAACTTTATACATTGGCGTGACTTCTAATCTGCCAAATAGAATTATTGGACATAGAGAAAAGAGATTTCAAAATTCTTTTTCTGCAAAGTATAATTTGAATAAATTAGTATATTATGAGCAATTTCAAATGATTGGTGATGCAATTGCTAGAGAAAAACAATTTAAAGGTGGTTCAAGGAAAGCTAAATTAGAATTAATTGATAAAATGAATCCTAATTTTGTTGACTTATTTGAAGAAATAAAGGACATTATGATTATTTAGATTGCTTCGTGCCTCGCAATGACTTAATTTATAATATTTACATTTTGTTATCAATTGTTTTTTTAAAATCTTAATATTTAAGTTGATTGTAAAAATTTTAACGTTTTTATTTTGAAGTTATTATAAAATTATTTTCATTTGTACTTTAATTATAAGCCAAACAAATTATGTACACACCAATCAACCAATGGGCTGAAGATGATCGCCCACGCGAAAAATTTCTACTAAAAGGAAAATCTTCCTTATCCGACTCCGAATTACTTGCTATTTTAATTGGTTCTGGTTCTCGAAATGAGAGTGCAGTTCAGTTGTGTCAACGTATTTTAGCATCATCAAATAACAACCTTAATGCATTAGGAAAAGTTTCGGTAAACCAACTTTTAAATTTTAAAGGAATTGGAGAAGCAAAAGCCATTTCGATTGCAGCTGCTTTAGAACTAGGGAGACGCAGAAGGGCAGAAGAAGCTATTGAATTAAAAAAAATTACTTCTAGTAAAATGGTTTTCGAAATCATGCAACCTATTATTGGTGAACTACCTCACGAAGAATTTTGGATATTGTATCTAAACAATTCCAATAAAGTAATTCACAAAGCACAGCTTTCAAAAGGTGGAATTACAGGAACTGTTGTGGATATTCGCTTAATTTTTAAAATAGCTTTTGAACAAAATGCAGTTTCTATTATTTTAACACATAATCATCCTTCTGGAAAATTATTGGCAAGTGATGCTGATATTCAAATTACTAAAAAAATTAAAGAAGCATCAAAATATTTAGACATCTCTATTTTAGATCACATTATCATTACAGAAAATGGTTTTTATAGTTTTAATGATGAAGGAATTTTTTAGATAAGTTTAAGAACTAAATACGTTTCAAATTCTTAACTTGGCCAAACTTAATATTAAGCCCTTTAAAGTATGATAAGTACTAAAAATATAACATTTCAATATCCAAAAGGAGAATTGTTTCACATGCCAGATGTATTTTGTACGGCAGGAAATACGATTCTTATCACAGGAAATTCAGGAAGAGGAAAAACAACTTATTTGCATCTTTTAGCTGGATTATTGCGACCAAAAGCAGGTTCTATTGAAATTGATTCAACAGATATTGTTACTTTGTCTGAAAGAAAAAATGATTCTTTTAGAGGAAAGAATATCGGAATTGTTTTTCAAAAACCACATTTCATTGCTTCTTTGACTATTTTAGAGAATTTAGAAATGACAAGTTGGCTAGCAACTGGAAAGAAAAATTCAGCTACAGCAAAAAAGCTTTTAGGTCAATTGGGTTTAACCGAACATGCTTCGAAATTACCATCTCAATTAAGTGTTGGACAACAACAACGTGTTTCTATTGCTAGAGCTTTAATTAATGAGCCAAAAGTTTTATTGGCTGATGAACCAACATCAAGTTTAGATGATAAAAACACAGAAATTGTGGTTGAATTGTTAACTTCATTGTCCAAAGAATACAAAGCAGCTTTAATCATAGTTACTCATGACAACCGAATTAAAGAGAAGTTTCACAACCAAATAACAATGATATGATTGCAAAATTAGCTTGGAGAAACATTTGGTTTAAACCTTTAAATACTATCTTGAGTATCATTTTATTGATGTCAAGTGTAGCAATAATAACAGTTCTAATTTTATTAGAAAAACAGTTTGAAGAAAAATTCAACAGTAATATTGATGGTGTCGATTTAGTAATGGGTGCACAAGGAAGTCCTTTGCAATTAATACTTTCATCAGTTTACCAAGTAGATGCACCAACAGGAAATATTAGTTACGATTCTGCTAAAGTTTGGATGAATAGTCCTTTTTTAGAAAAGGCAATTCCATTGGCATTTGGAGATAATTATAGAGGATATAAAATTTTAGGAACAACTCCAGATTATTTAGAAAAATACGGAGCAAAAATTTCAGAAGGAAAATTATTTGAACATAATTTTGAAGTTGTTGTAGGAAATGACATCGCTCAAAAATTAAGCATTAGAGTAGGAGATACCTTCTTTGGTTCGCACGGTGATGCAGCTGAAGGTGAAGTTCATGAAAATGAAGGTTATACTGTTGTTGGAATTACAGAAAAAACCGGAAAAGTTGTAGATAATTTAATTATTTGTAACATTCCAAGTGTTTGGCAAATGCATGGAAGTCATGAAGAACATAATCATGATGAAGAAGTTCTAGAAAATCCACCTCACGGTGAAGTAGGTCATGTACATGATGAACACGAACACGAACTAGTTGCAGAAAACCCTATTCATGGAGACGAAGGACATATGCACGATGAGCACGAAAATGATTTAACAATAGATGAACCTGGAATGGAAATTACAGCTGTTTTATTGAAATTTAGGAATAAAATGGGAATTGTGACTTGGCCAAGAATCATTGCTCAAAACACCAAAATGCAAGTCGCTTCTCCAGCGATTGAAGTGAATCGTTTATTCAAATTATTCGGAATCGGAATTGATGCCTTGCAATATTTAGCCTACGGAATCATGTTGATTTCTGGAATTTCTATCTTCATTGCATTATTTAATACTTTAAAAGAAAGAAAATTTGAATTTGCCTTATTAAGAGTGAGTGGTGCAGGACGATTCAAATTATTGTCTTTAGTAATGATTGAAAGTCTTTTATTATGTGTAGTTGGATTTCTTTTTGGAACGATTCTTGGAAGAATTGCTTTGATGTTGATTTCTAATTCTGCAGAAGACGATTTTAAAATGAGTTTCAATCCTTATGAATTTATCTGGGATAAAGAAGGAATCTTATTTTTACTAACTATCTTTGTCGGAATCATTGCAGCGTTAATTCCGGCCATAAAAGCCTATAATTTAAATATATCAAAAACATTAGCAAATGGGTAAGTTTACCAAAATTATTGTAGCACTTTTTGTTGCTTTCTTCTTATTTAGTTTTTCAAATTCAACGAACAAAAACTTCAAAACTTCTACTAATAGAGTAGTGGCAGAAGACACTTTGACTTGGAAATTATTAGGAAACATTTCATATAGTAAAAAAACAGTAAAAGATTACGGAGAAGTTGACTTTCCTGTAGTTAACGCAAAATTAAAAACATTAGGAAAGAAAACGGTTGTCATTAGTGGGTTTATTATTCCAATTGATTCGAAGAATTATGCGATTAGTAAAAACGTTTTTGCAGCTTGTTTTTTCTGTGGGAAATCTGGACCAGAAACTTTAGCTGGAATTAAATTTAGAGGAAGTTTGCCAAAATTAAATACAGATCAATATGTAACTTTAAAAGGAACTTTTAGATATAATGAAACAGATATTGAAGACTGGATTTACCATATCGAAGATGCTGTAATTGTAAAAAAATAAGATGTTCAAACATAAAAAACATTTGTTCTTTGATTTAGATCATACGCTTTGGGATTTTGATAAAAATTCGGGCTTCGCTTTTGATGCTATTTTTAAAAACCAAGGATTTGATATTTCACTTCAAGAATTTTTAAATATTTATATACCTAGAAACCAACATTATTGGAAGTTATTCCAAGTCAATAAAATTTCGCATGAAGATTTACGTTATTATAGATTGAAAGATGTTTTTGTTGCGTTAAATTTTGAAGTTTCTGACGAAACTATTCACAAATTATCTGATGATTATATCAATTATTTACCAGAATACAATCATCTTTTTGAAGGAGCAATTGAGTTGCTGGACTATTTGAAACCAAATTATCAATTGCATATTATAACCAATGGTTTTAGTAACGTTCAAGATAAAAAGTTAACCAATTCTAAAATTGGACATTATTTTGAAACCATAACAAATTCAGAATTAGCGGGACAAAAGAAACCAAATCCTATTATTTTTGACTATGCTTTAAGTGTTGCAAAAGCTTCAAAAGCAGATAGTATAATGATAGGCGATAGTTTTGAAGCTGATATTTTAGGCGCTTTAGATTTTGGAATAGATGCAATCTTTTTCAACGAAAATAAAACAAAAATCAATCATGATGTTTACCAAGTAAATCATCTTTTAGAATTAAAAAATATACTATAAAATGAAGAAAATTGTTTTTTTATCGATGTTGTTTTTTTCTATGCTTTCCATAGCACAAGAAAATTATAAGGTTATTATTATGCCAAATAAATTCGATTTCTTAAAATCAGAAAATGAATATAACCTAAATGTTTTATGTAAATCATTTTTTGAAAAAGAAGGTTTTCAAGTATATTATACAACGGATAAATTACCTTTAGAAGTCGCTAACAATAGATGTAATGCTTTGTTTTTAGATTTAATTGAAGATAGTAATATGTTTAAAACTAAAATTAAAATTGAATTAAAAGATTGTCAAAACAATGTTGTCTCTTTTAGTGATGAAACAGAATCGAGAGAAAAAAACATAAATGCTGCCTATAATGAAGTAACACGCGCTGCTTTAATTTCTATGAAAGGATTTATAAATGTTAGAAATAGTTATGCTGTTTCTGCTGAAAATAAAAAAGAAGTAAAAGAAAGCGTTGTTTTAACAGAAGAGAAAGTAACATCAAACAAACAAGAAATTAGCATTGAAAACAAAAAATTAGTTTCTGTGATAACTAAAAATGGCTACAGTTTAGTGGATGATAATAAAAATGTAAAATTCGAACTTTTAAAAACTTCAAATCCAACAATCTTTATTGCAAAAAAGGGAAATGTTCAGGGAGTTTTTTCGTTAAATGGAATGAATTCTGTTTTTGAGAGTTACCAAAACAACGAATTAATTGTAGAAAAAGTTGAGGTTAAGTTTTAAATTATTCATGAATTTTCACAAATACCACATTGCCATTATCATCAAACTTTATAACTAAAAATTTAGAATGTAACGGCCAAAAACCTAACCGTTCTTGATCAATCATATAGTAAAAATGATTTACATTAATACGTTCTGGCTCACCAATTAATTCTAAAATTGAATCTTTTTTTAGTTTTTTCAAGGTGTCACTTGCAATCAAATTAGTAAGCATCTGATTTCTATAAGGATAATCATTTTCTTTTTTAATTTGCCATTTCGAAGCATCAAAGGATATTTCATCAACAACTTCATTTTGACAACTTATAAATAGAATCAGTATTAAAATGTTTATTGTTTTCATAGAATTATATTTTCAACTAATCATTAATACCCATATTTCCCTTTCCAACGATTCTTCAAAAACTGACGAATCTCCTTTTCACGAGCATTTTCTCCAGGTTCAAAGAATTTAGTTTCCGATAAATCATCGGGTAAAAATTCCTGTTCAGCAAAATTATTAGCAAAATCATGCGAATATTTATATTCATCACCGTAACCTAATTCCTTCATTAATTTAGTTGGAGCATTTCTCAAATGTAAGGGAA
>JBLHNH010000075.1:0-12445 GCA_047622645.1 Flavobacterium sp.
TGGGAAGCCATGAAAATTTTCTTTGACGAACTTTTTAAATAGTTTTATAAACCATTAAGAGATTAAGCAAACTTAATTTCTTAATGGTTCAATTTTATTTGAGTAAAATTTGTCTTTTAGCTTCTCCAATTAAAAAAGTAACTGAATTAGCTAAATTATAACTTCGTACATTTTTAGAAATTGGAATCTTTAAATAGTTAGAAAATTGAGCTAGAACTTCTTCACTCAATCCAACGCTTTCTTTTCCAAAAACCAACCAATCACCGTCTTTAAATTCTTGCTCTAAATAAGATTTTTCAGCATGAGAACTCATTAAAAAAACGCTTGACAAATCAGGAATTTCAGCTTTCCATTCAGCAACAGATTGATATTCCTTCCAATCCAAATGAACCCAATAATCCAAACCTGAACGTTTTAAATTCTTGTCATTAATTTCAAATCCAAAAGGGTGAATTAAATGCAAACGACTTTCGGTTCCAACACATAATCTTCCAATATTTCCGGTGTTGTTTGGTATTTCTGGTTCAATTAAAACTATGTTTAGCATTCTTTAATTAATTATGAATTGTGAATTATATATTGATTTTTTTTGTTTTGCGTTAACTAAAGCCGAACGTCAATTATTATTTTTTTATGAAATTGTCATTGATATTGAAACTCTTTTACTTCTATAACTTCTCCAGCATTTAATCCTTCTAAAGTTGTATTTCCTATTCTGATTCTAACTAACCGCAACGTTGGAAATCCGACAGCAGCAGTCATTTTTCTAACTTGTCTAAATTTACCTTCGGTTAAAGTTACCGAAACCCAACTTGTTGGTCCATGTCTTTCATCTCGAATTCTTCTTCCTTCTCCAATATAATCAGGTAAAGTTGGAATTAAATGAGCTTTGCAATTTCGTGTCAAATATTTGGAACCATTAATTCCAATTTCAACTCCAGTTCTCATCTTATCTACAGCTTCTAGCGTAATTACACCATCAACTTGAGCGTAATATTCTTTCTCCACTTTTTTGCTTCTAACTTCTGCACTAACTTTTCCATCAGTAGTTAAAAACAATAAACCTTCTGAATCTTCATCTAAACGACCAATTGCCATTGTACCTTCAGGAAAATCAAACAATTCACCCAACAAACGCTTTTTTCGCTTTTGTTCATAAATAAATTGACTCAAATAGCTATGGGGTTTATGCAATAAAAAATGACGATGCATCATGAAGTAATTTTTGTCAAAAATACATTAATAAAGTCAAAAGAGTATTGATTGTTGATTAACGATTTTTAATTTGCAACAGTTAAAGAATAAAACTTGTTAATATCTGAACATTTGAATATAAAAAATCTGAATATTTTATTAACTTTACATAAATTTTTATTACATGACTGATTCATTACTTATTCTTATCACATTTCTAGTCGCTTTAGCTATTGGTTTTTTTATTGGAAAATTACTTTTAAAAGCGCAATCACAATCTGAAAAATCGGGTTTAGAAGAAAAAGTAAACGGATTATCAAATCAAAAAGAAGAACTTAAAAATCAATCTATTTCTGACAAAGTACAGTTTGAAAAAGCTTTACTTCAAGTAAATAACGAAAAAGAAACCATTCGCACAGAAAAAGAAGTTTTAGCCATTCAACTTTCAAAAAAAGAAGTTGACTTTGAAAATCTTTGGGAACGTAACAAAGAACAAAAGCAAGAAGTAGAACAACTTCAAGAAAAGTTTACCAAAGAATTTGAAAATTTAGCCAATAAAATTTTAGAAGAGAAATCAAACAAATTTACGGAACAGAACAAAGAGAATATGAAAAATATTCTTTCTCCATTACAAGAAAAAATTCAAAATTTTGAGAAAAAGGTAGAAGACACTCATAAAGAAAGCATTGATTATCATGCAGCATTGCGTCAACAGATTTTGGGTTTACGTGATATGAATGAAAAAATGAGCAAAGAAACTATTAACCTAACCAAAGCCTTAAAAGGTGATAGCAAGTTGCAAGGAAATTGGGGCGAATTAGTTTTAGAAAGAGTTTTAGAAAAATCAGGTTTAGAAAAAGGCCGTGAATATGAAGTTCAACAAAGTTTTACAAACGAAGAAGGTTCAAGAGTTCTTCCAGATGTAATTATAAATTTACCTGATGGTAAGAAAATGGTTGTCGATTCGAAAGTATCTTTAACAAGTTATGAACGTTATGTAAATGAAGAAGATGACAATTTAAAAGCAACTTATTTAAAAGAACACGTAACTTCTATTAAACGTCATGTTGAACAATTAAGTGACAAAAATTACCAAGACATTTATGAAATGGAAAGTCCAGATTTTGTCTTGCTTTTTATACCAATTGAACCCGCTTTTGCATTAGCACTAAATGACGACAATACCTTATATAACAAAGCTTTTGAAAAGAACATTGTTATTGTAACACCCACTACTCTACTAGCAACTTTGCGAACAATTGATAGCATGTGGACGAATCAAAAGCAACAAGAAAATGCTATTGAAATTGCACGACAAGCTGGTGCATTGTATGATAAATTTGAAGGTTTTGTTTCTGATTTAATTAAAATTGGCAAGAAAATGGACGAAGCTAAAGTAGAATACGGAAATGCCATGAACAAATTGGTTGATGGAAAGGGTAATTTAGTTACAAGTGTTGAAAAATTAAAGAAAATGGGCGCAAAAGCAAAAAAAGCTTTACCCGAACCTTTATTAAAAAGAGCGAGCGAATTAGAAGAAAATTTAATAGATAACGAAGACAATTATGAGCAAGTTTAAAAAAATACTAGTTTACAGTACACTATTTATAGTGTTGTTTTTGGCTGGTTACTTCACATTTGTTTACTATGTTCCATATAGCGAAGGAATTCGTTCGGGAGAATTAATCAAAATAAGTACTAAAGGATACGTTGTAAAAACTTGGGAAGGAGAAATTAGTCAAGGAATTTCTGGTGCTCAAATTTTCTCTTTTTCAGTAATGGATAATAATCCTGAAGCTATTAAGAAATTAAAGGAGTTACAAGGTCAATATGTAAAAGTTGAATACGTTGAACGCTACAGAACATTTTTTTGGTGGGGCGATACTCGTTATTTTATTAAAAATGTTTATGCAGAAAAATCACCTCATTTTAATAACTAAATATGACTGAAAGAACAAACACTGTAAATGCTTCAAAAATTACATTTACCCAATTAATGCTTCCATCACATTCCAATTTTAGTGGAAAAATTCATGGTGGTTATTTATTACAATTAATGGATCAAATTGCATTTGCAAGTGCTTCAAAATATTCGGGTTCATATTGCGTAACTGCTTCTGTTGATACTGTAGATTTTTTAAATCCAGTTGAAATTGGTGAATTGTTAAC
Source organism: Flavobacterium sp. (assembly GCA_047622645.1). Classification (GTDB taxonomy): domain Bacteria; phylum Bacteroidota; class Bacteroidia; order Flavobacteriales; family Flavobacteriaceae; genus Flavobacterium. The sequence continues at coordinate 3,364 of JBLHNH010000075.1, forward strand.
ATTAAAAGCTTCTGTAAACTACGTTGGAAATAGTTCAATGGTAGTTGGAATTCGAGTTGTTTCAGAAAACATCAAAACTGGAGTAATCAGACATTGCAACTCAAGTTATCTTACAATGGTCGCTAAAGATGAAGAAGGAAATAATGAAAAAGTACCCACTTTACTACTTGCAAATTTAGAAGATGTAAGACGCTTTTATGATTGTGTGATTCGAATTAATCAAAAAAAGCAAAATAAAATTCTAGAAGATAAATTTGATCATACTTCAGAAAAATCGCTTGAAAAGCTTTCTGATTTTAATGTTAAATTACTGATTAATTAACAATTACTATAAATTAAATTTGAATTTAATTCATTTTGTCTTAAAAAAAATTATATTTGTTATACAATATTAATTTTTGCAGAATGAATAAAATCTACTATTTAATAGTTCTTATGCTTGGTTTTACTTTTATTTCATGTACATCTGACGAAAATGATGTGTATGTTGAAATACCAATTGCAGAAACTCCTGTTTCGGTTAACTTAACACAAGTTCCATATTCAAAATTATCTGATTATCATTTTTTTAAAGATGAGCTAAAAAACCATCAACCTACAACAGGTGTTTTACCTTATGAACCAGCTTCTTCATTATTTGCTGACTATGCTCATAAAATGCGTTTTATTTGGTTGCCAAATGGAACAACAGCTGCTTATAACGGAGATGATAATGTATTTGAATTTCCGGTTGGAACTGCTCTTTTAAAAACTTTTTATTATGATAATGTTCAACCTAATAACACTAGAAAAATAATTGAAACTAGATTATTAATTAGAAAACAAGACGGTTGGAAAGCATATGACTATATTTGGAATACAGCACAAACAGAAGCGTTTTTAGATACTGTTGAACAAGGAGTATTTATTCCTATTGAATGGAAAGAAAATGGCATTACAAAAACCACAACTTACAAAACACCTTCTCAAACCGAATGTTTAACTTGTCATAAAATAAATCCTAACCAAACAACTGGTGGAGAAATAACTATTCCAATTGGTCCAAAACCTCAAAATTTAAATACAAATTTTAATTACTCTACAGGAAGTCAAAACCAAATTGCTAAATGGAAAAGTGTTGGCTTTATAGGAAATGATGTGCCTAATACTTCAACTATTTACTCAACTGTCGATTGGAATGACACATCAAAAACATTAGAACAAAGAGCACGATCTTATATAGATGTAAATTGCGCTCATTGCCACAGAACTGGCGGACATTGTGATTATGTTAGTATGCGATTTAATTTTAGCAATACTAATTTAGACACTTTTGGAGTTTGTATGACACCTTTGTTTTATATAGAAAATGGCCCTTTTGTAATAAATGGTGGTGATGCTAATCATTCAGAATTAATACATAGAATAAATACGACAGAAGGTGCTACAATGATGCCTATAATAGGCCGTACAATAATTCATAATGAAGGCGTACAATTAATCAGTGACTGGATAAATTCTTTACCTGCAGATTGTCACTAAAAAAACATGAAAACATGAAAAAAATTACCTTACTATTTTGCTTTTTAATCAGTTTTCAATTGACTTTTGCTCAAGATATTTGTGCTACTGCTCCAACTATTGGTGTTGGTACACATACTATTACAGCTATTAATGGGCCACAAGTACCCACTCCAGATTGTCTTGGTTCTGGAAATCCTACTGCCGGAGAATGGTATAAATATAGTCCAACACAAGCTTTTACGGTTACAGTAACAACAGATTTACCCGTTAACATTTGTAAAGACACAAGATTACATATTTATGAAGGAACGTGTACTACTCTATCATGCATAGCTGGTGATGATGATTCAGGAATTTTACAATGCAATAGTGGAAATACAAATTCATATTTATCAACCGTTACATTTAATGTCACAGCCGGAACAACCTATTATATAGCTTTTGATAACAGATGGAGTTCAGCAGGTTTTGATTTTCAAATAACAGAAACACCTATTGTTGTATTACCAATTAGTTTTACATCACAAAGTATTTCTTCGAATTCTACTATTTGCTGTGTTGTCGATATGAATGGTGATTATTTAGACGACATTGTAACCGTTGGGTCTACCTCGATGACAATTTTAAAACAACAAGCTAGCGGAGGATTTATTTCTTCTACAATTGCTTTACCAGGGTTAACGACAATACCAAGCTGGAGCATTACTGCTGGAGATTATGACAGAAATGGTTTTAATGATATAGTTTTTGGAGGTTCAAGTAGGTTAACAATTGTAAAAGCAAATGCTACTGGTACGAATTATACCGAAGTGTCTTATCCTCAGAATATTTTTACCCAAAGAGCCAATTTTGTTGACATTAATAATGATGGGCATCTAGATTTATGGGCTTGTCATGATGTAGCACAAAGTCATGCTTATAGAAATATGGGAAGTGGCAACTTGGTTTTTGACATTTCATTAATGCCAACTTTAGCTGTTGGAGGAAATTACCAATCGATGTGGACTGATTATGATAATGATGGTGATATGGATTTGTACATTGCTAAATGTCGAGGTGGCGCTCCTGTTGGTGATCCACAAAGAATTAATTTATTATATAAAAATAATGGTAATGGCACATTTACAGAATCTGGAGCAATTGCAGGATTAAACGATGGCTCTCAGTCTTGGTCTACAGCTATTGAGGATTTTGATAATGATGGCGATATGGATTTTTTATTATCAAACATTTCAGACACCAATAAATTCTTTAGAAATAATGGTGATGGAACGTTTACAGATATTTATGCTACAACAGGTATTGCTGCACAGATTGGTTCTTGGGAAATACAAGCAGTTGACTTTAATAATGATGGTTGGGTAGATTTCTTTTGGCAAAATGGAAAAGAAATTTATTTAAACAATGGTGATTTAACCTTTACTGGATATGATTTGCCCTTTAGCGAAGGTGGAATTGGCGACTTAAATAATGATGGCTTTTTAGATGTTCAATATGGCGGAAACGTTTATTATAATGTACCTAATGCCAATAATTGGATTAAAGTTAACCTTCAGGGAGTTGCTAGTAACCGAAATGGTATTGGGGCAAGAGTTGAAATTTATGGTGCATGGGGAAAGCAAATTAGAGAAATAAGAAGTGGGCACGGGTTTAGTCATCAAAGCACAATGAATGCTCATTTTGGAATTGGTACCGAAACTGCTATCACACAAGTTATAATTCATTGGCCATCTGGAACTGTTGATGTAATTAATAACCCTTCAAATAATCAAGCAATAACAGTTATTGAAGGTTCTAGTCCGTTGAATGTTGCAAATTCTGAATTAAATAAGATTATTATTTATCCAAATCCAACATCAAAAACGCTTTCAATTTCAAATGCGAGTCAACTAAATATTAAAAATATATTAATTTATACTACTCAAGGTAAAATTGTAAAAAACATTATTTATGAAAACGATACAATTTCTGTAGAAGGTTTAGCAGAAGGCTTGTACATTTTAACAATACAGACTGAAGACGGAAAAAAATATGCTGAAAGTTTCTTAAAGAAAAATTAATCAATTATAATTTATAATACCTTTTATTTTTTAAAACACCCTAACTAAATTAAAACCAAAAGCAATTTCTGTATTGCTCCATTTTCCACTAGTACTTCCAAGAAAACCACTTTCGTGCATGGCTTGCGAATTTGTAAAATGCATTTGAAAAACATGACCACCCGTTTCTAAATCAAAACCAATCGATAGTGGATTTGTAAAAGGAGAACCTGATGCTCTATTTAAATGTGCAGCATAATCCATATTTAGCGACCACCTTGATGTAAGTTTGTATCTTCCTCCAAATCCTAACGCAAATTGACTATTCTCTTGATTATTATCTATAACATAATTTTCGTGAAAATAAGTTGGAGCAACTTCTAAAGATAAATTATCATTAAACTTTCTAGAAATCAAAATTTGATTCACATAAGTCAATCTATCATTAAATTCTAATAATGGCAACAAATCTTTTTCTAAAGCCGTATTAATGGCAATACTATTGAATCCTACAATTTCAAAAGGAAATCCATCCTCTATTTGATGCATTAAACTATATTTTCCTGCAGCTTCATAAGTTTTATTAAAACCACTTCGAGAAGCATGTACACTTAACCAAGGAGTTATTCCATAGACAAATTGTAATCTAGTATTGGCATTGTCTAAACCAAAAAAATCTTTAAATCCATTTTTAAAATAGTCAAAACGATGTGAAACCACAAAATACAAATCACCTTTTGCCGCTAACTTAGTAGATTCTAAATTTACAATTTTAAGGGATTTAAAAGACGAATAAATTTGTTTATCGACCGCTACAGTATCAATTTCATTAAGCAAATCGTCCTGAGCAAAAAGACTTGTTGAAACAAATAAAAGTAAAGCGATTTTATATATATATTTCATATAGAGCTATTTATTATTATAATTTGTTAGGTAATTTTCAATACCAAGTATTGACAGTTTTGTGTTTAGATTTAAGAAACAAGGGTTGTTGTTTTTAAACATACGAAACCTAAAGCTATTTATAAGTTTAGTTTATAATTGTTATCTGATCCATTTTTACTTCTTCTAATAATTCATCGTAACCTATAAATCTTCCTTTAAAAATAATTGAATCATCAATTTTTAGTGTTGTATTTTTTTCGTTTAAAATCCCAAATAACTTATCGTCTATAGTTACTGAATTATCTACTTCATTTAGCGAAGATATTTTTCCTTTAACAGTAATAGTTTTATCAAGAAATTTAGCGTTAGCCGCATTCTCATCTTTAGCGTAAGCATCTATAAGTTGGTTTGATGTTACAGTAAAGGATGATTCTTCGTCTGAAATATTTCTGTGTGATTTATAAACAAATTTATAAACAATAAAAAACAATACTAATAAAACAACAGTTGCAACGCCTATTTTTTTTTTCATGTTTTTTTTATAAATTTAATAAAAATTATTAACTTTATAAAAAAAACATGAAAAAGAGAGTATTAACTATTATAATTGTTAGTATATTATTATTTAGTTGTTCAAATAATTCTGAAGATGATTTAATTATTCCTGACAGCATAATCACAACAAAAACTTATACGAATAGTGTAAAATCTATTGTTGATGCAAATTGCATTAGTTGTCATGCGGCAATACCAGTTTTTGGAGCGCCAATGTCATTAATTACATACGCACAAGTAAAAGAAGCGCTACTAAACAGAGGTTTATTAGATAGAATTTCAAGAGCAAATGGTGCTCCAGGATTAATGCCCACTAACTCGAGATTACCACAACAAACGATTGATATAGTTGTACAATGGAATATAGATGGATTATTAGAATAATTATTGGACTTTAATTAATTAAAAAAAAATCATGAAAAATATTATAGCTCTTTTAGCTTTAGCATTGCTTAGTTTTTCTCCATTAGTTGAAAAAAAAATAACTAAAACTGGTACAATCACTTTTGAAGCTTCTGTACCTTCTTTTGAAGAAGTAAAGGCTAAAAACGAAACCGTTACCTGCATTTTAAATACTGAAACAGGAGAAATTGCGACTTTAGCTTTAATGAAAGGTTTTAGATTTAAAGTAGCTTTAATGGAAGAACATTTTAATGAAAATTATATTGAAAGTAGCAAATATCCAAAAGCGACTTTTAAAGGTAAAATTGAAAATTTTGATGCAACTAAATTATCTTCTACCTATAAAGAATATACCATTAAAGGAAAACTTGAGTTACATGGAAAAACAAAAGAAATAACTATCAAAGGAAAAATAAAAAAAGAGGGAGAAACTATAAGTTTAATTTCTAATTTTATGGTAGATGTCGATGATTTTAATATTAAAATTCCAAATGTGGTAAGCAAAAAATTATCAAAACAAGTTAATGTTTCGTTAGATTTTGATTTGAAATAATATTTATTACTACTTTTTTTAATATATTTATAAAAAATTTTATACTAAACATAATGAAAAAAATTAAACAGATTTCAATTTGCCTTTTACTATTAGTATCTATTAGTTCAATTGGTCAAACAATGACAAGTGGTGTTGTAAAATACAAAATGACTAGCGATAATGAGCAAATGGCATTGATGGGTGACATTATAATGACTAACTATTTTGACAAAGAGAATATTGCTGTAGAAGTTGATATGATGGGCGGAATGGTTTTAACAAAAGTCTTTAAGAAAATTAACGATCCAGAATCTACAAAAATGACTATGGATGCAATGGGTAAAAAATACGAAATTACTGGTATAGATGAAAAAGCCTCTAAAGGAGTAGACATAGCAGATTTAGACAATATTGCAACCGTTACTTTAGATAAAACTGCAACAAAAGAGATTGCAGGTTTTAAATGCTACAAAGCTACTGTAACTTACAATGATGATAAAAAGGGTGAATTTTACATAACAGATGACATAAAAATGATGTCGTCTACAAAAGAATCCAAATTAAAAGGATTTCCTTTAGAAATGAAAATCGTTACACCAGAAGCAATATTAGAATTAAAAGCAACAGAAGTTACTAGAGATTTGCCAAATGAAGCTTTCATTATTCCTGCAGGATTTGAAAAAGTAACTATGGAAGAATTTCAAGAAAAAATGGGTGGATAATTTTAATTTTTACTACTAAAAACAAAAAAGCACACTATTTATTTAGTGTGCTTTTTTGTTTTAAATAACAACTTTATCATAAGAGTTTAGTTTATCCAAATAAAGAATTGTTTTAGTATCATCTGTATTTCTATCATACATTAAGTTAAATTTGGCTCCATAAACAACTTCTTTAAAGGTAAAAGAAGTACGTTTCATAACATGATTACTATACATATCATCAAAAACTTTTAAAAAAACAATAAGTTCACCATCTATAGTTTCAAAATCTTTTTTAGAAAAACCATAAAGAGGACTTTCTTTTGTTATAGGGTGAACTAAAGTCCAACTTAATGTCAAAGAATTTACTTTTTCCATTTCTAAATCCAGTTGGTAGAATTTATTTACAAATTTATCGTTTTCTTCAAGACTTAAACCCAACGTTATTCTGGCTTCAGCTTCAGATAAATTAGTGTTTTTATAAGGAGCCATTCTAACCATTAAAGCAATACCATTTTCATAAGGAGCGATAAGAGCATTATGAGAAAAACGTATAAAAGCTTCTGGCTTACTAAATCTTCCAAAAAACAAACCCGTAGCAATCGCAAAAGTTAACAACCCAATTAAAGCTTCGATAGACGAAATAAAACTTGCCGAAAAACCTGTAGGATTAATGTGTCCGTAGCCAACAGTTGTATAAGTTTGAATGCTAAAAAAGAAAGCCTGTGCAAATTTTTCGAGATCATTTTCTGCAGAAATTCCATTTAAATGTTCCACACCAATTAAATAATAAAGTGTTGCAAAAAACAGATTTACAACAAAATAGAATAACAGAATAATAAACAAAAATTTCCATCTTGAAATTGAAAGCATGGTATGAAACCAACTTATGCTTTCTATAAAACCAACCCCTTTTTTAATAACATTAGCATTACCGTTTTTTGTAAAAAAGCGACCACCATAATTAGAAGCATTTGAACCAAAACCAGAATCTGTATCTTGTTTTGCTTTTGAGTTTATTTTCTTTAGAAATTCCATTTCATATATTTAAGGTAAAATTAGCCAAAAAAAACTAGAAAACAATTTTGATTTGTATTTACAAATAGTGTAAATTTGAGTTAGTAAACGCCAAAAAAATAAATTATATGCCAAATCCATTTTCCTTTAAATTAGGAACACACAATGACCAAAAAGTTATTTTCATTCAGTTTGAAAAAGATTCTGCTTTAATACAGGAAGTCAAAAAAATACCAGGAAGCGTTTGGAGTCAACATAAAAAATCTTGGTATGTTCTCGATACAGAAGAGAATAGAAACTTATTTCATTTACCGTCAAAAAACATTCAACTTCCTTCAAAAGAAGGAATCCTTCATATTCAAAAATTCAAGAACTACTTACAATCCAAACGTTATAGTGAAAACACAATAAGAACGTATTCAGATGCATTACGATCTTTTTTGGTGTTTCATAATCAAATATCAATTTTTGATATTACAAATGATGACGTTATTCTATATAACAATGAGTATATTTTAAAGAATAAATTATCTAGTTCCTATCAAAATCAAATTGTTAATGCAATTAAGTTATATTTTAAAACCATTCGAGAAATAAATTTGGATATTGATAAAGTACATCGTCCTAAACGAGAAAAACTTTTGCCAAATGTTTTAAGTAAGCAAGAAGTTAAAGCTATTTTAGAAGCTCATAACAACATTAAACACAAGGCTATGCTTTCGATGATATATAGTTGTGGATTGAGACGAAGTGAATTATTACATTTAAGATTGATTGATATTGATTCTAACAGAAATATTGTTTTTATACATCAATCAAAAGGAAAAAAAGATCGAATTGCTCCTTTATCTCCAAAAATATTAGAATTACTAAGATCATATTACAAAATTTATAAGCCAATACACTATTTGTTCGAAGGACAAAATAAAGGCAGCGAATATTCTGAACAAAGTTTGCAAAGCGTTTTAAAACAAGCCTTACAAAAAACAAATATAAAAAAACCAGTTACTTTACATTGGTTGCGACACAGTTATGCCACCCATTTATTAGAAAGCGGGACAGATTTACGTTACATTCAGGAATTACTTGGTCATAATAGTAGTAGAACGACAGAGATTTACACCCATGTAAGTACAAAAAGTTTGCAACAAATTAAAAGTCCTTTTGATGATTTGTAGTTTATGATAGCTTTTAAGATTTTATTTACTATTATCTAACCACACATTATCCATACCTAATCTATGGAGTATCTATACTTTAACTATTTTTAATTTTGATACTATTTTAAAAAAATTAGCCAATTGATTTAAATATTTTGTAAGATTTTAAGCAATATACATTTATTTTAATTATATTTGATGAACAATAATTGTATGACGGTTATCATACATATACAACCGACAATGGTTAGATATGTTTGACGCAGTCATACATATAAATGAGTT
>JBLHNH010000076.1:0-12224 GCA_047622645.1 Flavobacterium sp.
AATGGCGTGAATGCAAACAATAGTAATATTTCATCATTAGTTACGTCAAATCAAGGCAATCTTGTTGAATTTGTTAGACCTTAAAATCCTTTTTTAAAATCGCTGCATCAATTCCAAGGCTTTATTTATACTTTTTACATTATCAAAAGTTAGTAACAAACGCAAACCATTTTTAGTGTCTTTTTCTTTTAGTTTACAAAGATTTCCATTGTGTTGTACAAATTGCATTACTTTAATAAATCGGTTCGATTGATAGAAATTAGATTGTTTATCACTTATGAAATAACCAATCATTTTACCTTGTTTCATGATTAATTTTTCAAGTCCGATTCTGGTTGCAATCCATTTTATTCTAACACTGTTTAATAAAGCAATTGCTTGTTTTGGTAAAGCTCCAAATCTATCAATTAATTTCTGTTCGAAAGCTATTAACTGTTCTTCGGTTTTAATTGTACCTAATTCGTTGTACAAAGCCAAACGTTCCGAAACACTATTTATATAATCATCTGGAAATAACAATTCAAAATCAGCATCAATCAAAATATCTTTTACAAATTCTTTAGTTTCAATGTCATTTTCAGTTACATATAAATCCTTAAATTCGTTTTCTTTCAATTCATCAATAGCTTCATTCATAATTTTTTGGTACGTATCAAAACCAATATCATTAATAAAACCACTTTGTTCACCACCTAATAAATCTCCAGCACCACGTATTTCTAAATCCTTCATGGCAATATTAAAACCACTTCCTAATTCGCTAAATTGTTCTAATGCATTAATACGTTTTTGAGCTTCACTTGTCATCATAGAATAAGGTGGCGTAATAAAATAACAAAAGGCTTTTTTATTGCTTCGACCAACTCTTCCACGCATTTGATGCAAATCAGATAATCCAAAATTATTCGCATTATTGATAAAAATTGTATTGGCATTTGGTACATCTAATCCACTTTCGATTATTGTTGTTGCTACCAAAACATCAAATTCTCCTTCCATAAAAGCTAGCATTAATTCTTCTAACTTTTTTCCATCCATTTGTCCGTGACCGATTCCAACTCTTGCATCTGGGACTAATCTTTGAATCATTCCTGCAACTTCTTTAATATTCTCAATTCGATTATTAACGAAAAATACTTGACCATTTCTCTGTATTTCATAAGTAATAGCATCACGAATTAATTCTTCGCTAAAACGAATGACATTAGTTTCAATAGGATAACGATTTGGTGGTGCCGTTGTAATTACAGATAAATCACGCGCTGCCATCAAAGAAAATTGTAACGTTCTTGGAATTGGTGTTGCCGTCAATGTTAACGTATCAACATTTGCAGCAATCGTTTTTAATTTATCCTTTACGTTAACTCCAAATTTTTGTTCTTCATCTACAATCAATAATCCTAAGTCTTTAAAAACTACATTTTTATTGACTAATTGATGTGTTCCTATAATGATATCAACTTTTCCTTCAGCTAATTCTTTTATGGTTTCTGCTTTTTGTTTAGCAGTTCTAAATCTGTTTAAATAACTAACCGTTACAGGCATTTCTTTTAAACGTTCTGTAAAAGTTCGGTGGTGTTGATAGGCTAAAATTGTAGTTGGAACTAAAATTGCGACTTGTTTGCCGTTATCAACCGCTTTGAAAGCTGCACGAATGGCGACTTCTGTTTTTCCAAAACCAACATCGCCACAAACCAATCGATCCATTGGCCTTTCGTTTTCCATATCAGCTTTTACATCAGCTGTAGCTGTAATTTGATCAGGAGTATCTTCGTAAATAAAAGAACTTTCTAATTCTTTTTGCAAATAACTATCTGGTGCAAATTGAAACCCTTTTTCTAATCTTCGTTTTGCATATAATTGAATCAAATTGAAAGCAATATGTTTTACACGAGCTTTAGTTTTTTGTTTTAAAGTTTTCCAAGCACTGCTTCCTAATTTGTATATTTTTGGAGCAATTCCGTCTTTTCCATTAAACTTTGAAATCTTGTGAAGTGAATGAATACTTACATAAACGATATCATTATCAGCGTAAGCTATTTTAATAGCTTCTTGTGTTTTTCCTTCAACCTGAATTTTTTGTAAACCACCAAATTTTCCAATTCCGTGATCAATATGCGTAACGTAATCTCCAACTTTTAAAGAAGTTAATTCTTTAAGCGTAATGGTTTGTTTTTTGGAATAATTACTCTTGATGTTGAACTTGTGGTAACGTTCAAAAATTTGATGATCTGTGTAACAAGCTATTTGTAACTCTTCATCAATAAAACCTTGATAAATTGATAAAACTACCGTGTTATATTGTTTTCTTACATTTTCGTGATTTTCCTCATCCAAATTTTCAAAAATATCATGAAAACGATTGGCTTGGTTTTGATTGGAACAGAACAAGTAATTCTTAATTCCGTTAAAATGATTTTCACTTAAATTGTTTAGTAATAAATCAAATTGCTTGTTAAAAGAAGGTTGAGGTTGAATGTGAAAATCAAATTCTTTGGTTGTTTTGAATAAAGCGGTATTGCTTAATTCAACAATATTAAAATGAACAGCTTGCTTTAAAAATTGCTCTTGGTTGACGAATAATTCTTCCGGCTGAGCGTGTTTGATGTCTTTTGAAAGTTTATCAAAAGCTTCAATTGCTTTAGCGAATAATTTGTCTAATTGATTGCAAACTAATTCTGTATTCTGAGTAAAAATGACAGTTTTATCGTTGATGTAATTCAGAAATGTTTCACGATTTTCATCTAAAAACTTATTTTCAACATTTGGAATAATTGAAATTTTCTTTAGTTTTTCGACTGAAAGTTGGGTTTCAACATCAAAACTTCTGATGCTATCAACTTCGTTTCCAAAAAATTCAATTCTGTAAGGATGATCGTTAGAAAAAGAGAACACATCAATAATTCCGCCTCGAACCGAAAATTCTCCGGGTTCAGTTACAAAATCTACTCTTTTGAAATTATATTCAAATAGTGTTTCGTTGATAAAATCAATCGATAATTTATCGTTAACGGAAACTTTTAAAGTGTTTTTTTCTAATTCTTTTCGAGTAACCACTTTCTCAAATAAGGCTTCTGGATAAGAAACAATGATAGCCGGTTTTTTTCTAGAATTTATTCGGTTTAATACTTCTGCACGAAGCAAGATATTAGCATTATCTGTTTCTTCAATTTGATAAGGCCTTCTGTATGAACCTGGATAAAACAAAACATCATTAGAGTTAATTAGTAACTCTAAATCATTCAAATAATAAGCAGCTTCTTCTTTGTCATTAAATAATAAAAGAAAAGGTAATTCAGTTTTTTTAAAAAGTGCTTGAATCACAAAGGAAATCGAAGATCCTAATAAACCTTTGGCATGAATTTTTTGGTTAGATTGTACTAACGATTCGGCAAAAACAGAAATTTTTGCAGATTTTAAATAAGAATTGGCTATTTCAGGTTTCAAAAAACTATTTTTTATTTATAAAAGGAGATTTCCTTTTGTTAAGCGAATTATTTATAGAGTCTTGCTGTCTCATTTTTTCCATCATCAATTCAGGATTTGCATTTCTAGCAGTATCTAAGGCCTTTATCAGGTATTCTTCTCCAACTTCTCTTGGTATCCTTTTTTTGATAATAATCTCTTCCCATTGTCCAACCAAAGCATTAATTTCTTCATTGATTTCAGGAATTAATTCTTTGATTTTATTTTGAGGAACATCTGTTAAATGAATGAATGTGTCAAGCATTTTAATTTTTGTATTTAATGCTGCAATTCTACTTTTTACTTGAGGTTTGTCAAATTGAGATGGAATATTTAATTGAAGTGAATCAATTTTTGAAGAAATATTTTTAGTTTTTAATTGAAAAGCAGTTAAATTACTTTTTGGCTTCTGATTGATTTCAATAACAAATTGTTGCCACTCATTCCAATTTGCGACTTCATTTTTTGCAGTTGGAGATAGCATTGGTGTTTTTAAATCCCACACCGAATTAACCAAATTAAAGGTTTGGGTGTTTTTTGCAATTATTTTTTCATTTTCAGCTTTCGTATTATCTTCTTTGCATGATAACAGTAAAAATGAGAACAATAAAAAGACAATGGATTTATACATAAATTTAAATTGGATTACAAATGTACATAAGTTTCAAAAAATACGAATTAGTAATTATGATAAGTTAACATTTTTCTTTTTTAATAACTATAACAAAATCAATATACTATAAATTTCGATTTGAGACATTTTTAATCAATTCATTAAAAAGAGTAATTATTTTACGAAATTAGTAAACATTTAGTGTTTATATGCAAAAATCAACACTTGAATATACTATATTTGTTTTTCAAAAATTTAAGGAATTTATGAAAACAAAAGTTTTAATCATCGGTGCATGTGGACAAATAGGAACAGAACTTACCAAAAAACTTCGTGAGATTTATGGTATAGAAAATGTGGTAGCTTCAGACATTAGAAAATTAAACATAGATGTTGTAAATAATGGAATTTTTGAAGTTGTAAATGCCTTAGATTATAATCAAATTGATCATTTGGTTGAGCAATATGAAATTACAGATGTATATTTGATGGCTGCATTATTGTCAGCTACAGCTGAAAAAAATCCGGCATTTGCTTGGGATTTGAATATGAATTCGCTTTTTCACGTATTAAATATTGCTAAAGCGGGAAAAATTAAAAAGGTTTTTTGGCCTTCAAGTATTGCGGTTTTTGGACCTACAACCCCAAGACAAAACACACCCCAATATACAATTATGGAGCCTTCAACGGTTTATGGAATTAGTAAACAATCTGGCGAACGTTGGTGTGAATACTATAGCAAACAATATGGTGTTGATGTAAGAAGTATTCGTTATCCAGGTTTAATTAGTTGGGTTTCAGAACCAGGTGGTGGAACAACAGATTATGCTGTAGAAATTTATCATCAAGCTATTCTTAGAGGCAAGTACACTAGTTTTTTATCCCAAAATACAGCCTTACCTATGATGTATATGGACGATGCCATTAAAGCTACAATACAAATTATGCAAGCGCCCGAAGAACAAATAAAAATTCGCTCCTCATATAATTTAAGCGCTATGAGTTTTACTCCAGAACAAATTGCTGTAGAAGTTAAAAAACATTACCCTGATTTTGAAATGGGCTATGAGCCCGATTTTAGACAAAAAATAGCAGATAGTTGGCCAGCAAGTATTGATGATTCATGTGCAAGAGAAGATTGGCATTGGCAGAATGATTTCAATATAGAAAACATGACAACTGAGATGTTTAAAAACTTAAAAGAACATAAATACAACAAATAGTTTTATTTACTTTTTTCTTTAATAATTTTATCTTCAATGGCAGATTTTATTGAAATAACTTCATTTGTCTTGTCGTTTGGAATAGTCATAGAAAGAACATAATGTTTGATTTTCCAATCATCATTTATTCTAACTAAAACACCTGAACCTCTACAGATTTTCATTTGAGTATTTAATAATTCATCAAACCAAGCTATTTCATTGTCTTCAGAAAAATAAATATTTCTTTCAAGGGATGAAAAGTTCCAAGCTTTTCCTTTGTCAAAAAAAGGTTTAGCAAAAGCCATGAATTCATTTTTGTTCCAGTTTTCTGTTGCATCAGTTCCTATGAAAACGCCATCATCAGCAATTGCATTAAAATAGGAATCAAAATTAGTTTCGGCAGCATCTTTGTGCCAATTATTAAGCACGATATTAATTTTTAATTTCTCATTATCTTGAGAAAATCCTTTTTTAGCGATACAGGAATTTAAAATTATAGTAGTTAAAATAAATAAAATGTACTTTTTCATTTTTATAAAAATTAATTCTAAAAATACAAAAATTTTCTACCACATTGCAAACTATTAAAATTTTTCATCATGTTGTGATGCATCAAGACCAAGAAGTTCAGATGATTCAGAAACTCTTAATGGGATTATTTTATTTGTGATTTTAAAAAGCAGCATTGAACCAAAAAAGGTAAATATAGATACCAAAACAAGAGCAGTCATGTGATGTCCAAAAACAGACCAACCACCGTGTAAAAGACTTGCATTTTCACCTTGAGCAAAAATTGCGGTTAAAATCATTCCCATAATTCCACCAATTCCGTGACAGGCAAAAACATCTAATGTGTCATCAATGGCTTTTAATTTTTTCCAGTTTAACATTCTGTTTGAAACAATTGCAGTTATAAATCCGAAGAAAATACTTTCTGGAATTGTTACGAATCCTGCAGCAGGAGTAATAGCAACTAATCCAACAACAGCACCAATACAAGCACCTAAAGCTGAAATTTTTCTACCATTTATTCTGTCAAAAAATATCCAAGTAATCATAGCAGAAGCAGATGCAATAGTCGTTGTGGCAAAAGCCATGGCTGCTGTTCCATTTGCGGCTAACGAAGAGCCTGCATTAAAGCCAAACCAGCCAAACCAAAGCATACCAGTTCCTAATAATACAAAAGGAATATTTGTTGGAATATGTTCACTATTTTTCCGTTTTCCTAAAGTTAAAACTCCAGCTAATGCAGCAAAACCAGCGCTCATGTGCACAACTGTTCCACCAGCAAAATCTTTTACGCCAAAGTAAGCGCCTAATAAACCATTTGGATGCCAAACCATGTGACATAAAGGAGTGTAAATAAATAGTGTAAATAAACAAATAAATAATAAATAAGAGATAAATCGAACTCTTTCGGCAAAAGAACCAGTAATTATAGCAGGAGTAATTACGGCAAATTTCATTTGAAAAAGGGCAAAAAGGACAAACGGTAAGGTTGATGCTAGATTTTTATGAGGTAAAACGCCAACGTTATTAAAAAAAGCAAAATCAAAAGGGTTTCCTATAACTCCATAATATGTTCCATCAATCGTAAATCCAATAGAAGAGCCAAAGGCCAAACTAAAACCGACAACAACCCAAACCAAAGAAACAACACCTAAACAAATAAAACTTTGAAGCATTGTTGAAATAACATTTTTTCTACCAACCATACCTCCATAAAAAAAAGAAAGTCCTGGGGTCATTAATAAAACAAATGAAGACGAAGTTAGAAGCCACGCAACATCAGCAACGTTAATTTCTGACTCAGGTAAAAATTGATCTTTTAAATTATTTGATGGAGTCCAAAACAAACTGGTTATTGCTAAGATTGTTATAATACTGAATGAAATAATCCATCTTTTTTCAATTTTCATACTGATACCCTTTTAATTTTGGGGTAAAATTAATAAAATATGTGATTAATTGCTTTGTAAGCTAAAAAAAATAGGGCTTAACTATTATTTTTGTCAAATATGTATTTAAATGAGTAGTTTTTATTAAATTATTATTTTTTAGGGCTAAATTATTTTTATATACAATATATTCTAAAATTATTTTACAATTTAAAAAATAGACTACATTCGCACGTTGTTTGTCAATTCAGATAACATATACAATGAACGATAGTTTTGAAGAATTGATTTCAAGTTATATTGACAGTAAGATAGGTATTTCTAAAGATTTTTTAAGTGAAGCTTTAGCGAATAACTTAAAAAATAATTTGCTTACATTATACAAGGACGAAGAATTAAAATCTGCGGGAATTGGTCATTTTGGTACATTTGCAAAAAACAAGGAAATTCGTAGTGATGTTATTTATTGGTTAGATAAAGAAAATAACAACCCACATGAAATGGAGTTTTTTGCCCTTATTGAAGACTTCATTGCTTATTTGAACAGAGAATGTTTCACAGGTATAAAAAGTTATGAATTTCATTATGCATTATATAAGCCAGGTGCTTTTTACAAAAGGCATTTAGACCAATTTCAAGACACAAGTAATCGTCAATTTTCTATGATAACCTATTTGAATGCCAATTGGCAAGAAAGTGATGGAGGCGAGTTGAAAGTTTATGACAAAGAAAAAGCACAAACAGTCAGCCCAACAAATAGAAAGACGGTTTTCTTTAAAAGTAATGAACTAGAACACGAAGTTTTAGAAACCAACCAATTGCGATTAAGCATAACGGGTTGGCTTCGAAAAGATCTTATTGATGTTATCGTTTCATAGCAAAGTGAGATTTAAACTCCCTTGCTTCTCCTTTTGGATTAAAATAATTTACTAAAAACCAATAATCTGTAGATGGTAAATCAATTCCGTTTAATTTTCCATCCCATCCAAAACCTGTCGTTTTAAACTGATGGACAAATTTTCCATAGCGATCAAAAATTGAAACTTTAGCATTTGGATTGTTTTTCAAATCCCAAATATTCCATGTATCATTATAGCCATCACCATTTGGAGTAAAGTATTTTGGATATTTTAAAACAGAAGCTGTTATGAATATGTCGTTACAATTACCTAAAACATCTTTAACATAAATAATATGTTCGCCAGACGAAACATTATTAAAGACATTACTAGATTGAAAGCCACCTATGTTATCTAATTGATATTCGTATTCGCCATAACCATTCAAAATATTTATAGTTATTGAAGCACTATCATCAAAGTCAGTTGAAACGACTGCTTCAGCAATTGCATAACTAGATTGTAAAACTAAAACAGTTGTAGTGTCATAATTACAATTTGAGCCAGAATCTGGAGTCAATTTAATAGTTTCAATTGTATATGTACCTATTTGAGTAGTATTATAAGATGGGCCAGTATGGATTAGATTGTTATTAAAATACCAATTAACTGTAAAAAGTAAAGGATTTAGATTAGTGCTTATAAATGCGGGTTGAATAACATCATTAGTTATTGGGTCAATGCACATAAAAACATCTTCTAAACCTAAATCTAATAAAGGATAAATAGTTAATAAAAATGAAGTTTCATCATAACAATTCAGGTTGTTAAAAGCCGTTGCATAAACATAAATAGTAAATGTTCCGGGTGTAGTTAAAGTATAGTCAGCAAGATTTATAATGTCAGTTCCATTTTGACCCAAATAATAATTTCCGTTATAACTTGAATTATCTAAAGTAGGTAAAGTATAGGTTCCACATTTTACAATATTTGTAAAACTTGGTAAAACTGGAGTTTCAGAAATGGTAATGGTAAACGATGCTTCATCACTGCAAAAAATTCTACCACCATTCTTTGCATAGACAAAGACCGTATATGTTCCAGGAATATTAAATGTCAAATCAGAAGCTAGAATAGGATTAATACCGCCAGATTGCCAGAAATAATTTCCAATTGTTATAGCGGGTAAAGTATAACTATCACATTCTGTAATGTCACTAAAAGCACCTACTTCTATGTTTAATATATTTACATGAAAAACGGTTTCAGCATAACAACCATTAGCATCTAATGCCTCATTGAATATATAAATAATTTGAGTTGTATCAATTGTAGTTCCATTTGGAATTGCAGTTCCATTTCCAGCAGACTCAGTGTAATATGTTCCATTTGTTAAATTTGGTAATACAAATGGATTACATTTAAAAATATCCGTAAAATTTTCAACAGGAGGCAGCGGAACAATTTCAACATTAAATAAAGTTTGATTAGAACAACCATTTAATATATCATAAACATATAGGGTTTGTGTTGTAGAAATTATATCTCCAGCATTTAACATAGTTCCACCACCATTTGTGGCAGTATAATAATTTCCACCCGATAATACAGGTAATTCAAATGGATTGTTTGCACATCTAATTACGTCGTCTAAATCATCTACAACCGGTTTAGGTTTTATTATAATTGGTAAAGTATATGTTGAAGTACAATTAGGTATTGTAGTTGTATTTGCAAAAATATAAATAGTTTGAGAACTTGCAATTACAGTCCCTGCAGAAATAATTGAACCTTGACCACCAATTTGTGTAAAATAATTACCGGCAGCTAAAGCTGGTAAAGTATAACTTCCACAAACTACTTTAGGAGTTGGCTCGTTTAAAATAGCTATATGAAAGGAGGTTTCGTTAACGCACGTACCATCATTTGCAAAAATATAAATAATATCAGTTGTTGTAATATTATTTCCTACAAATAAAGGTGTGCCGCCACCATTGGTTTCTGTAAAATAATTACCATTTGTAATTAGGGGTAATGTATGGCTTGCACATGTTATAACATCGTTTAGAGAGTCTACTGGTGGTAATGGATGTATTATTAAAGGAAACGCAGCTTCTCTGCAAAAAACACCATTAAATGCAACATAAAAATAAATTGTCTGACTTGTTGTAATTGTTGTGCCTTCAGGAATAAGTACTCCACTTCCAGATGGTCCACCAATATCTGAGTAAAAAGCACCAGCTTCAGGCTTTGGAACAATAAATTGATCACAATGTTCTAAATCTATATCATATTCATCCATAAATGTTGCCAAAAAAGATGTCTGATTAGTGCAGCCATTTGCATCAGGGCCACTAAAAATATAATAAGTTCCTGTTTCGTCAATTATGTCATTTGTATTTAATTGATTGCCAGTGCCGTTTGGACCAGTATAAAATGTTCCGTTTGTTAGAGCCGGGAGTGTAAAATTTTCACAGGCAATTACATTTGGAATTGAATCCACTGGAGGCTTAGGATTTACTATAATCTGAAAACTAATTACCGCAAAGCAATTTGAATTTGTAGTACTTTCAACTCTAACCCAAACTGTTTTGGGAGAAGTTGCTGATGTTATAGTTGTCTGAGAATTTATTGCATTTGTATTGTTGGTTGCATCTGCTTCTGAATTATAATAAGTAATTGTTGAATTACTTGAATTTTGTCCATTTAATATTTGATTGTTTTGAGTTGTTAAATCAACAGCTAAAGTAATGGCAGTATCACATAAATTAATATTATTTGGTTGATTAGCTATAACTGGGTCATTCACCAATAAATCAAAAGAATATTGAGCACTACAAAATGTATTAGTACTTATGCTTAAAAGCTTAATATATATTATTTCATTACCATTACTTACATAAGTATTTAGGCTTGAATTAGGTATTGAGATATTTGCATTTACATTAGCCATTGAATTATAATAAAAAAGCTGATATTGATTTGAATTAATTCCTAAAGCAGTAGCATTGTTTTGAGTTAAATTAAAGGTGTAATTGTTAGTTCCGTTATTACAGAGATATAAATCTTGAGGGTTGTTTACCTGTAAGTCATTAAAAATGATTGTATCAGTTAATTGACATGTTGAGCCTGCTTTGACTATCGTCACTGTGTAAGTTCCAGCTTGAGTAATGTTTAAAGTATTATTTGTTTCTCCGGGAATTATAGCTCCATTTAATGCCCATGTATGATTGTATTCTGTGGCATCTAAACCAGATGTGATAGTGGTGTTGTTTCCAATGCATAGACTTGAATCTGGGCCTAAATTCACAGTACTATTAAAACTTCCAGCAGAAATAAAAACGGCCGAATCATAATCAGCATCTTTATAATCAGCAATTACAAGTTTTATTCTATATGGATTATTGGGAATAGTTGCAGCCGAAGCATTAAGAACCTTAGTAAATCCCCTCATATTTAAACTAGCAGCAGCAGGATTGTTTACATTGTAAATATTAAATAAACTTGGGTTAACAGATCCACAAGACGAATTATAAGTATTATTTCTAATGTCTTTTACAGAAATTGGTGTATTTGTACCTGGAACAACTGCAATATTTGTTGTTACTCCTGTAGTTAAATCCGTTAATAAAAAAGCGAATACATCACTAAACCCACATTGAAATTCTCCATATTCATTAGATGCAAATAAAAAGCTAAAATTAAAATTATTAGATATTGGAACAAAATCAAATTGTAAATAAGCTGCATCTGTTATTGTAGAGGTTTGTCCGGAGTTATTACTTAAATTTTGAAGATCAACATCACTATTAGAATTCACCTGGCTACTTAAGTTGTTTCCAGTATAAATTCCTTCGGAATGTTGAGCTATCCCATTTCTGATAATAACGCCCTCATTTATAGGAAAGGCTGAGCCATTCTTATTAAAATGAGCAACAGATTGATTAGAAGAGTAAGAAACATTTGTGGGAGAAATACAAGAATTAGTTACTAATAGATTAGCTAAATCTGAAGCTGAATAGGTATTACTATCAATAGTAATAGTCTGACCATAGCTTATGAATGAACATAAGCATATAACACA
Organism: Flavobacterium sp.; assembly: GCA_047622645.1. GTDB lineage: Bacteria > Bacteroidota > Bacteroidia > Flavobacteriales > Flavobacteriaceae > Flavobacterium. The sequence goes on from JBLHNH010000076.1 coordinate 12,105, forward strand.
AATTAATTTTTTCACAGTTTGGGGGTTTATGAAAATGATTAATAAATCAAAACATAAAGATAGACAAAAAAATATTAACGAAACTCTAGATAAAATTTTATATAAAAAAAGCCTAACATT
>JBLHNH010000077.1:0-12072 GCA_047622645.1 Flavobacterium sp.
AGAGCCATTGAACAAAAACTGGATGGTAAAGAAATGCGTTCCAGTCATGATTGGGTTTCTATTGAAGAGATTTCTCCCAATCTCCAAAAAGCAGTTATAGCAAGTGAAGACGGAAATTTCTTAACCCACAGTGGTTTTGATTTTAAAGCCATTCAAAAAGCTATGAAAAGTAATGAAAAAGGGAAAAAATTAAAAGGAGGTAGTACCATTTCGCAACAAACTGCCAAAAATGTTTTTCTATGGCAAGGTAGAAGCTACTTAAGAAAAGGATTAGAAGCTTATTATACGGTTCTTATTGAATTAATTTGGAGCAAAGAACGCATTATGGAAGTCTATCTAAATAGTATTGAAATGGGAGATGGTGTTTATGGTGCTCAAGCCGCTTCAAAACATTGGTATCACAAAGATGCAAAAAACTTATCTCGATTAGAAGCAGCAGGAATTGCAGCTATTCTTCCTAATCCACGTAAATTTAAACCCGTAAATTCTTCTAACTATATCAATAGAAGAAAAGCTAGAATCAGTAAGTATATTGGCTATGTTACTTTAGATTATTAAGTATTTAATCGACTTAATATGTTGATTGCCGGGTTTGTATCAAAAAAAAGGGATACGCACATTTTTTTTAATATATTTGAATTTAACCTATAAAACAAAGTATTAATGAAAAAAACGCTCCTTTTTTCTGCGTTATTTGTTATGCAATTTCTTTTTGCTCAACAACAAATAGATTTAACAATAAAATATAGTGTTTCAAATTCTCGTTACGAAGTTTTTGCAAAGCCTAATTTTACACAAAACAATTTTACTTGGGGGCCTTCTCAAATTTCAATAGTTGTTCCTGCAAGTTTTCCTGATCAGTCTTTATTGATTACCGCTTTTGCTGGAGGATCTTGGGGTGATAATTCTAAAGTATATGCACCAACAGCTTCACCAAGTTTTGATTTTCATGGAGTTTCAGCCAACGGTCAACAAACAAATCTAGTAGCTAATCAAGAGCTATTAGTTTTTTCTTTTCTTTCACTTTCAGGAACATGTGTTGATGGGTTACGATTATTTGTAAACGGCACTGACCCAAATTCTTCTCAACCAGGAATGGCAGGTGGAGATTTCCGCAATTCAATAGATAATGGAACTATAACAGATATTTATAATGCAAATTATAACAATAACGGTACTTCATGCACATTATCAAATGCAACTGTTAATTTGTCTGAGTTGAATATTGTTGCTTATCCTAACCCAGTGACTTCACAATTAACGATTACAGGACTATCAACAGCATCAAACACTATTGAAATCTACGCTTATAATGGTAAATTATTAAAATCTTTTGATACTAAAGAAGTCGAAGCAAAGCTTGATTTTTCTTCTTTTTCAGATGGTGTTTATTTAATAAAAATTCAAAATGCGGATAATAATTTCACTATCAAAAAAATTATCAAACAACCATAAGTTGTTGTTAATAAAGAATAAAAAATTCCCGTTTAGAAACTGACTAAACGGGAATTTTATTTTATAGATATCTAGAAAACTATTTCAATTCTCTAACACCCATATTATATAAAGTAAAGGCTTGAATATCTACTTGCTCATTTATAATAGCTTCAGTCGATTTTCCTGCACCGTGACCAGCATTTACATCAATTCGAATTAATGTTGGATTTGAACCTGTTTGTTTGGCTTGTAATTCAGCAGCAAACTTAAAACTGTGTGCCGGAACAACTCTATCATCATGATCACCAGTTGTAACCATTGTTGCTGGATATTTTGTTCCTGCTTTAACATTATGCACTGGAGAATATCCTTTTAAGTAATTCAGCATTTCTTTTGAATCTTCTGCTGTTCCGTAATCATAAGCCCATCCAGCACCAGCTGTAAACGTATGATAACGCAACATATCCATAACTCCAACTGCTGGTAGAGCTACTTTCATTAAATCGGGTCTTTGTGTCATTGTTGCTCCAACTAATAAACCACCATTAGAACCACCTTTAATGGCTAAATAATCAGATGAAGTATATTTCTCTTTGATTAAATATTCAGCAGCAGCTATGAAATCATCAAACACATTTTGTTTTTTCATTTGTGTTCCTGCATCATGCCATTTTTTACCATATTCACCACCACCACGTAAATTCGCAACAGCATAAACTCCTCCGTTTTCCATCCAAACGGCATTGGCTATACTAAAACTTGGAGTCAAACTGATATTGAATCCACCATAGGCATATAAGATGGTTGGATTTTTGCCATTTAATACTGTTCCTTTTTTATATGTGATAATCATTGGAATTTTTGTGCCATCTTTTGAAGTATAAAAGACTTGTTTCGATTCATATTCTTCTGACTTGAAATCTACTTTTGGTTTTTCATATACTTTAGAAGCTCCAGTTTTTGGATCATAAGAATAAATCGTTCCAGGTGTTGTGTAATTTGTGAAAGAATAATACAAAGTAGTTTCTTCTTTTTTACCATCAAAACCACCAGCAGAACCGATTCCGGGTAATTTGATATCACGGACTAATTTTCCTTTATAATCATATTGTTTGATGAAGGAAACAGCATCTTTTATGTAATCTGCAAAAATAAATCCTCCACCAGTTGAAACTGAAAGTACATTTTCAGTCTCTGGAATAAAATCTACCCAATTTTCCATTTTTGGATTCGTCAAATCAAATGTTACAACTCTTTTATTGGGCGCATTATAATTTGTAGAGACATAAAATTTTGTTCCAACGTTGTCAACTACTCCGTTGTCACTATCAAAATTATTGACAATGTTTACGATTTTTGAAGTTGAATTTGATAAATCTTTATAATATAATTCGTTTCCAGAAGTTGAGGTTGAAGCTGAAATAATCAAATATTTTTCATCATCGGTTACGCCACCACCAACATATCTTCTTTTTTCGTTTAAACCAAAAACTACTTTGTCTTCTTTTTGAGAAGTATTCAACTTGTGAAAATATAGTTTGTGTTGGTCTGTTTTTGCCGAAAGTTCACTTCCCTTTGGTTTATCATAACTTGAGTAATAGAACCCTTCGTTTTTATACCAAGAAATACCACTAAATTTTACATCAACAATTGTATCGCCAATCACTTCTTTTGTACCTGCATTTAGAATAATTACTTTTCGCCAATCGCTTCCACCTTCTGAAATTGCATAAGCTACTAAGGAACCATCTTTTGAAAAATCAATTCCACCCAAAGAAGTTGTTCCATCTTTTGAAAACGTGTTCGGGTCTAAAAACACTTCTTGTTTGCCGTTTTTATCTTTTCTATGTAAAACCGATTGATTTTGTAAACCATTGTTTTTGTAGAAATACGTATAATCACCTTCTTTAAAAGGAGCCGAAATTTTTTCGTAATTCCATAATTTTTCTAAACGTTCTTTGATTTGTTTTCTGAATGGGATTTTATCTAAATAACCAAAAGTCACAACGTTTTGCGCTTTTACCCAAGCTTTTGTTTCTTCACTATTATCATCTTCTAACCAACGATAAGGATCTTGAATAGAATCTCCAAAATAAACATCAACTGAGTCTACTTTTTTAGTTTCTGGATAATTTACGGTCATGTCTAATTCTGGTTTTGGTTCTTCTTTGCACGAAAAAAAGGTAAATGCAATAAGAGCAATTGGTATGATTTTTTTCATAATTAATAGTTTTGCTTTACTACAAATTTAACAAATTGATTGGTAAAGCTTTGTTAAAAAAAACAAAAACAACTGAATTTCAGTTGTTTTTGTACTAATTGAATAATTGGAGTTGATTAGTCAACAGTTATTGGAAAACTAACTTCTGCATCTGTATTTCCATCAGCATTTGTAATGTCTCCTGTGTTTACATTGGCAGCTGTTTTATTAGGTTGGTGTCTTAAGGTTACGGTTAAAATTCCTGTTGAACCTGAAGTTCCAGCAACTAAAGTAAACTCTAAACCTATTGGGTTTCCATTTGCATCTACATTATTTAAATCATAAGTAACAGTTCCTAAAGATGATGCTAATTGATAAAAGACTTGGTGATCTGCCCCTTCTTCTTCAACTTCTCCGTTAATGTTTTCCGCTGGATTTGCTAATTCATTTAAAAATGTTGTAGCACCTTGATAGGTTGTTCCGGCAACTAAATTACCAGAAACAGTTACAACTGGAGCATTTGGGCCATCACCATCTAAATCCCTAGAAGTTAAAGTAATAATTTGTCCTCCACCAGTTAAAGTTGTCGTAACTGTTGTAATAACTTCTTCTTCATTTACTGGTATGGTGTTTTCGTCGTCATTATTACAAGAAGTTATGAATAAAGTTGGAATTAATAATAAGGCAATAAGTTTTAAATTTTTCATTTTTTTAAATTTTTAATAATTGAATTTTAATTGAATTTGAACATTTCTACCCATTTCGTCTACAAAAAAGCGTTGACGATTTAGGTAATCTCGATACGTTGTGTTAGCAATATTTTGAATACTTAAAGAAGTGGTTAAGCTATTTTTTTTGGCAACTTTAAAAGTCATTTCACTATAAAAATGCAATAAATGATACCCTTTTGGCGGTGTACTTATATCAACCAAAACAGGTGTTAATGCATCGTTTACAATGATATTTGTCTCAAAATTATAATTTGGATATTGATTTTGTTTGAAAACAAGTTCGCTTTTTAATGATGTAACGAAATTGAACCAAGATTCATTTTTATACTGAATTTTGTTATTGATTGTAAACGGAGTCATATCTATAAGATATTCATTTGTACTTAAATTTTGTCCATTTACATAAGCTAAACTCAAATCGTGTGAAAAATGGTCGTCAATAGTCCATTTAGAATTTAAATCGAAACCGGTTAACAAAGCTTCTGTCTGTTTATAATCCCATACAGGAAAAGCACCACGAATTGTAGTTTCAAATCCAATAGGTTGCAAATACATAAAGTTTGTAATTCGATTGATAAACGGATTTATCTGCACGCTAAATGTCTTCCAATCTTTCTTAAAGGTGGTGTTGAATTTATAGGCTTGTTCTCTTTTTAAATTTAAATTTCCTAATTCAACCTGACCTGTAGAATGATGCAATCCATCACTAAATAATTCTGAAGGATTAGGATTTCGAGAAGCTAAACTTACGTTTACTAACCATTCCATTTCATGATGAAATAGTTTTTTTAGACCAATATTAGCCGAAATATTATGATAGTCAAAAGTAGGTTTGGTTAACCATTGACTACTTTCTTCCCCTACAATAAATTGAGAGAAGTTTGCGTCATAACCACGTTCTGTCCACCTTGACTTTAAATAATATTTTGTGGCTTCAATGGTTGAAAAATCATAACGAATTCCAGATTCTAAAGAAGTTGCGTTATCAAATTTATAAACTGCAATTCCATATAAGCCAGCATCAAATTTGTCATAACTTGGAATTAAGGGTCTAACACCAGTGTTTGGATTAGCAAAGTTGTTTTGATACCCAAAATTAACTCCAGAATTTAATTTCCAATTTTCGATGGATGTCTTATAATCAGCCAAAAAAGTATGCGTTACTAATTGTAAATCTAAAGCTGCTTTGTCATTATTTGCACTACTTCTTCTAACATCATATTCAAATCGATTGTTTAGCTGAAAGGCATATTGCAAATCAAGTGAGGTGTTGTCATTTAACCATCGTTGATAATTAATTTTTGCTAAATGATGTTGAACTTCTTGTTTTGGAGAGCTAATAGAATAAGTAAAAGGCTCAATAATAGAAGGTTGTTGGTTGTTGATTGAATGGTATAAATCGTTTACATTTCCAATATGTGAAGCGCTTAGAATTCCAATTTGAGCATTATAAAAACTATACATCGCATTGAAATTATAATTTTCTTCAGCAAAACGAATGCCTCCCGAAAAATTTTGCTCCCGATTTCCAGAATTTGATAATACATAATCGGGTGTTTCTCTATCACCTAAATATTTAAAAGTTCCTAAAACATTCCAACTCCAACCATATCGATTCCCTTTTTGAAGACTCGAACTTAAACTTCCACCCATGCCGTTTGAAGCTAAATTAACGATTGTTTTTCCAACCAAAGTGTCTTTTTTTATAACTTCGGGCTCTATAACTACAACTCCACCAATAGCATCACCACCATATTGTAGGGCAGAAGCACCTTTAATAATAGTGATTTTTCCTGCTGAATTAATATCAAAATTTGGAGCATGTTCTGTTCCCCATTGTTGATCTTCTAGTCTGACATTGTTGTTGATAATTGGCACACGACTGCTGTGTAGTCCATTAATAACAGGCTTTACAATTGTACTACCTGTTTTTAAAATAGAAACACCAGAAACCTCTTTCAAAGCATCTCCAAGGGTTTGATTGCTAAATTTTTCAATAGTTTCCTTGTTTAAAGTCTGCTCGTTACTACTTTCTGTTTTAGAGTTAGTATTTTGTTGAATAACAACAACCTCTAATTTAGTTATATCTATTTCCATTTGACGGTTTATGGTCAAATCAGTTGAAAAGTCAAGCGTTTCTTCAATAACTTGATATCCTATATATGAAATATAAAGTTTTTGCTTTCCCATTGGAATGCCAGACAAAATATAACTTCCGTCTGAATTTGTTGAGGTGGTTTTGGTGGCAATATGAACGTGTGCCGCTTCTAATGGTAAGCCATTTTCATCTGAAATTACTCCAGTAATTGTTACTTGAGTATATCCAAAGTAGCTAACCAAAAAGAAAAATAGAGTCGATAAAAATCGCATTTCTTTTAGTTTTAATGTAACATAACGTATCATTATTTTTGATAACGATATCTGTAAAATACTATTTAAACTAAAATAGGTGGTCCTCGAAGATAAAATGAATTCCTTTCAAACGTAATAAAAGTTTCATTACTATTAAATTGATAAGGAATTTTAATAAATGAAGATAAAAACTCTATTTGTAAAGTTTCAGAAGAAATAAATGCAACAAATTTGAAGTCACAAATAGGACAATCTTGTTTTTCAGAAACTTTCTCAGCTAAATTTTTCTCTGATTTTGAATGATTATGTTCAGAATCTTCATTTAACTGATGAGAAAAGGCATGCAAAGATTGATAGCAAACAGCAAATAATACTGCGAGAATCAAGCTTAAATTAATAAATTGCAATTTTTTCTTCATTATTGTAAAGGTACTTATTTTTAAATATCAAAAATAGAAAAACCACAAATTAACTATTTTTTAGGTTTTCCTAATAGTCAATTTGTGGTTTTAGTAGGTAAAGCTTACTAGCTGTCTTAGTACTTATACTAATTTATTAGCTACTAAATATTCGGCAATTTGTATGGTGTTAGTTGCAGCACCCTTTCTTAAGTTATCAGCAACAATCCACATGTTTAAAGTGTTTGGTTGACTTTCATCTCTACGAATTCTTCCCACAAAAACGTCATCTTTACCTTGTGCATATAATGGCATTGGATAAGTAAATGTGTCTAAATTATCTTGAACTGTTACACCATCGGTGTTGTGTAAAATTTGACGGATTTCGCTAACGTCAAAATCATTTTTAAACTCAACGTTTACGGCTTCGCTATGACCACCAACTATTGGCACACGAACTGCAGTTGCAGTAACAGCAATAGTTTTGTCGTTTAATATTTTTTGAGTTTCACGAACTAATTTCATTTCTTCTTTAGTGTAACCGTTTTCTTCAAAAACATCACATTGAGGAATAGCATTTCTATGAATTTGGTATTTATAAGCCTGTTCACCTTTTTTACCGGCATATTCGTTTTCTAATTGTTCAACAGCTTTTACGCCCGTTCCAGTGATAGATTGGTAAGTAGAAACAATTATACGCTTAATTTTATACTTAACATGCAAAGGAGCTAAAGCCAAAACCATTTGAATGGTAGAGCAATTTGGATTTGCAATAATTTTATCTTCTTTAGTTAATGAGGAAGCATTTATTTCTGGAACTACTAATTTTGTGTTTTCATCCATTCTCCAAGCAGAAGAATTGTCTATTACTGTTGTGCCAATTTCTGCAAATTTTGGTGCCCAAATTAATGAAGTTTCTCCTCCTGCAGAAAACAAAGCAATGTCTGGCTTCATGTCAACGGCAGTTTGTAAACCAACTACTGTATAGTTTTTGCCTTTATATTCAATTTGTTTTCCAACAGATTTCTCTGAAGCTACAGGAATTAATTCCGTAATAGGAAAATTTCTTTCTGCTAAAACTTGTAACATTACTTCGCCAACCATTCCGGTTGCACCAACAATAGCTATTTTCATTATACTATAAATTTAAGTACTGCAAAAGTAGTTATTATTATTTATTGTTATTATTCAAATGTAACATTTCACAAAACTTTATAAATTTAGACTTTTCATAAAAAAAGAACCCTAAAGCAAGTTTAGGGTTTTAATTATAATATATAATGAGCGGTATTTATTTTTTTAATAGATCTCTAATTTCTGCTAATAAATCTTCTTGCGTTGGTCCATTTGGAGCAGGAGTTGGAGCAGGTTTTCTTATTTTATTGTATGCTTTAATTAATAAAAACATTATAAAACCAACAATAATTAAGTTTACAATAGTATTTACCCAAGCACCATAACTAATCGCTACTTCAGCAACTTCAACAATACCTTCGTTAGCTGCGATTCCTTTCGTTAGAACTACTTTCTTATCGGCAAAATCAACTCCACCAGTAAAATACCCTACAACTGGCATAACGATGTTGTTAACAAATCCATTTACAACTCCACTTATTGCATTAGCCATAATTATAGCAACTGCAAACTCAACAACATTTCCTGTTATAATAAAATTTTTAAATTCTTTTAACATAATGTTTAAATTAGTTTTGGTTAAAAATCTAATAACGAATATATCAAAAAAATTTAATTGTTTTTTAGTTTTTAAAGAAAACCCGCTTCACTCTTTGCGATATTCCGACGAAAACCTCATAAGGTATGGTGAACGACATTTTGGCGATCTCATTTACGTGTGGTTTTTCACCAAGAATTATAACTTCGTCTCCAGCATTACAATTAATTTGGGTTACATCGACCATTAACATATCCATGCAAATGTTGCCTAAAATTGTTGCTTTTTGATTATGTATTAGAACATATCCTTTCTCATTACCCCATAATCGACTTATTCCATCTGCATAACCAATTGGAATTGTTGCCACTTGCATTCTGTCTTTTACCATAAATTTTCTGCCATAGCCAATACTATCATTTGGTTCAACGGTTCTTATTTGAGAAATGATACTTTTTAAAGTGCTAACATTTAAAAGTTTTTTGGTTTCTTCTTCAGAATTTCCTACACCATAAAGACCAATTCCTAATCTTACCATTTCCATTTGATAATCGGTATAATTAAAAATTCCAGAAGTATTCAATATATGTCGAATTGGCTTATGAGTTAAATTTAAAGTTATTTTCTCATAAAACTGCGTAAACAAATTAATTTGATTCAATGTAAAATCTTTAAAGGAACTTTCATCACTTGCTGCTAAATGTGAAAATATAGATTTTACAAAAATGAAGTTGTTGTTTTTTAGTAAATCACCTAGTTCATCTAAATGATTTGCCTGAAAACCCAAGCGATGCATCCCAGTATCCATTTTTAAATGAACTGGATAATAAGCAATATTACGACGTTGTGCTGTCTTTAAAAAAGCATTTAATCCAGTTATAGAGTAAATTTCAGGTTCTAAATCATAAGCAATCATAGCATTAAAACTACTATTTTCTGGATTTAAAACCATAATTGGAAGTGTAATTCCAGCTTTTCTTAATTCGATTCCTTCATCAGCAAAAGCTACACCTAAATAATCAACCGAATGATGTTCTAAAAGTTTTGCAATTTCATAGCCACCATTTCCATAACCAAAAGCTTTTACCATAACCATAACTTTGGTCTCGGGTTTTAATTTCGATTTATAAAAGTTGAGGTTATAACTTATGGCATCCAAATTTACTTCTAAAACAGTTTCATGATTTTTCTCTTCTAAAATCACAACAATTTCTTCAAAATCAAAATTTCGAGCACCTTTTATTAAAATGGTTTCGTTTTCAAAAGAGTTTAAATTAAATTGTTGTAAAAAATCTTGTGTTGAAGAAAAAGAAATAATGTTTGGAATGTCTTTTAAATAATTTCCGATTGTGTCACCAATAGTAATTAACCGGTCAATTTTATTGTGTTGAATTAAAGTCGTTACTTTTTGATACAACTCAATTAATGGTAAGCCACTTTGAAAAATATCAGAAAGAATTAATGTCTTTTTTTTATGTAATTTTTGTTGCTCTAGAAAATCTAAAGCCATTTTTAACGATTGATAATCCGATGAATAGGAGTCATCAATTAAGGAACAATTATTTATTCCTTTTTTTACTTGCAAACGTAATTCTACGGGATAAAGGTTTTTTATGCGTTCTGCAATTACATTTGTATCATACTCAAAATACAATAAGGTACAAATACAAGTCATCGTGTTAGCTAAGGAAGCTTCATCTTGAAAAGGAATTTCTACTTTAAAACATGTGTTTTTATAGAGAACGGAAAACAAACTAAAGCCGTTTTTTAAAAGACTTTTTTCTGCAAAAACAGTAGCGCTTTTGTCTGTAAAACTCCAAGTTATTTTTTTTGAAACTACTAATTTTTCAATAGATTCATTTTTTTGAAGAATAACAACTTCTGAATTTTTAAATAATTTTATTTTTTCTTGAATCTTTTCTGTAACTGAAGAAAATCCTTCGTCGTGTGTTGTTCCTAAATGCGTAAAAATTCCGATTTTAGGTTGAATAATATTTTGAAGATTTTCCATTTCATTTACAGTGGAAATTCCAGCTTCAAAAATACCTAAGTTATGGTTTTCATTGCTCCCAAAAACAGATAAAGGAACACCAACTTGTGAATTATAACTTTTAGGACTTCTTACAATAATAAAATCTGGACTCAATAAAAAATTTAGCCATTCTTTTACAATTGTTTTTCCGTTACTTCCAGTAATTCCAATTGTTTGAAAATTAAATAGATTTCGATAGTAAATGGCTGCTTCTTGTAAGGCTTTTAACGTGTTTTTAACAACAATAAAATTAGCTTTGTTTTTTACGTTTTCTGGAATCGATTCAACTACAAAAAAGCCAACTCCTTTTTCAATTAATTTTTCAATGTATTGATGTGCATCATGATTATGCCCTTTTAAGGCAAAAAAAAGTGTTCCTTGATTATTTTGCAAGGAACGACTATCAATAGAAATGTTTTCGATGGTAAAATCAGGTAAGTTTGTGCCTGATTTTGCATCGATAACCGGAATAATATTTTGTAATGTAAAAGTCAAATTAATGATTTTCTTTGTTTTCTTTCATAGCTTTATAAAAAGCTGCTCTGCTTAACGGCTCGTATTCTTCAGTTTCTCCAAGCATAACTAATTTATCACTTTCAGATTTTCTAAAACTATAGTTTGCCAAATTTCCTGTGCGAGTACAAACTGCGTGCACTTTTGTAACATATTCAGCGGTTGCCATTAAAGCTGGCATTGGTCCAAACGGATTGCCTTTAAAGTCCATATCTAAACCAGCAACAATAACACGTATGCCACTGTTTGCTAAATCATTGCAAATAGCTATAATTTCATCGTCAAAAAATTGAGCTTCATCAATACCAACTACATCACAACCTTGAGCCAAAATTCTAATATTTTCGGCAGCAGGAACTGGTGTAGAACGGATCTCGTTAGCATCATGAGAAACAACCATTTCTTGGTGATAACGAGTGTCTATTGCGGGCTTAAAAATTTCAACTTTTTGTTTGGCAAATTGAGCTCTCTTGAGGCGTCTAATTAATTCTTCTGTTTTGCCAGAGAACATGGAGCCACAAATTACTTCAATCCAACCAAATTGTTCTTGTTGATTTACGGTGTTTTCGAGAAACATTTTGTATATTTCGGACGATTAATACTAAATTCGTTTATTTTTGTAATCAGAAACAAATTTATCAAAAAAATCATCTATAAACTCTATTCTATTCTATAAAGTTATGAAGAAAAAGCTAGAAGGCGAATTAATAAGCATTGCACACCGAGTTTTAAAACTA
>JBLHNH010000078.1:0-12019 GCA_047622645.1 Flavobacterium sp.
TCCAAAATGATATCACCAATTTTATAGCTCTTTTTAAAAAAGATAAAGCATAGGTATCTGATTCATTTGCTGACTAATATGTATATAGTCCCTATTAAAATAACACTACCAAAAGCAAAACCAACTAATTTTCGCGCTTTTTTTGAACCTTTAAGTATAGTAATACTCATTTTTACGAACATATTACTCATAGTCGCAGCGAGTATAACCGATGATGCGAGTTTGAGTTTTTCTCCTTCTAAAGAAAACTTAGCCATACTAATGGTGATGGCATCAGTATCTGCCAAACCAGTAATTAAAGCCGAATAGTATAAACCCTTTTCACCTAGTATTTTTTCGCTATAAAAAACAGCATATAATATAACGACATATACAACTCCAAAACCAATAGCATTCAGCATATTTAATGGATTACCTAGTTTTATATCTGTATCCTGTATAATATCATCTCTTCTTATCAAAACCAAAGTTGCTATAATACATACCAAGGTTAATAAACCAAACGGCAATGCCAAATAGGTTAAAATAGCATTATTAAAAATATAAGCTAATAAGGCAAGCCTTGGGAACATTATCGCAGAAGCTACAATGATTCCTGCACTATATTTTTTCGAAAGTTCTGGAGACTCCTTGCTTCTTGATGCGTAATTCCAAGCGACTGCAGTACTAGACATAAGACCTCCAAGTATTGCAGTAAGGATAATTCCCTTTTTAGAACCTACAAACTTAACTAAAAAATACCCGATGAAATTCAAAAAAGACACTATCACAACGATTGAACCAATTTCAAAAGGATTCAATAAGTTGTCGGAACCATATTCTTTATTAGGAAGAAAAGGTAAAATCAATAAAGCTATTATTGAGAATTTTATAAAAGCAAAAAGCTCTTCGGAAGTAAGATTACTTATGACAGAGTGAAATCTTGTTTTAAGTGAAAGTAATGTAACTATGATGACTGCCGTTGCCACGGCATCTCTATAATATTGGACGGAAACCATTATACCTAAAACAAACGTTGCTATCAGGGCTAAATTTGTAGTTAAACCTTGTCGATATTCCTCTTGATTTTGCGAAAAATGATCAAAAGCCAAGAACAAAATAAAGGCACTCAAATTTATAATTAATAACCAAGGAGTAAATAGTTCAGTAAGACTCCCTAAAGAAAAACCTAAGATAGCAACAATTGGGAAAGTTCTTATACCAGCAAAGCCTTTTTCCTCCTTAAGTTTGTCGTATTCTCTTTCTAGTCCAATAATAAGGCCTATTCCCATACTGATTAGTACCCCTAGAATATAGGAGCCAACTAGTTCGTTTATATCTTGGTATATTTGCATTTATTGCTACATAAACTTATCAAGAAACCTAAAAAATTCTTTTTTAAGTTCTGCGTATATATGTCTTTGTGTTTCTATGCGATTTCTAAACTCAATATGCTTTTTGGCTAATTGTGTATCTATAGAATCATTTCCTGTTTTACTTTGTCCGGCTATACGTGTCTCGTGTTGCTCAATGGTTTCCTGCAAATCTTCTATCACTCCAAGATGAAGAACAAATTCATTTTGATAATGTTCTAATTGAGCTAGTACATCTTTATCTGTCCAACGTGTCACAAGTTCACTCAATCGATTATTAAAGGATTTTAATTCATCCTTCTGAAAGGCCAATTCATCTTTCCAATGTTTGTGTTCAAAATGCATATTTGAATTGTATAAAATTTCTTTATTTTCTTTCATACTATTAGATTTTAAATTATTTGTGTTATGTTCTACTTCATACTTTCGTGAAAATGAATAAACCTAAACTTACTGATGTCTAATTTCTTTAAGTCTTAGTTAAATTAGCAACCTTAAATTGTTCAAGTGCCTCCATTGCCTCACAACCATAAACAAGTGCTGGTCCACCTCCCATACAAATAGCTACTCCAATGGTTTCTAAAATTTCTTCTGGTGTAGCACCATTTACAAGAGCATCGTGCACGTGAAAAGCAATACATCCTTCACATCGCACAGCTATTGCAATACCTAAGGCGATGAGTTCTTTTGTGTTAGATCGTAGCGTACCATCTGAGACACTTGCTTTATGAAGCGCAACAAAACCATTCATAGTAGCTGGAATTTTAGCACCTAATTTCTCCATTTGTGTGGAAACTTCTTCGTATTTTTTAATATAATTTTTCATATTATTTTTTTTTCATAAACAGATTGCCTACATTATGAGTTCAAAATTAGGTTTTACTAATCTTCTTTAAAATGACTTAGATCATTTAGAGCTTCTTTATCAGCCATTTATATTTTATTAAACCGTAATAGATAAATTTTCTAATTTTTTTGATTTAATCATAATTAATTAATAACTTTTAAAATAACAATATGTTTTTTAAAATTACTCACTTACAATTCTCAAAAACCTTTTCTTTTGCTATCATAGCCTTGCTGCTTTCATTTCCTGCAATGTCTCAGGATAAACCGGAACTAAAAATTGGCGGTGCATTGCGATTCAACTACAATTTATCCTCATGGAAAGAAGGTCAGAAAACACGTGGTGGAGATTTTGGATATGATATGTTCAGGATAAGTGCAAAAGCTGCTTATAAAGAAATATTTCTAAATGCCGAATACAGATTATATTCTGAAGATTTTGGAGGTGGATTCATGAAACAGGGTTGGATAGGTTACAATTTCAATGAACAGAATCAAATTCATATTGGTCTAACTCAGGTTCCTTTTGGAATTCAACAATACAACTCTCACAATTGGTTTTTTAACCTGTCTTATTATGTTGGAATGGAAGATGATCATGATATGGGAGTAAAGTATTTGCATATAGAAGAAAAATTCGAATATCAACTGGCATTCTTTAAAAATGCGGAAGAATTGAGATTTGGTAACAATACAGAAACTTCTCCAAACCGATATTCTTATGATATCACAGGCAGAAACAAAGAAGTAAATCAATTAAATGGAAAAATAACCTACAAATTTGGAAAGAAATCGGCAAATAGATTAGGTGTTTCGCTAGAGTATGGCGGTTTATATAATCTAGACACCGAAGAAATGGGAAATCACTCAGCATTTGCTGCTCACTACGAAATAACCCATGGAAAATGGAATGGAAAAGCACAATTTATTACTGCTTCCCATAATCCTGAAAATGCAGAAGGACAACCTAGAGATGTAGTTACGATGGCTGCGTACGGAGCTCCTTATGAAGTTGCTGCTGATTTTAATATGTATTCTTTGGCGATTTCTAGAAATATTCCCGTAGAATGGGGCCCTGTGTCAAATTTGCAGATTTATAATGATTTTGCTTTTATGCAGAAAAAAGCCCCGGGATTTAGCGATTCTTATATGAATGTAACAGGAGTTTTAGTCTCTGCAGGGAGCGTATATACGTATATTGATTATGCCGCAGGTTACAATCATTCCTGGTTGGGTGGAAATTTTGTAGACGATTTCTCTAGAGGAAATCCGGATGCTAAATGGGAAGCAAGGTTTAATATTAATATTGGTTATTATTTTTAGGATTTATATAATCCGCAGATTTTAAACTCTAAGAGAAATTAAATTATATCACACACAAAAAAAAACATATATTATGGCTAAAAAGATTATAAGAAGTGACGAGAGAAAATCCTTTTTTGGTTTGGAAGTGAATGGGCCTGTATTTTTCACCTCGGCTATTACCATCATCCTAATAATAACATTTACACTGATGTTTAAGGACAAGGCAGAACAATATTTTACTGCAACCCAAAATTTTGTTGCAAATAAAGCGGGTTGGTTTTTTATATTAAGTATAAATGTTTTTCTAATATTTATGATTTATCTGGCTTTCAGTAGATTTGGGCAGTTAAGGATTGGAGGACAAAGTGCGAAGACCGAATTTAAAACCCTTTCTTGGTTTGCAATGCTGTTTAGTGCGGGAATGGGAATTGGATTGTTGTTTTGGAGTATTTCAGAACCGATTTATCATTTTCTGAGTCCACCAATGGCAGAAGGTGAAACAGCTGAAGCAGCAAAGGAAGCTATGAAGTTCACCTTTTTACACTGGGGTTTTCATGCCTGGGCAGTATATGCATTAGTAGGACTATCCTTGGCATATTTTACTTATTCTCGTGGACTTCCTCTTACTATTAGATCGGTTTTTTATCCTTTTTTAGGAGATAAAATTTACGGAAAAATTGGAGATGCCATAGATATTTTCGCTGTACTAGCCACTTTATTTGGTCTTGCAACTTCTTTAGGAATGGGCGTTCAACAAATTGCAGCAGGATTAAATCACCTCTTTGAAATAGATAGCGGTGTTCAAACTCAAATTTTTCTAATTGCCGGAATAACCACAATTGCTACCATTTCAGTTGTTTTGGGAGTTGATAAAGGGGTGAGAGTTTTGAGTGAATGGAACATGAGAGTAGCAGTGCTATTTCTTCTGATAGTTGTGATATTAGGACCAACGATTTTTATTTTTAAATCCTTCGTACAAAATACGGGAAATTATTTGTCTGGTTTTCTTGAAGTTGCAACCTGGACTGAAAGTTATACCGGTTCCAATTGGCAAAATACATGGACCGTTTTTTACTGGGGATGGTGGATTGCCTGGTCTCCTTTTGTAGGTATGTTTATTGCTCGTATTTCCAAAGGTCGTACCGTGCGTGAGTTTATTTTAGGGGTTTTATTAGTGCCTTCCATTGTAACTTTTTTCTGGATTTCAGCTTTTGGAAGTACAGCAGTACATCAGGCACTTCTTGGAGATGACACTATTATAAATGCCGTAAATGATAATGTTGCCACTGCCCTATTTGTATTTTTGGAAGATTATCCTTTCGCTTTTATTCTTAATATTATTGCCATAATTTTAATTGCAGGTTTCTTCGTCACCTCTTCAGATTCAGGATCTTTAGTGGTTGATAATTTAACCTCGGGAGGTAAAATAGATGCACCTGTAGGACAAAGAATTTTTTGGGCCATTGCTGAAGGTGGCGTAGCTGCAGTTCTTTTAATAGGTGGTGGTTTACAAGCACTTCAAACAGCTACTATAGTAACAGGATTACCCTTTGCCGTAATTTTAATAATTATGTGTTTTTCGCTATATAAAGGCTTAAGCGAAGACCTAAAGAAGCTTAAAAAGCGAGAATCCCAAAAAGAACTTGAAAATTACGAGGAAATAGTTTCTGACATCGTTAAAAAACGAAATATTAATCAGCAAAATAACATTAAATAATCCTAATAATGACTGAAATAAAAAACATACTGGTCGCATTAGACCTCTCAGATATTGATAATACATTAATTGAGTACGCATCATTTATTGCAGAAACTCTTAAGGTTAAGAAAGTGTACTTTGTACATAATATTAAAAAATATGAGATCTCAGAGTTATTTGAAGAACAATTAAGGGATCTTAACCTTGACGAAATAATTGGGGATGAGTTAAATGAAAAGGTAGAAGATAAATTTAAATCTACAGCACAATGGGAAGTACTTATTTCAGAGGATCCATATTCTGAATCCCTAATCAATTATATTGTAAATAAATATGAGGTTCAGCTTGCTTTAATCGGAAATAAAAACAAGTCAAAAGGTACCGGAGTAGTTAGCGGAAAGTTACTACGTATGCTAAATTGCAATATTCTATCTATCCCTAAATGTGCGAAACCGGTTATTACCAATATTTGGGCAGGAACAGATTTTTCAACTGCATCTAAAAAAGTTTTTGAAATAGCTGAAATCTTACAGATTACCACAGCGGCCAAAGTAAAAGCAGTTCACGTATACAATTTACCTGTTCAATTCTCTCCTTACATTCCAAAAGAACATCTCGATATGAAGATAGAAAATCATCTAAAGGAAAAATATGAGAAATTCATAAAAAAAATTGCGTACAAAGGTGACTTAACTACAGAAATTATTCCTGGAAGAGATAGCGGAGTTGCAGAAAAACTACGTATCAAAGCCACAAGTTCTAAGGTAGATCTTATTATTGTTGGAGATAAAGGAAGAAATACGTTCTCTTCGTTACTTATAGGAAGCGTTACCGAGGAGCTTTTTAATCAAGATCTAGATGTGCCTTTATGGATTGTAAAGTAGAAAATTTGAACCTAACCAAATGCTCACCAAATAATAAAATTAATAAGTGGGCTATAGTTAGTTTTTTCTAATAAAAAAAAGCATTTTAATCGTGAGATGTTTGAATAAAATGGTTTCAAACATTTTTATATGTTTTGTATATATCACAGATGATAAATATTTATTCGCAAATTTTTTTTCAAGAAAATTGAATGATTTGACAACTGTATTAACCATAAAAACTACGTAAGTTAAGCGTTCTTATATTATTGCATCATATCCATTACTAACATAGTATTTAATTTTATTAGTTTGGTAATGGATTTTTCTTAAAAAAAAATTAATTGCACTGTTTTATCATAGATTGATAATTATTAAGTAATTATAATTTATTAATCTCATCAATAATTATTGTTTTTCGTTCTTCGGGAAGTTTTACATTCTGTAGAACCTAAGTTAGTAAAAGAATACGAACCAGAGGGAAATCTAGGGATATTGCGAGTACGTTCAGCACCAAGAATTTTTATACATTTTTATAAATTGTATTAAATTTTATCTTTATTAAACTATTGCTACTATTCTAAAATGTTTAGGATTAATTATGGATGTGTAAATAATTATAAAGAAAGCATCGGTTTCGATACTTAAACGAAATAAAAGTCACAAAATAAAGGTAATTCACAAACCAAATTTAGGCGTGTAAAGTCCGCAGAATATTAAAAAATTACATTTATAAATACTCAATAAAACCGTTTAAGAAATAGTTCTATGAGTTTTTGTTGCACAATATTTCCAATCTCTAAGGCTATCTTTTTAGGATAAAGTAGCTGTTTTGCTTTATGATAACTAAAAACTAGATGCTCTTTTTCTATGGCTCTTTGTAGCTTCAATATTTTAAGCTGTTTGTCTATGTCCTCAAAAGAACTGTATTGCTTTTGTGTCATAATTTATCAAAATAATATTTAGAGAAGAATCTAATTACGGGTTTGTTTATGTATTTTCGATTTACATAAGCAATTAGTGCTAAAAGCATAAAGAATACAGTTACAATTGCAAATCCTAACCAAGTGCTGTCTAAAGCTTCTCCTATACCATAAGACAAAGCCATAGACATAACAAATAAGGCTAGTAAAAGAAAAAACCCAACCAGTAAGGTTTGAAAAAAAGCAGTAACCAACCTCATAAGGATTTTAAAAACTTTTAGCTCTAAATGTGCTTCACTATGTTTTAAATATGAGCGAACATCTAGATCTACTTCAGCAATCGTTTCTTTAAATTGATCAAAAGCCATATATTTTTATTTGTGTAATTGCGCGTTTTTCTTTTTGAGGTCTTCTAGTTTTCCTTCTAAAGCATTGATAATATCTTCGGCTTTATAGCTCATATTAGAAATGGCATTATCTAGCTTTTTATCAAACACTAACTTTTTTTCTTGAGCAGTTTTGCTAAGTTCGTCTTTGGCATGTTTTAATCGCTCCGTGAGATCTTGTGTTGTATCTGCTACAGTATGTTTTATTTTTTCTCTGGTCTCACTGCCTTTATTTGGTGCAAAAAGAATACCAAGACTTGCTCCAATTGATGCACCTGCTAAAAAGGCCATAAATAAATTTCCATTATTGTTTTCCATGATTTTAGTTATTTAAGTTATTTTACTGTAAAAATAGGAAGAGATATTCTCATACAAAATGATCTAGATCAGTTGTAAACCTTTTATGGATAATTTTAGAAATAATATATATAATTTAAGTTATTAGGTTTTTTTAATCTGTTACAATATTTGTAAAGAAATCTTTTTATTGCGTTTTTTCCTGTTGTTCATTGATTGTTTTTATTGTCCAATTTTTATTATTATTCCTGACAGCAATTAGGTTATCAGAAATAAATCTGGAGGTAATTACAGGTTTGTTTTTCATATTCTGATTGGCTAGTGTAATGTGAATAGGTTCTTTGCTTAAATATTGAATTGTTTTCACATCCTTATCAATAACTACTTCGAAGTAATCGTAGCTTACCACGTTCTTCATCAATAATTCATTAGTGCCAAGTTGTTCTTTAACTAACTTTAATACAATAGCTGCATTTTTATTGAAATTGGTTGCATTTAGAAATTGGGGTTCAATAACTGTATTTCCAGATTTATCAATGTATCCGAAATATGGAATTCCATTTTTTTCGTTGCTGATGAGACACCTTTCACTACTAAAAATTGGGTAATTATCATTGTCTATTTTAGTGGAAACTAAATCATTCCGAAAATTGATGATTATAGTACCTTTTTTATCCATAAACCCCCAATTGTTTCCCTTTTTGACAGCCGCAACACCATCGTAAAAGGGTGAGATATAATCAATATTTTCTGCAATATTTTTATTAGTTTCACTCTTTGTTTCAGCGTTTTTAAGCTTCGTTTTTACATCGCTTTTTTGATTGCAACTGTTTAAACTTAAGAGCCCAATTACCGAAAAAATAATTACTAGTGTTTTCATACTATTTAATTTTAATTAATTTAAAATGAAATTTGACTTACTGATTAAGAGTATAGTCTAAAGAAGGGCTACAAATTTCTAATTACTTTTTGAAGTCTTTCTCTAATTTCTGTTGCTATTTCACCAAGTGCTGCATTTTCTACAACTTGCATAGAAGCTGCAGGATCAACTGCTGAAACTTCTACCTGACCTTTTACTTTTTCTTGAACAATTACATTACATGGCAGCATAGTGCCTATTTTGTCTTCTGCCAAAAGTGCTTTGTATGCAGAAGGTGGATTGCACGCACCCAGAATCGTGTAATTGTAAAAGTCTACATCAAGTTTATTCTTTAATGTTGCTTTAATGTCGATTTCTGTCAATACGCCAAACCCTTCCTCTCTAAGAGCTTCTGTAACTTTTTCGATTGCATTTTCGAAACTATCTGTAATTGTTTTACTGAAATAATATTCCATAATTTTATAATTTTTTGCTTTTTTTTTCTTGATTTATTTCATGATATATGATGTAGCTTACAAATATGAAAATAATAAAGATAGTCTGTTATCACTTGATTATAAACTTGGAGCAATAAATATAAGTACCAACAAAAGTATATGACCTTCTATCTTTTAAAGTATATATGATTATTTTTTATTATTTAATATGAATTACCTTGTCTTTAAGAATTTACTGTAAATTTAATTAAAATAGTAGCTTAATTAAATGATAATTATCAGTTTACAGAAATCATCTTTATTGTTTTGTAATTTTATTGAGGTGTTTATTGGGTTACTTACTATAATATCTTTGACATTAAACCTTATAAGAATTTGTAACCTCTATTAATAAATCAAAAATAGATTTTAACATAGATTGCGATTTATTTATTTTGATTTTATGTCTATTTTTAAATAAAAGCATACTTTTAATTTTTTCTCAAACGTACTTTTAAAAGTACCTAAGCCCTAGTTATTGTTAACTATTGTCAACTTTTGGCACCCTAATTTAGACATGAAATGCTAAGGCACCATATAGGGGTTCCTAACGAATCAGGTTTGAAGTGTAAAACAAAACAACTCCTTTTTGAAAAAGTTTATTCAAATTAACTCTTAGGTGCTTTAAAACATAAGGTTTTATAAAAAAAGGGAATTATTGAACTGTAAAAAACCCCTCAATGATGGGCTCTCAGTTAAGAAAGAGGAATTTGTTACAAATAAAAACCTCTAAAAAAAAACTAGATAAAGTTTAAGCGATTCCTTTACTGACTCCTCTATATTTGTAAACAATTAATCTCAAATCAAAGTATTACAAGATAAGAAATTAAAGTATTAAAGTATCAATACAAAAAAATGCCTAGTTTTTTTAACTAGGCATTTTTCTTTTTTTAGGTTTACCACATTTAAAAACAACTATTATGATGAATATTTAGTTGGAGTATACCTTTTTTGGAAACGTTATAAATTTACTCTTTTATAAATTTTAAAGTCTTTCCGTTTATAAATTTCAAGAAATATAATCCATTATCTAAATTTTCAATGTCAATTTTTTCATTGTCAGAAATAGAACCTTTCATAATTTCAGCTCCTAGATAATTATATATTAAATAGTCTTCGTTATTCAATAATCCAGAAATAGTAATTGCTTCAGTAGCTGGATTTGGGTATATTTTTATTGCATTATTGCTGTTAAAATTTTCAACTCCTAGAGCACCTATTACGGCAGTAATCTCAACACCATAGAAACATTGTTGCGTTGAAGTTGATATTGATATCGTGTTAACTCCTCCAACTACATAAGCTGCAGCAATTGCTGGTGTAACCGTAATAGAAATGTTTTTTGTAATATTTGGGTTAGATGCAATTGACTCACAAGCACAATTGGTTCCTGTAGTTGTTCCAGTACCAACAGAAACATTGTTAAGAAAAACTTCAAAACCCCCATTACAAGCATCATATACGTCCATGTCGATTGCAGTAAGTGTCCCTGAAGTATTTGTGTCAGTAAAGGTTCCGACATTAATTGCAGCACCTGCTGAGATGCAAAGAAATGGATTGTCTATTCCTGTATTTGCAGAGCAATTACTTGTACCTGATGCATCAATGATGTAGGTTTGAGCATTTAAATTTGCAGTAAAGATAATGCAAAGTGTAAAAATTGTTTTAATGTAGAATTGTTTCATTTGTAGATAAATTTAATTGTTAATAATTTGTTTTTAATATTTTCTTTCAACTTTGATCGTTTTACCTTTAATTAATTTTAGCATTAAATATACTTTTATAGTTTATATTTAAAAATCTTTATAAATAGAACCCTCTCTCATTTAATCTTTATTATATAAAGAATAAACGTTTTAAAATTATAGTATTACAAAACATATAGAAACATTTTACTATAAAATAAATTATTCAATTTTCTTATACAAATGATAAAAAAATAAAAATTTGAAATCAGGTTTTTATAAATTTTCTAAATTATAAGAATAAAAACAATAATGCAGCTAAGAAATTGTGTGTAAATTAAATGTTATAAATAAAACTATTATATATAACAAACTTAAAAATTGTGTTAGAAAATAAAAAACAAATATACGCAATAATACTTAGGAAGGAAAATTAAAATTTATATTTTCTTGTGTTTAAATCGATTAAAGTAATATTCTTAAAATATTCTAATTTGTAATAAAAATAGTTTCAAAAAAAATCCAAAACAAAACTTATATCTTTAGTTGAATATAAACAAGCCCAATCTATTAAATCTTCAAGAGAATTAATGAAGACATATAGTCTTCCTTGGAGTTTTTGTTAGTTAGAATATATTACATTTGAAAGGTACTGTGTAATCTTATTGAGTTCGTTTTAAATAACATATTTCTTTGTGTTTTTTGATTTAGATACTTTTTGTGTGTTTTTATTTCAGGACAATACAATATATTATTACTAGAGGATTAATAATTTTTTTTTGCATATGTTGATAAATCGATAAACTCTTTTTTGTTGTCCATAAAACAAAAAATATACCCTAAAACTTTTACATCATTAAATATTTTAATAGTAATACAAGTACCACAAAAATTTTCGTTATTAAATTTATAAATTTTGTTATAGCAATATCTTATCTCTTCAAATTCTAATTTTTCTTGTTTAATGCTATTAGAAATAGAAATTATGGCTTCTTTAATTATATTATTAAAGTCTTGTTTTGTAAAATCTCCTCTTTCAGTAAGTTTATAGTTTATCATAATATTATTTATGCTTTAAAAGATCATTATCTAAAAGGGGACATATCTAGTTTAGATTACCAAATAGATTACTAATAAAAGTTTGCAAAAGTATTTTTAAATGTTAATTCATAAATTTTTTTTACCCTTTTCTTAACAATTGTAAAACTAATTACAATAGTATAGTATAAATTAATTGTTAAGAATGATATTGATAATTAGTAGTAAACCATTAGATTCAAGGGTAAAATGTTATGTATTTTTGCGAT
>JBLHNH010000079.1:0-11923 GCA_047622645.1 Flavobacterium sp.
AATGGTAATGCAGGTTATTTAAAAGATTACCAATGGGAATATAACTTAGTAGAAGATTCAGCAGTAAATGCTTGGTGTATGCCAGGTGGAAAAATAGTTTTTTACACAGGAATACTTCCTATTTGTAAAGATGACGCTGGAATTGCAGCTGTAATGGGGCATGAGGTAGCTCATGCTTTAGCAAATCATGGTCAACAAAGAATGAGTGCAGGTTTGTTGCAACAAGTTGGACAAGTAGGAACAGCAGTATTAGTTGGAAATAAAAGTGCAGAAACTCAAGCATTAGTAATGCAAGCTTACGGAGTTGGTTCTCAAGTAGGAGGAATGTTGCCTTTTAGTCGTTCGCACGAAAGTGAAGCTGATATGATTGGCTTGACTTTAATGGCTATTGCAGGTTATGAACCAATGAATGCTGTTTATGTTTGGGAAAGAATGTCTGCAAACTCTAACGGAAGTGCTCCACCAGAATTTTTGAGTACACACCCTAGTAATCAAACAAGAATTAGAGAATTAACAGCTCTTGTGCCTGAAGCAAAAAAAGAAGCAGCTAAATTTGGCGTTACTTTTAAATAGTTTAAAATAAAAATGTATATTCGAAGTCCCATTAAAATGGGACTTTTTTAATTTATATATATGGCAAACTTAGAGAAAGGAAATAAAAAATTAGGAACTGCATGGGCTTTTTACGATTGGGCGAATTCAGTTTATAATTTAGTGATTTCATCAGCAATATTTCCCATATATTATGGTGCTTTATTCAAAATAAAAGGAATAACTTCTGTCCAATTTTTAGGATTTGAAGTAAAAAACACAGCTTTAATAAGCTTTGTTACTGCATTTGCCTTTTTAATCGTAGCTATTATGTCACCTTTACTTTCTGGAATAGCCGATTTTGCAGGAAATAAGAAACGATTTATGCAATTCTTTTGTTATTTAGGTGCTTTGTCTTGTATTGGACTTTCTTATTTTACTTTAGATAATTTGTATTTTGGAATTCTATGTTTCTTTTTTGGTTTAATTGGGTTTTGGGGAAGTTTAGTCTTTTATAACTCCTACTTACCCGATATTGCTTATCCAGAGCAACAAGATAAGTTAAGTGCAAGAGGATATTCGTTAGGTTATATAGGTAGTGTTATTTTACTGCTGTTAAATTTAGCTATGGTTATGAAGCCTGAATGGTTTGGTTTTGATTTATCAATATCTGAAAAAATAATGAAATCTGGTACACCATTTGAAATAGAGACTGCTTTAGAAACTGTCAGAAATGCCGCCTCATTTAAAGCCATGCAATATTCATTTATTTCTGTTGGAATTTGGTGGATCGTTTTTAGTCAATATACATTCTATTATTTACCTAAAAACACAGTGAATAATAAGGTTACAAAAAATGTGATTTTTAATGGCTATAAAGAGTTGAAGAAAGTCTGGCATCAATTAGAAGAAAATATAGTTTTAAAAAAATATTTACGTAGTTTCTTCGTTTATAGTATGGCTGTTCAAACAGTTATGTTGGTGGCTACTTATTTTGGTGAACAAGAAATTAGTTGGCTATCTGATAGTCAAAGAACAACAGGATTAATAATTAGTATTCTTTTGATTCAAATTGTTGCTGTTTTTGGTGCAATTATTACTTCAAGAATATCAGAAAAAATTGGTAATATAAAAACTTTAATAATTATAAACTCTATTTGGATTGTAATTTGTATTTATGCTTTTTTTGTGGTTAGTCCAGTACAATTCTATATTACAGCGGGTTTCGTTGGTTTAGTTATGGGAGGAATTCAATCTTTATCACGTTCTACTTATTCTAAATTATTGCCAGACACAAAGGATACTACATCCTTTTTTAGTTTTTATGACGTAGCAGAAAAAATAGGAATTGTTATTGGAATGGGAATATTCGCAACTATTGATCAAATTTCAGGTTCTATGCGAAATGCTATAGTATTTTTAGCAGTATTTTTCATTATAGGAGTTTTTCTATTAACTAAGGTCCAAAAAATTGTGACAAAAAAATAAAAAGTATATATTTGAAAAAATTAATTTAGTAAAAATGAAAAAATCAATATTTTTTAAAAGTTTAATAGTTTTATTTTCGATTGTTTCGATTGTTTCTTGTGACATTGAATCATTAGATCCAGCAATAGATTTGACCGCTTTAACCCCTAATAATCCTAACGGAACTGCGCTTTTTTCAGCTGATTTTGATGGACAAACATTTTTAGCTAGTTCTATTCAAGCAACTTTAGAAAATGGGCAGTTAGTAATTGTAGGCTTAAGAGCTCCTCAAGGAGATTATATTTCGATTTTAGTTGATGATGCGTCTGTTGGTACTTTTCCTGCAAATGATAATTTTATTTCTTATCAACCTCAAAATGATAATTTTGGTTTTTTAGGTATTAATTTTGACAATCCAACTGAAAATACTGGGTCAATTATTATCACATCAATTAATACAACAAATAATACTGTATCAGGAACTTTTAGTTTTAAAGGATATTGGACAGATACAGTTAATCCATTATCACCTAAAACTTTTACTAATGGAATATTTCAAAACATACCACTTACGGGTGCTATAGGTTCTCCTTCTACAGATACTTTTTATGCAAAAGCAGATGGTACTGAATTTGTTGAAAATCAAATTGATGTTACTGAGGTATCTTCAAGTGGTTTTCCAGATGCAATAAGTATTGTTGCCTCAAAAGTTAACGGAGAAAGTATTTCATTAAGTATTGATAAAAATACACCTGTTGGAACTTATCAAATGACAGGCTTACTATCTACAGTAGATGTTGTTAGAGGTAAATACCTAGTTAATGGATCTTTGCATGGTGGAGTTTCAGGATCACTCACAATTACATCAATTACATCAACTCGTATCGCAGGTACTTTTGCTTTTACCGCAGAAAACATCAGTCAAACTAGTACGCATCAAATTACACAAGGTGCTTTTGATGTAGAATTATTTTAAAGATCTGATTTTATATAATTTAAAAATCCGTCTAAGTTTTACTAAGACGGATTTTTTATGGCATAAAACTTGATTTTATAAGTTGAAGTATTATAATATAGCATATGTATAATCTGATTTTCAGTATTTTATAGTAAATTTACTTTTAAAAGAAGCTTCAAGAATATGATGTTTAATGACAAAATGACCTAATATAACTATGTCGAATCAAAAAATATTTTCAATTGACAACTTGTCACTACAAGAAATTCAATCTGATGCAGAATTAATTCCGTTAATGACTCCAGAAGACGAGGAAGAAATGAATAATGAATCTTTACCAGAAGATTTAGCAATACTTCCTTTGCGTAATACAGTTTTGTTTCCGGGTGTTGTAATTCCAATTACAGCAGGTAGAGATAAATCTATCAAGCTTTTAAATGATGCCAACGCGAAAGGGAAAATAATTGGAGTAGTATCTCAAATAGACGAAGACATTGAGGAACCAACAGCAAAAGATGTTCACAGAGTAGGAACAGTTGCTCAAATAATACGTGTTTTAAAAATGCCTGATGGAAATACAACTGTAATTCTTCAAGGAAAAAAACGTTTTGAAATAGAGAAATTTACCCAAGAAGAGCCTTATCTAAGAGCAACAATCAAAGAAGTTGTAGAGAAACGTCCTGACGCAAATGATGAAGAATTTAATACTATAGTTGATTCTATTAAGGATTTAGCCATTGAAATAATAAATGAAAGTCCAAATATTCCTTCAGAAGCTACTTTTGCTATAAAAAATATTGATAGTAATCCGTTTTTAATCAATTTTGTTTCTTCCAACATGAATTTGAATGTAAAGGAAAAACAAGATTTATTGCAAATTGGAGATTTAAAGGAAAGAGCTTTAGAAACACTTCGTTTTATGAACTTGGAGTTGCAGAAATTAGAACTTAAAAATGATATCCAATCAAAAGTAAGAACCGATTTAGACCAACAACAACGCGAATATTTCTTGCAACAACAAATGAAAACTATTCAAGAAGAATTGGGTGGTGTTTCGTATGAGCAAGAAATTGAAGAAATGCGTATAAAATCTAAAACTAAGAAATGGAATAAAGAAGTTGAAAAACATTTTGAAAAAGAACTTTTAAAATTACAACGTACTAATCCAAATGCTCCAGATTTCGGAATTCAACGTAATTATCTAGAATTATATCTAGAATTACCTTGGGATAAAGTTACTAAAGATAATTTTGACTTAAAACGTGCTCAAAAAATCATTGATAGAGATCATTTTGGTTTAGAAGATGTAAAAAAACGTATCATCGAACATTTAGCGGTTTTAAAGCTTAGAAATGATATGAAATCTCCAATTCTTTGTTTGTACGGACCACCAGGAGTTGGAAAAACTTCTATTGGAAAATCTGTCGCAGAAGCACTTGGACGTGAATATGTTCGTATTTCATTAGGTGGATTACGTGACGAAGCAGAAATTCGTGGACACAGAAAAACATACATAGGAGCAATGCCTGGTAGAATTATTCAATCTATTAAGAAAGCAAAAACTTCAAATCCAGTATTTGTATTAGATGAGATTGATAAGTTGAGTTCTAGTCAAAGTGGTGATCCTTCTTCTGCATTGTTAGAAGTTCTTGATCCAGAACAAAACAGTGAGTTTTATGACAATTTCCTAGAAATGGGTTATGATCTATCTAAAGTGATGTTTATTGCAACATCAAACAGTTTATCAACCATTCAACCTGCTTTGATAGACAGAATGGAAATCATAAAAATGTCGGGTTATACGATTGAGGAAAAAATTGAAATAGCACATAAACATTTATTGCCAAAACAGTTAAAAGAACACGGCTTAACTAATAAACATTTAACTATTGGTAAAAAAGAACTTGAAAAAATTGTTGTAGGTTATACAAGAGAATCGGGTGTTCGTGGTTTGGAAAAGAAAATTGCCGAAATGGTAAGAAACGCTGCCAAATCTATTGCAATGGAAGAAGAATATAACATAAAAGTAACTGCAGAAGATATTATAAAAGTTCTAAAATCACCTAGATTAGAAAGAGATAAATATGAAAATAATGATACAGCTGGTGTTGTAACTGGTTTAGCTTGGACATCAGTCGGAGGAGATATTTTATTCATAGAATCTCTTGTTTCAAAAGGAAAAGGTGTAATGACAATGACAGGAAACTTAGGAACTGTTATGAAAGAGTCTGTAACCATTGCTTTAGAATACATTAAAGCCAACTCAGAATTATTAGGTATAAAAGAGGAAGTTTTAGAGAAAAATAACATCCATATACACGTTCCAGAAGGTGCAACCCCAAAAGATGGACCAAGTGCTGGAATTGCTATGTTAACTTCTATGGTTTCTTCTTACACGCAAAAACGAGTAAGGAAAAACTTAGCCATGACGGGAGAAATTACCTTAAGAGGAAAAGTTTTACCTGTTGGTGGATTAAAAGAAAAGATTTTAGCAGCAAAAAGAGCAAATATAAAAGAAATCATTTTATGCATTGAAAATAAACCCGATATTGAAGAAATCAATCAAAATTATTTAAAGGGACTTACATTTCATTATGTTGATAAAATGAGCGAAGTAATTGATATTGCTATCTTAGATCAAAAAGTAAAAAACGCTAAGAAATTAGTTTAATTTTTTTAATATCTTAATTTAAGAAAACGTTACAATTAGATTATTCTAATTGTAACGTTTTTTTTATTTAATAGCTAACATTGAAATTTCTATGTTTACATTTTTAGGTAAACAAGCTACTTGAACGGTTTCTCTAGCTGGTGCAGTTTTTTCGTCAAAATATGTTCCGTAAATACTATTTATTTTAGCAAAATCTCCCATATTCATAATAAAAATAGTAGTTTTTATTACATTTTCAAAAGTCATTTCTGCAGCTTCTAAAACAGCTTTCATATTTTCCATTACTTGCTTTGTCTCTTCTTCAATAGAATCTAAAACCAATTCACCTGTTAAAGGATTAATAGCAATTTGTCCAGAAGTATATAAAGTATTGCCAACTAAAACCGCTTGATTATATGGACCAATAGGAGCAGGAGCTTTATCTGTAAATATTATTTTTTTCATTTTATGTTGAATTTATTTTAGTATCTCTCGATGCTTTTTTTTGTTTTATCTCAAAATTCTATCTGGAACACGATTTTTATCCCATTTAATATCACTAAGAATAGAAGAACTAATACCAATAAAGAATCCCCAATATGCACTTGGACCATAAGGAACCCAATTGAAACTCATTCTCCAACTTTCCAAATCTCTTTCAAACCTAAACTGCGTAAAAGTAACACCATTTTGTGCAAAATCATATCCTGTAGAGACACCTACCTTCCAACGAGGCGCTAGTTCTACATTTCCAGAAATCATTAATGAATTGTTACTGATTTCGCTTTGTCTATTGCTATTATTATAGGTTATGGAATAAGCAAATTGCAAATCCCAAGGTATTTTGTTATTGTAAAATTCAGCTGTTTTATTTTCCTCTTTGTCATCTTTATCTTTATCAAAAAGACTTTGTCTGTTATCACTTAAGTCAGCCGCTTTTCCAAATAAATCATCTGGTCTTCCACCATTTAATTCATTTTGAGATTTAGTTTTTTTACTTCCATCAGAACCACTGCTAGTTAATGAATAATTAATCTGCATATTGGCACTTGTCATTCTAAAAAGACTACCACCATTATCAATATTAAAAGTATTTACTCTTCTTCCAGTATTATCAATAGCATAAGGGTCTAAATTAGTTCCGAAATTAATATTCATTTTATCTTTCAACAATGTTGTTCCACCACTTATAGATAATGGTTGTAAGGCCAAAGAATCTGCAGTTATATTATAAGCAGACGAAAGGTTTAAATTACTAAGTAACATTACTTTTTTAACTTCTTCTTTACCCGTTTCTTTATCAATTTTCTTAACCTTTGCTTCAAATGAATTTCCCATTCCAAAACCTATACTACTAGATTTATTTAAACCTGGAGCACCATAAATTCCTCCTTCAAAACGTGTATATTCAGCCATTGTCGTTCCAGTAGCATCTATGGCATAAGTATCATAAAACTGTTCAAAACTTGGATTATAATTATAAGAAACAGAAGGACGCATTACATGTCTAATGGCTTGAATCTTTTTATCTTCTCCAAAATCAAAAGTCCCATAAACAGTTGTTCCTAAACTCGAATTAAAATTATAAGTTCTAAAAGCTCCAAATTCATCTACACGAGATGATACTACTTGGTTTTCCGAAGAACTATAAGATTTTCTAACCGTATTAAACACCCATGTTTCATTAAAACTTGAACTTGCACTTACACTAAAATATTTAAAGACTTTAAAATTAGTACTCAAGGGAATAGAATGTTGAAATCCTGCTTTACCATCTTTAAACATTTGAGGTTTAAAAAATAAGGAGTCAGAAGTTACTATTTCATTTTTAGCATTAAGGTTATATTGTAAATTAATATTTTGAAAAACCCCTTTTTTAGTTCCGTTTTTTGGAGCAAATGGATAGATTCTATCTACACTACCTTGAAAAGTTGGTAATGTCATATTAATTTGTTCTGTATTCGTATTTTGAGAATGTGTTGCAGTTACCGAAAGATTTACTTGTGGTAAAGTTGGTATCGTTTTAGAATAGGAGACAGAAGAAGATAAATTATTATTCAAAGTAGCTCCAATATTGGATAGGTTTAATGAATTTCTAAAATACTGACTACTAGAAACGTTAACCGATGCAGAAAATCTTGAATTTGCAGCAGCTTTTTGATCTTGGCTATGACTCCATTGAATATTATATTGTTTAGATTTTACATAATCAGGAAAACCTCTTTCACTTTGAATCTGATTTTCATAACGAAGATTAATTCTACCACTAAATTTATAACGTAAAGCATAACTACTTTCTGCTCGTAAACCATAACTTCCATTGGTATAATAATCTCCTAATACGGCTAAATCATAGAATTTACTCAAAGCAAAATAATAACCACCATTTTGCAAAAAGTACCCTTGTGTATTACTTTGCCCTGGAGTAGGTAAAATAAAACCTGAAATACTTTCTTCTGACATTGGAAAATAAGCAAAAGGAACTCCAATCGGTGTAGGAACATCAGCAATTACTAAATTAGTTAAACCAGTAACCACTTTTTTTCCTGGAACAAATTTTATCTTTCGTGCTAAAAAATAATATTCTGGGTTATCTACATCTTTTGCTGTAGTAAACCGCACGTCTTTCATGAAAATAACAGAATCATTTTCTCGTTTTGAAACATTAGATTTAAAATTTAGCTCTCCTTGTTTAGATCTAGAATTCCAAATAAGCGCTTTTTTTGTTTTTGTATTAAATCTAATAGAATCTGGTTCAATTAAATTTTCGCCTTGTTTAAAAGATGGATACTGAGTATAATTTCCTATACTATCTTTTAATCGACCAGCATAAACTTCATTTTTTTCATAATTTAGTACAATAATTCCTGCTTTTAATTCTATATCTTGATAATAAAGTTCGGCTTCGTCATACAAAGTCATCTCTTTTTTACGCTGATTAATCTTTTCGTAGCCTTTAGCTTTTCGATGCACAATACCTTCAAGAATTGCTTTCTTTTTCTTAGTCGAATCTACTTTTGTAGAGTCTTTAATTGTTAATAACTCATTGGTATTAACTTGTAAAGTGTCTTTTATAGTAATCTCTTGCGAAAATGACGCAGTAGTTCCAATTGTTAGGAAAATGGAAAAAAAAATGATATGGATAGTCTTTAAATACAATGCTTTTGTGCTATTTTTGTATAATTGTGGCTTAGTTTTTGAAGGGTCAAACTTACATATATTTTTTTAAAAATTTATAGTGTTAGTAAAATTATAACATTCAATATTTTCAAATTATGAAAATTTTATATTCTAAGTCTTTTTTTTCAGTTGTTTTACTTTTTTTTGTTTGCATAACTTATGCCCAAAATACAAAATTTAAAGTTGTTTTAGATGCAGGACATGGAGGAAAAGATTATGGGGCAACCTATCATGGTAATGTAGAAAAAAACATTGCTCTTAAAACTGTATTAAAAGTTGGTGATATTTTAGAAAAAGATCCTAACATAACTGTTGTGTATACTAGAAATAAAGATGTTTTTGTTGAATTAGACGATAGAGCCACAATAGCCAACAAGTCTAAAGCGAACATATTTGTTTCAATGCATTGTAACGCAAATGCTAATATTTCAGCAGCTGGAAATGAAACCTATGTAATGGGTATTACAAGAAACTCCTCTAACTTAGAAGTAGCGAAGAAAGAAAACTCTGTTGTAACCTTAGAGGATAATTATGAAATAAAATATGAAGGTTTTGATCCAAATTCTCCCGAATCTGTAATAGGTATTTCTATTTTACAAGAAGAATATCGCGAGTTAAGTGTTGAATTAGCTGCTAAAGTACAACAAGCATTTACTAAAAAAACAACTTTTAGAAATAGAGGAGTCAAGGAAGCAGGCTTTCTTGTCCTTAGAAAAATAACAATGCCTAGAGTTTTAATTGAAATGGGTTTCGTTTCAAATAAAGAGGAAGGTGCTTTTTTAAATTCTGATAACGGACAAGATAAATTAGCTGAAGCTATTGCAAATTCAATTTTAGATTATAAAAAAGAATACTTTATTTCATCTTTAAATTCAGTTGATAAAAATAAAGTGGAAGAAAAAGAAGAAAAACCAAAAGATATTATTGTCAAAAAAGAAGAAACAAAAGTCGTAAGCACAAGCTCTAATAATGATAATATATTTTTTAAAGTTCAAATTTCAGCTAGTAGTAGAAATATAGAAACGTCTCCTTCAAATTTTAAGGGACTAAAAAATGTTACCAAAGAAAGAGGGTCAGTTATTTTCAAATATTTTTATGAAGAAGCAAAATCGTATGCTGAAGCCAAAAAGAACTTAAAAGTGGCTAAAGAAAAAGGATTTGATTCTGCTTTTATTGTTGCCTTTAGAAACGGAGAAAATATAAATATATCAGAAGCGTTAAAATAAACTTGGCTATACAGTTTATTAATAATAAATTTGCTAAAAAAGAAACATTGAAACTATCAAGAGAAATTAAAACAGCCATATTAGTTATTTCTTCTATATTATTATTTATATGGGGTTATAGCTTCTTAAAAGGAAAAGATTTATTTGTTAATTATAAAACGCTATACATTAAATATGATAATGTTGAAGGCCTAGAAACATCTTCTATGGTTTCTATTAATGGAAAAACAGTTGGGAAAGTTATAGCTATTAATTTAGATAAAAGTTGGAAATCGATTGTAGAAATTCAGATTGATGGTAATTATAATATTTCAAAATCGAGTATTGCTCAAATTTATGCTCCAAGTCCAATTGGCGGTAAACAAATTGCAATTTTACCTGGTGAAGGAACTGATGTAGTTGAAGATGGAGATTTTTTAAATTCCTCTTCAAAATTGGGATTGACTGAAGAATTATCTTCACAATTAATTCCGTTAAAAAATAAAATAGATGTTGTTTTAGATAATGCTAACAAAATGTTAGTTAACCTAAACCAAGTATTAGATGCAACAACCCAAGCTAATCTTAAAAGTAGTATAGCTGAATTAAATAAAACATTAATAGAATTTAGTCAAATTTCAAAATCGGCTAATCAAATGTTATCAGAAAATAAAAGTAAACTGAGTTCTACGCTTACAAATATTGATAAAACTTCGGCTAATTTTGCTGCAATGTCAGATTCTTTAGCAAAAGCTAATTTAGGACAAACAGTTAAAAACCTAGAAAAAACACTTTCCTCAGTTGATAAAATTATGTCAGATGTTGAATCAGGTAAAGGAACTATGGGTAAGTTGATGAAGGATGATAAAATGTACACCAATTTCACAAATGCTTCAAAAGAATTAGAATTGTTGTTAGAAGACTTGCGATTACACCCAACTAGATATATTAATGTTTCTGTTTTTGGAAAGAAAAATAAACCTTACGCAGCACCAACAGAAGAAGAACAATCAACTAAAGAATAAACATCATTTAAAATGAATTATATAGACAATATTTTATTTGCAATTATTTTATGTATTGGAATTGGTTATTTTGCAACGAATGTAAAAAAACTAGTCCGCAACATAAAACTAGGTAACGATGTAAACCGAAAAGACAATCCTTCCGCTCGTTGGAAAAACATGGCTATGATTGCTCTTGGTCAATCAAAAATGATTAAGCGACCAATTGCAGGTTTTCTTCACGTTATAGTTTACGTTGGTTTTATTATTATTAACCTAGAAGTTTTAGAAATTATTATTGATGGTTTATTTGGAACACATCGAATATTTTCATTTTTAGGGGGTTTGTACGGTTTTTTAATTAGTTCATTTGAAATTTTGGCCTTACTAGTACTTGTTGCTGTAATTATATTCTGGGCCAGAAGGAATGTTATAAAATTAAAGCGTTTTTGGAATCCAGAAATGAAAGGTTGGCCAAAGAATGACGGAAATATTATTCTTTATTTTGAAATAGTCTTAATGACCTTGTTTCTTGTAATGAATGCAACTGATAGTCATTTTCAAGCTAATAATTCAGGAAATATAATTTCTCAATTTATAGCTCCATTATTTTCTAATTTTTCTGTATCTACACTACATATTATAGAAAGAACTGCTTGGTGGATTCATATTTCAGGAATTTTAATATTCTTGAATTACTTATATTTCTCTAAACATTTACATATTTTACTTGCTTTTCCTAATACATATTTTGCTGATTTAAATCCAAATGGAGAATTAGACAATTTAGAAAGTGTTACCAATGAAGTAAAATTAATGATGGATCCAACTGCCGATCCTTATGCTGCTCCGGCAAATCCAGATGCTGTTCTAGCTAAATTTGGAGCAAGCGACGTGCAAGATTTAAATTGGGTTCAATTGCTTAATG
>JBLHNH010000080.1:0-11902 GCA_047622645.1 Flavobacterium sp.
ATTCTCTTTATTGGAGGACATTATACGTATGCTGAAGTCCCTTTATTTGATTGGATTAAAGAAGTTTTTGATCAAAGTCGAAATAACTATGATAAAGTCGGACATTTTGCACAAGGTTTTGTACCTGCTTTAATTATCCGTGAATTGTTTGTTCGAAAAAATGTAATTTCAAATAAAAGCTTTTTCAACTTTATAATTGTTTCCATTTGTTTAGCTATAAGTGCTGCTTACGAATGGATTGAATGGGCAGTTTCACTTATGACTGGTGAAGGTGGTGATGCTTTTTTGGGAACTCAAGGCTATATTTGGGACACCCAATCAGATATGCTTTATGCAACTATTGGTTCTGTTTGTGCTTTGGTGTTTATGAGTAAATTTCAGAACAAGTACTTAGAAAAGTTAAACCATTAAAAAATTAAGTTTCATTAAGCTAAACTTAACTTTCTAAATCTCTTAATGGTTTAAATCTAAAAGTGTAACAACTTATTTTTTCAAATAAGCCAAAACATTTTGTTCAATTCTATCATTGATGTTTGAAATGTCAGCTTTTACGAATTTTTCTCCTAAAATATTTTCATATAATTCAATATATCTTTCAGAAACGGTTGCAATGTATTCGTCTGACATATCCGGAATTTGTTGTCCTTCTTTACCTTGAAAACCATTAGCAATTAACCATTGACGTACAAACTCTTTAGACAATTGTTTTTGAGCTTCTCCTCTATCTTGTCTTTCTTGATAGCCTTCAGCATAAAAATAACGCGATGAATCTGGAGTATGAATTTCATCAATCAAAACGATTTGACCGTCTTTTGTTTTTCCGAATTCATATTTTGTATCTACTAAAATTAATCCGCGAGAAGCAGCAATTTCAGTTCCTCTTTGGTATAAAGCTCTTGTGTATTCTTCTAAAACTAGATAATCAGCTTCACTTACAATTCCCTTAGCTAAAATTTCTTCTCGAGAAATATCTTCATCGTGTGCTCCGTTCTCAGCTTTTGTTGAAGGTGTAATAATTGGTGTTGGAAGTTTATCGTTTTCTTTCAATCCATCAGGTAAAGCAACACCACAAAGCATTCTTTTACCTAAAGCATATTCTCTAGCTGAATGTCCAGCTAAATAACCACGAATTACCATTTCGACTTTAAAAGGGGCACATAAATGACCAACAGCAACACTTGGATCTGGAGTTGCAATTAACCAATTGGGAACAATATCAGAAGTCAACTCCATGAATCTCGTTGCAATTTGGTTTAAAATTTGACCCTTGTACGGAATTCCTTTTGGCATAACAACATCAAAAGCCGAAAGTCTATCTGTTGCAACCATAACTAATAAGTCATCGTTGATGTTGTAAACTTCTCTAACTTTTCCGTGATAAACTGATTTTTGATTAGGAAAGTTGAAATTGGTAGTTGTAATTGTATTCATTAAATGTTGTGTGTTGTTTGTTATGCAAATGTAATTTGTTTACCAATGCCAAACAATATCAAAATAAAAAAAGGAGAAATTACTTTCTCCTTTTTAACTTAATTAAACAAAAATCGCTTATTTAAAACGAATATTGTACGTTACACCTAAACCAACTGTTTGCAAATCAATATCGTTTTCTGCAAATGTATTTTGGTAAAAAGCGTATATGTTCCAATCTCTATTGTGGTAACCTAACTGTGGGTTTACATATAAACCTCCTTCATTATCATCAAGATTTGTTAAAAAACCATACCCTAAGTCTGAACCGATAAAGATTCCACTTGGTGTAAAATAATAACGTAAATACCCAGCAACTGGCACAACTCCAAAGTCTTCTAAATTATCTTTTGCAAAAAAATGGGTGTAACCAGAAGCAACACCAATCGCAAAATTAGGATTGAATAAATATTGACCTCTAACATCTAATCCTAAGTTAAATGATGATACATCACTAGCGTCTCCAACTGGAATTCCAGCAGTTAATCCTGCTTTTAACCAAGAATTCTCTGGTGTGATTTCGATTTCTGTTTGTTGAGCAAAAATTGGGCTTAAACCTAATAAGCCGATAATCAAAAATAAGTTTTTCATAATTTTTTATATTTATGGTACAAATTTAGATATGTCAAGCAAAAAAAGATTTACAAGATTTTTTGTAAGATTTATAGAATTAAGGGATATAATTATTTATGATACTGAATATCAAGTAAAAAGCCAGTTAAGTTAATAATTGGCTTTTTGCAATATAGCAGTTTAAATTAGTTCTATTGTTACAAAATCTTCTTCTTAATTACAAAATTAAAAACTCTGTAGCCTAAAAATTTTCTCAAATATTTCATAAAATTGGCATCAAATCCAATGGTATATTTTCTAAAACTTTTTTTAGGGTTTTCGGATATTTTGTATAACTTTTCTACAATTTTGTCAATCAAATCGTTATTCTTGCAAGTTTTGTTAGCCAATATAGCATCAATTTTATGCATCATAGCATTATAATGATTATTGTTTGTAGGATTAGATTTTACAACATTTTTTTGGAAATTTGTAGGAGCATTTCCAAATTGAACTGTGCAAACACTAATGTTAAAATCAATTAACTCATAAGACATACATTCAGAAAAGCTTTCAACTGCTTGTTTTGTGGAATGATAAAAATTCCCTAGAGGTAAATTTACTAAACCAGCTACAGAGGTAATATTGATAAAATGTCCGAAATTTTGCTCTCTAAATAAAGGAATAAAAGCCCTACACATTTTTACAACTCCTAACCAATTTACATTTACAATAGAATCTGTTTCCGAATCCGTTGAAAGCTCTACAAAACTTCTGTATCCTTTTCCTGCATTGTTAATAATAACATCTATAGTTTTGTAATCTTTAAGTATTTCTTTTTTAGCTGCTTCGATACTTTCTGTTGAAATGACATCTAGAGCATAAAACTTTATATTAGGATGAATATTTAAACCTTCAACCAAATCAAAATGATGCACAGTAGCAATTACTTGCCACCCTTTTTTTGCAAAATACAATGATATTTTATTACCTAAACCACCACAAGCTCCTGTTATAAGAACAGTTTTCAATATTTT
The DNA here is from genome assembly GCA_047622645.1 of Flavobacterium sp. Taxonomy (GTDB): domain Bacteria; phylum Bacteroidota; class Bacteroidia; order Flavobacteriales; family Flavobacteriaceae; genus Flavobacterium. The sequence goes on from JBLHNH010000080.1 coordinate 3,060, forward strand.
ATATATTTATAATGAACCGCAAAATACAATCATTTTCATAATTGGCTTTGAATTTTAAATTTATTTTTTCTTTTTTATTGTTCTTTAGTTTTTTTAACATCTTTAAAGTCAAAGAGCTAAATGAAATTGACTTACCAAATTCAAAAAAAAAACAATACGGCAATGTACTGTTTTTAAGCATCTTGAGCAACAAAATTGACTGTTCACCAATAAAAAGGCTAGATTAATTTTCGTAGTTTTTTTATCTATTTTTAATCATTATTTTCAATACTCTTGTAAGCATCAATTACTTTTCCAACTAATCTATGTCTAACAATATCTTTATCATCCAAATAAATTATTCCAATACCTTCAACATCTTTTAAAACAAGTATAGCTTCTTTTAGTCCTGAAATTGTTCGTCTTGGTAAATCAACTTGACCTGGATCACCTGTTATCATAAATTTGGCGTTTTTACCCATTCGCGTTAAAAACATCTTCATTTGATTATGCGTTGTGTTTTGTGCTTCATCTAAGATTACAAAAGCATGATCTAGTGTACGACCACGCATAAAAGCCAAAGGAGCAATTTGGATAATTCCTTTTAGCAAATAATCTTCCAAAGTTTGCGGTGGTAACATATCGCGTAAAGCATCGTATAAGGGTTGCATGTAAGGATCTAACTTTTCTTTCATGTCACCTGGTAAGAAACCTAGGTTCTCTCCTGCTTCAACAGCTGGTCTGGTTAAAATAATTCGTTTAACTTGTTTCTCCTTCAAAGCTTTCACTGCCAAAGCTACACCAGTATATGTTTTACCAGTTCCTGCTGGACCAATGGCAAAAACCATATCATTTTTATAAACTAAATCAACCAATTTTTGCTGATTTGGTGTCATAGCTTTTATCAACTTTCCACCAATTCCATGAACAAGAATTTTATCTTTGTTGTCCATAACTTGAGATTCCTGTGAATCACTTTCTAAGACACGTAAGATAACGTTATCATCAATTCTGTTGTATCGGGTAAAATGTTGCATCAACCGTCTAAAACGGACTTCAAATTCGTTTAAAACCTCTTCTTCACCATAAGCTTTTAAAATTGTTCCTCTAGCCACAATCTTTAGTTTAGGATAATATTTTTTAATAGCTTCAAGATTGGTATCTTGCGTTCCCCAAAATTCTTTTGGAGCAATGTCGATTAATTCGATGATTCTTTCGTTCAATGGCTTTCTTTTTTTAAATTATTTTTGGTACACTAAAAAATATGTTAGCTTTGCATTCAAATTTAAGAAAAATAAAGTCTTTTTTACTTTAATTTATAAACAAATTTATGTCAATAATTACCCTTACATCTGATTTTGGATACAAAGACCATTATGTTGGTGCTTTGAAAGGGAAAATACTTTCTCAGTTTTTAGAAGCAAAAATAGTTGACTTATCACATCAAATAAATTACTTTAATGTATTTGAAACCAGTTATATAATTGAAGCTTCCTATAAAAATTTCCCAAAAAACACTGTACATCTAGTTTGCGTTAATGCTGAACGAATTGAAAACATAAAACATATCGTAATGCAATGGGAAGATCAATTTTTTATTGCTGCAGATAATGGTATATTAAATTCTCTAATACAAAAGAAAAAAGCCCAAAAAATAGCAATAATTACTATACATGACAGATTAGAAGATGCTTCTGATATGAATGTTTTTGCTACTGTTGCCTGTCATTTAGCTAAAGGAGGTAATATTAGTGTTATTGGTAAAGAGATTGATGCTTTAAGCGAATTCCATACTCAAAACCTAGCTGTTTCTGATACCTTTGATGAAATAAAAGGGACTATTATATACATTGACCATTTTGGGAATTGCGTTACAAATATTACTAAAAAAATATTTGATGAAATAGCTAAAAACAGAAGTTTTGAAATTAAGTTCAAAAACAAAACACTTTTTAGAATTAATAAAAATTATTCTGATTTTACATTAAGTACTAATAAACACTTAAAAAAACATGAAGGTGATTATTTAGCTATTTTTAATGAAGCTGGTTATTTAGAAATTGCGATCTATAATGGAACTCCAGATACGTTAGGAACAGCTACATCACTAATTGGGTTACGTTTTAGAGATTTTGTAACAATAAAATTTAAACAACCAAACACATAAAAACTAAATCAATAACCTTTTAACCTAAAAAAATGTTTGTACGAATAGTCAAAATGCGTTTTCAAGAAGACAAAATCGAAACTTTCCTTGAAAATTTTGAAGAAGTCAAAAGTCACATAAGAAATTTCGAAGGAAACCGTTTACTAGAATTATATCAGGATAAAAATGATTCTCGCATTTTCTTTACCTACAGTTATTGGGAAAATGAATCAGATTTAGAAAACTATAGAAAATCAGAACTTTTTGGTGGTGTTTGGAAATTCACCAAAGCTTTATTCAGCGATAAACCTGAAGCTTGGAGTTTAGATAAGTTGGTTAGTTTAGGTTAGAAGTTTAAAAGGTTATGAGGTCAAAAGTATTATAGTACATTTGCAACAACATACATTATACAATTACACAGTTTAATAATAAATGAAAGCATTACTTTTAAGAGAAATAAAATCCTTTTTTGGCTCACCGATTGGTTATTTGGTGATTGCCATTTTTTTAGTCCTCAACGGTTTATTTTTATGGGTTTTTGAAGGAGATTTTAATATCCCAAATTCTGGATTTGCTGATATGAGTCCGTTTTTTAAATTATCACCTTGGATTTTAATTTTCTTGATTCCTGCTGTGACAATGCGTAGTTTTTCAGATGAAAAAAAACAAGGAACAATTGAATTGCTGTTTACCAAACCTTTATCGATATGGGAAATTGTATACGGAAAATTCTTTGGCGCTTTACTGCTCATCATCATTGCAATTATTCCAACTTTGATTTATGTAGTCATGATTTCATATTTTGGAAATCCAGAAGGAAATATTGATATGGGAAGTACAATGGGTTCTTATTTCGGGCTTTTATTTCTAATTTGTGGATATACTGCTATTGGTGTTTTTACTTCTACCCTTTCTGAAAATCAAATTGTAGCTTTTATTATTTCGGTTTTCTTATGCTTCTTTTTCTATTTTGGATTTGATGGAATTGCTGGTTTTATGGGAGAATTTAGTGGTCTTTTTGCATCATTTGGAATGGATTATCACTTTAAAAGTATGAGCCGTGGTGTTATTGATACTAGAGATGTTTTGTATTTTATTAGTGTAACTATTTTATTTTTAGCTGCAACTGTTTATCAACTTAAATCTTTAAAATGGTAATGGAAACAAATAAAAAAAATAGCCTAAAACATCTAGGAATAATAGCTGCCGTTTTGTTGGCACTAAACATTTTTGGAAATTACTTTTTTAAACGATTTGATTTAACCAAAGACAACCGCTACACTTTATCAGAAACAACTCTGGGTATCATAGAATCAGTAGATTCACCTTTATACATTGATGTGTTTTTAGAAGGAAAATTTCCACCTGAGTTTAAACGGTTACAAAACGAAACAAGACAGCTTTTAGAAGAATTTACGGCTTACAATTCAAACATTATCTTTCAATTTATTAATCCAATTGAAAAAGAAGAAGAGCGTGTAGAAGTAATGAAAAACTTTTACGAAAGAGGTTTAATGCCTTTGAGTATTACTGTGGAAGATAAAGGAAAACAGTCACAAGAAGTAGTTTTTCCTTGGGCTGTAGCCACTTATGGAGATAAAAGCACAAAAGTAGCTTTGCTTAAAAACTTAATGGGAGCAACTACAGAAGAAAAAGTAATTAGTTCTGTGCAACACATGGAATTTGCTTTTGCAGAGGCATTGAATAAAATCACAAAACAAAAACAAAAGAAAATTGCCGTTTTAAAAGGAAATGGTGAATTAGATGATGTTTATATAGCCGACTTCTTAAAAACAGTTCGTGAGAGTTATTATATAGGTACTTTTACATTGGACTCTCTTGCAAACAAACCCATTCAGACTATTGAAGCTTTGCAAAAATACGACATGGCAATTATAGCGAAACCAACAGAAGCTTTCTCTGACGAAGAAAAACAAGTCATTGATCAATTCATTGTAAATGGTGGCAAAACACTCTGGTTAGTTGATGCCGTTAAGGCTGATATGGATAGCTTATTTTCACAACCTCAAATATTAGCTTATCCATTAGACTTAAATTTAACGGATCAATTGTTCCAATATGGAATTCGTGTTAATGGTCAATTAGTTAAAGACGAACAAGCTACTACTATCAAACTGGCAACCGGTCAAGAAGGAAGTCAAACACAATACCAAGAGTTTTCTTGGCGTTTTTCTCCGTTTGTTTATCCAGCTTCAAATCATCCAATTGTTAAGAATATGGAAGGAATTAAATTTGAATTTGCTAATCCTATAGAAATCCTTAAAAACGATATTAAGAAAACAGTTCTGTTAACAAGTTCTGCCTACTCTAAACCTGTTGGAACACCTATACCTATTGCATTAGATTTAGTTACAGAAGAAACAAAACCTACAGATTATCCAAATGGTGGATTGTTGCCCATGGCTGTTTTATTAGAAGGAAAATTCAAGTCAGTTTATAAAAACAGAGTGCTTCCCATAAAAGATTCTAAATTTAAAGACATTAATAAAGAATCAAAAATCATTTTTGTTTCAGATGGTGATATAATTAAAAATCAATTAGACAAAGATGGTTATCCGATGGAACTTGGTTTTGATAAATTTACCAATCAACTCTACGGAAACAAAGAATTTTTAATGAACTGCGTTAACTATTTATTGGATGATAATGGATTAATTAACATTAGAAGTAAAGATGTAGATTTACCTTTGTTGGACAAAGAAAAAGTATATGAGAATTACACTTTTGCGCAAATCATTACAATTGGGTTACCATTAGCCATTCTTGGATTATTTGGGTTTTTATTTACGTACTTAAGAAAAAGAAAATATGTCAAATAATATTTTTTTGGTTGTTTGATAGTTGTTTTTTTTTATTAATCTAAAAATCGAATAATCCAAAAATCAACAAGAAATAATTATTGTATTTTCAAAATTTAAAATTATATTTGTAGACCTTAAAATTAATAAGGATTTTTAAAACCCAGAAGATGAAGTTTATCGTATCAAGCTCTTATTTATTAAAGCAATTACAAGTATTAGGTAGCGTTATTAACAACAGTAATACCTTACCTATTTTAGATAATTTTTTATTCGAATTAGACAATAATTCCCTTAAAGTTTCTGCATCAGATTTAGAAACTACCATGACAGCCTCTTTAGAAATTGATTCTTCGAGTACTGGAAGTGTAGCTTTACCAGCAAAATTACTATTAGAAACCTTAAAAACGTTTCCAGAACAACCTTTGACTTTTACCGTTGAAGATAACAATACAGTTGAGATTAGTTCAAATTCGGGGAAATATGCTTTGGCATTTGCTCCAGGAGAGGAATTTCCTAAATCTGTAGCTTTAGAAGATCCTTCTTCTACTTTAGTACCTGCAGAGGTTTTATCAACAGCTATCAACAAAACTATTTTTGCTGCTGGAAATGATGATTTAAGACCTGTAATGAGTGGTGTGTTTTTTCAATTCTCACCTCAAAGTTTAATATTTGTTGCAACAGATGCTCACAAATTGGTAAAATATGCTCGTACAGATGTAGTAGCTTCTGAAGTAGCCGATTTTATCATGCCAAAGAAACCTTTAAATATTTTAAAAGGAATTTTAGGAGCAACAGATGTTGAAGTTAAAATTGAATATAACGATTCAAACGCAACATTTACTTTAGAAAACTATATATTAACTTGTCGTTTAATCGATGGGAAATATCCTAATTACGATGCCGTAATTCCAAAGGAAAATCCAAATAAATTAATCATCAATAGAGTTCAATTTTTGAACTCAGTTAGACGTGTGGCAATTTTTGCTAACAAGACTACACACCAAATTCGTTTAAAGATTGCAGGAACAGAATTAAACATTTCTGCAGAAGATATTGATTATTCTAACAAAGCTGACGAACGTCTGACTTGTGATTACCAAGGAGATGATATTCAAATCGGTTTTAACTCACGTTTCTTATCAGAAATGTTGACTAACTTAACATCAGATGAAATTCAATTAGAAATGTCTATGCCAAACAGAGCTGGAATCTTAACACCAATTGATGGATTAGATGAAGGAGAAACAGTTACTATGTTAGTAATGCCTGTTATGTTAAATAGCTAGAATTCCCTTAACACTATTATATAGTAAACCGTCTTGTTTCTCCAAACAAGACGGTTTTTACTTTTTATGATGTTTCTTGAATTACTAAAATCGGAATGTCGGTTTTATAAGATAATTTTTCGGTTAAATGGGTTGTAAATAATTCCACAAAGAAAGAGCGTTTGTAATTAGCCATAGCTAAAATATCAATTCCATAAAAATCTATAAAATCAATAATAGTATGTTTAACAAATTCACTTGAATGTACAAAAAAAGTAACCGGTTCATCGGCAAATAGTTTCTTCCAAGCTTCAATTTTTTCATCGTCAACATCTGTGACTAAAGACTGAACATATAAACACATAACTTCTGCCTGCATTAATTTTGCAATTTGCAACACACTTTGTAATGCTTTAATGTCTTTCTCTCTATAGCGAGTAGTAAAACATATAGTATTTATTTTTTTATATTTGGCATTTAAAGGAACACTCAAAAGAGGAACATTAACAGAAGTTATAGCGTCACCAGTGTTTGTTCCAACAAAAAATCCTTTCCATCCGCTTGCTCCAGCAGTACCCATTACTACAAAATCTATTTTTTCTTCAACTATACAGTCTTTTATATTGCTTATCAAATCGCCATCCATTAATTTATGAAATAAATTAATGTGCTCTAACTTGCGTTTTTCTGCAATGGCTCTTAATTTTGGAATTTCATCTTTAAACATTTCAAAACTTGCCAATTCAAAAGAATCAAATAATTGACTATAATTGTTGGGAAAATATTGATAATCAATTATTGGCATTTGAAAAGTATGTAAAACTATAATTTCTGCATCAATAATTTTTGCCAACTCTAAGGCGTAAACAAATGCATTTTTGGCTACATCAGAAAAATCAGTTGGAAAGAGAATTCGTTTCATATTAGTATAATTATATATTTAATAAATTATTCAGTATAAAATTACAAATGGTTTTTTTGAAACAACATGATAACCGTCATGTTTTTAGTAAATTAACAATTAAACTATTTACACACAACTTTGACATTGCTTCACTAGTCGAGCAAAGCTCTCGAGTCCGCAGAAATTGCAACTATTAATCCTATAGTAACTGTCAGACCATTACTTAGTAACAAAATTGGATATAAAAATTATATTAATCAAATTACTTCTTAAAAACAGAATAAAATTCCTATTTTAGAAAAAAATATAAATGCTATTAAAAACTTCGTTCACTAACTTATTCATTTTATTTTTCTTCCTCACAATAAAAGGCAACACACCATTATTTGCAAATACTAATCAAAATGCAACTAGTTTTATTGGGTTATGGCAACACAATAATGGAAAAGATTCTTTGCGAATTGAAGAAAACGAAAAAGACTTTTTAATAATTTGGAAATCTAAAGCAGATAATTACAAGCCTCATTACATCAAATGTACGTTAATGAATAATGAATTGATTGGTGATTATTACGGTCATAAAAACAATTTGAAAATAAAACTAAAAGAAGGCAATCTCTATTTTACAATCAATCCGTTTGCAGAATTTGCTCCTATTGTAAATCAGAAGTATGGTTTTGTTAGCAATAACTCTATTTATGTACTTCCTAATGAGAAAGAACTATTTTCATTGCGGACTTTTAATGAAAAACGCATGAGTATTTGTGTGGACAGCAACAACCAATATCTTATTTATCGATTTGGAACAGAAAACAATATAGAACTAGAGTATCCAAAAGACAAGTTCAAAAGCTTTGATCTCTTTAAATATGATTATTATCTTAGAGGTGGTGGAATACAAAATGAAGGTACTGACGAAAACAGACTATGGTTCATCAATGGAAATTTTCAGTATATGATTTATGATGACTATTACGCTCGTGGCGAAAGCACTTATTATTCCATTGAAATTAAAAACCTACAAAACTTACAAGAATTTGTTGTAAAGATAGAGCCAACTTCCGTAAAGGGTTCTTTAATTCATTTAAGAGCATTTGAAAAATTACAAGAGAATGAACTAAAAAGTAAATATAATCTAACAGAAGAAAACTTAAGTACTTATCTTTTAGAAAACACTTTCATTAAAGACAAACTTCATTTTGGAATGAAAAAAAGTGATGTGATAGCGTATTTGGGGAAACCTGACGAAAATTGGGATGATGGTAGAAACGAAGATTTAGGTGAACATTTTTATTATCTCAAATACAATTCCTTAAACGCAACCATCAACTTGAACGATAGAAAATTTCAGTCTGAAGGAGAAGATTTTAGAATTTGTAATATTATAATCTATGGAAATTCGAGTTTGAAAACTGAAAAAGAAATTGGAATTGGAAGTAGTGTTCAAGAAGTGATGAAAGCTTACAAAAACGAAATAGAAATAGGAAAGGCAATGTATGCTAAAAATACTTTTGGCAATCAAAATCAAAAACACATACATTTAGGAGATATTGAAGGATTGCGTTTTACTTTTGAAAACGACAAAGTAGTCACTATTAATCTTGGAATTTTTCAATGGAATTAATTGAGGAATAGGTTTGGGTGTTAAAAAACTTCTCAAAACAAAAATTTCGTAAACATTTATGTTTGACAAAGTGAATCCATTACATCCGCGTTCCATTATTTAA
>JBLHNH010000081.1:0-11893 GCA_047622645.1 Flavobacterium sp.
TCTGAAACTTGTAAATTATTAGCTTCTAATCCTTCATTAATAACTTCACTAAAACGAACTACTGCATTTTTAAACACGAATTGTCCATTCATATAAGGATAATAACTTTCGTCATCTGGATCGTTGTCCGCAAGAATATCTGTTACCCATCTTTTTCCCATACCTGGCGCTATTAAAGATAATTCTTCTGCATGTTGGCCTTCTGAATGTAAATGTGTTGATAAAATTCCTTTTGACAAATCTTCTTCTCTAGATAAAATGGCTGCTCCAGCTCCATCTCCAAAAATCACAGAAACTCCTCGACCACGAGTAGTCATATCTAAACCTGTAGAATGTAATTCTGAACCGATTACTAAAATGTTTTTATACATTCCGGTTTTAATATATTGATCAGCAACTGAAATTGCATATACAAATCCAGAACATTGATTACGAACATCTAAAGCTCCAACTGTTCTTAACCCCAAATCTCTTTGTACTAAAACTCCTGGACCAGGAAAATAATAATCTGGACTCAAAGTTGCAAAAACAACAAAATCAATGTCTTCTTTGGCTATTTTTGCTCTTTCAATAGCAATCTCTGCTGCTTTAACACCCATCGAAGTAGTTGTGTCTTCTCCTTTTATGACATATCTTCTTTCTTTAATTCCTGTTCGTTCTTGTATCCATTCGTCATTAGTGTCCATTTTTTTAGACAAATCATCATTAGACACAATATTATCAGGCACATAAAAACCCAACCCTGTTATTTTTGAATGATACATAAATAATAAATTTGAAATATTTGAAGCACAAATTTACCAAATTATCAAATTAATAGGTGATTTAATTACCATAACTTTTAAACTAATAGAATTTAAGTCGCTTTTTATACTTTTTTTTTACTCTTTTAATAAAAAATCAACGTATTTTAGAGGCTTTAAAATAACATATTTAATCTACTTATGAAATTAAAAATTTTACCATTACTTTTCCTTTTTATAGGATTCCTAGGATTTTCACAAGAAAACATTTCTTATCAAACGCCACCAAAGGAGATTTTGGCTTTAGCAGATTATGAAAGAGCACCTTCAATATCTATGGATAAAGAGCGTCAATACATATTGTTCAGTTACAGGAATACCTATAAAAACCTTGAAGATTTAAATCAAGATGAAATGAAATTAGGTGGTTTACGAATTAATCCAATTACAAATATATCGAGTTCTGTAACTTACATAAATAATTTGAAAATCAGAAAATTTTCTGATAAAAACCTTACACAAGTTTCTGATTTACCGAAGAATCCTAGAATTACAAATATTTCTTGGTCACCAAATTATAAGAAAATTTCATTTACTCATACCACTCAAAAAGGAGTTGAATTATGGGTTATAGATGTAGCTTCAGCTTCAGCTAAAAAATTGACAGAAGCTATAATTAATGCAAATATTGGAAATCCTTCAAGTTGGTTTAAGGATAGTGAAAATATCTTAATTAGAACTTTACCTGCAAACAAACCTGCTTTAATTGACACCTTAAAAGATATTCCAACTGGACCAACGGTTTCTAGTAGTGATGGCTCAAAATCTCAAAATAGAACGTATCAAGATTTATTAAAAAACAAAACTGATGAAGCAAATTTTGAAAGTTTAATTACTTCAGAAATATATAAAGTTTCATTAAACGGAACAAAAACATTATTCAAAGAAGCCGCTATGTATGCTGGTGAAACTTTTTCTCCTGATGGAAACTACATTATGATAAACACAGTTGAAAAACCTTTTTCTTATATAGTTTCTGTTAGTCGTTTTCCAATAACTTCAACAATTTATGATGAAAATGGAAAGTCAGTAAAAGTGGTAAATGAAGTACCATTAGACGAAATTAGACCAAAAGGTTTTATGGCGACTAGAAAAGGAATAAGAAGCATGGGCTGGAGAAATGATTTACCTGCAACTTTGTCTTATGTTAAAGCTTTGGATGAAGGTGATCCAGCAAATGAAATGGAATTTAGAGACGAAGTTTTTTCTTGGGATGCACCTTTTACTTCTGAACCTTCATCTATTTTAAAAACAAAACAGCGTTATGCTGGAATTACTTGGGGCACAAAAAATATAGCTATTGCTTATGATAGTTGGTATGATACTCGAAATACTAAAACATATCTTTTTGACCCTTCAAATAGTTCTGTAGCACCAAAAATTATCTCAGATAGAAATTCGCAAGATGTCTACGCTGATCCAGGTAACTTTGAAACACATAGAAATGAATTTGGACAAAATGTGTTGTTGGTAGAAAACAATAAGTTATATCTAATGGGAGATGGTTATACAAAAGATGGGCAATTTCCATTTATAGACGAATTTAGTTTAAAAACATTAACTCCAAAACGATTATACCAATCTGCTTACAAAGACAAAAAAGAAGATTTACTTTCATTAGAAGATGTAAAAAAAGGAGAAGTAATGATAAGACTTCAATCTAAAAATGAATATCCAAATTACTACATGCGTAATTTGAAAAGCAAAAAAGTTTCGGCAATAACTCAGTTTGCAAATCCTTTTGAAAGCATTAAAAATGTTTATAAAGAAGTAATCAATTACAAAAGAAAAGATGGTGTTGATTTATCTGGAACTTTATACTTGCCAGCAGGCTATGACATGAAGAAAAAAGAAAAATTACCTTTATTAATTTGGGCTTACCCAAGAGAATATAAAGACAAAAACAGCGCTGGACAAAGTACACAAAACCCTAATGAATTTACGTTTCCATATTATGGTTCATTTGTTTATTGGGTAACTAGAGGTTATGCGGTTTTAGACGATGCTTCTTTTCCAATTGTGGGTGAAGGAGAAACAGAACCAAACGACACTTTTATTCAACAACTAGTCGGGAATGCTGAAGCAGCTATTGATGCCGTTGACAAATTAGGGTATATCAACAAAGCAAAAGTAGCTGTTGGTGGACATAGTTATGGTGCATTTATGACGGCAAATTTATTAACGCATACAAACTTATTTGCTTGCGGAATTGCAAGAAGTGGCGCTTATAATAGAACGTTAACTCCTTTTGGCTTTCAAAGTGAACAACGAAATTATTGGGATGTTCCAAATATTTACAATAAGATGTCTCCATTTATGAATGCAGAAAAAATGAAAACTCCTATGTTATTAGTTCATGGTGAAGCAGATAATAACCCTGGAACATTTACTTTACAAACGGAACGTTATTTTCAAGCTTTAAAAGGATTAGGCGCACCAGTTAGAATGGTTCTTTTACCAAAAGAAAGTCATGGTTATGTGACTCAAGAAAACATTTTTCATTTATTATGGGAACAAGACCAATTTTTGGAGAAATACTTAAAAAATTAAACAAAATATCAATTAAGAATAAAAAATCCGATATGAAGTACATATCGGATTTTTTATGAAAAAAAATTAAAAAAGAAAATGTATTTTTACACTAACGAAATGTGTTAACAATGAATATATTAGATAATTTTAAATTAAACAGAGAAAAAGAAAGTTTCAAAAATGTTATTGAAACTATCTATAATGGTGTTGATTTTCAAGGAACCAACCTTTGGGTTCTAGTTTTTGCTATTTTTATTGCTTCATTAGGTCTAAATATAAATTTACCAGCTGTAGTTATAGGAGCTATGTTAATTTCTCCTTTAATGGGACCAATTATGGGATTGGGTTTAGGAATGGCTATTAATGATTTAGCTTTACTCAAAAAAGCAGGTTATAATTATCTTTTTGCAGCGGCCGTTGGTTTAGTAACCTCTTCGTTATATTTTGCTATTTCACCAATAAATGATGCCCAAACTGAAATATTAGCAAGAACTTCTCCAACAATTTACGATGTGTTAATTGCTTTTGTTGGCGGTTTAGCCGGAATTTTAGCTACTTCGAGTAAGCTAAAAGGAAATGTTATTCCGGGTGTAGCTATAGCAACTGCTTTGATGCCACCTTTGTGTACTGCAGGTTATGGTTTAGCCACTTTGCAATGGGAATATTTTTTTGGTGCTTTGTATTTATTCTTAATTAATACCGTTTTTATTGCTTTGGCAACCTTAATAACTGCACGTCTATTAAAATTTCCTTTTAAAGTACATCCTGATAAGAAAGAAAAAGCTAGAGTAAATAGGATTGTTTGGGCAATAGTAATCACGACTTTAATTCCAAGTATGTATTTTGGATATGACATAGTGCAAAAAAACAAATTTGAAAAAAAAGCAAACCAATTTATAGATAAAGAAGCCGTCCTACCTAATAATTATTTATTAAAAAAAACTATTAATGCTGACAACAAAGAGATTGTATTAACTTATGGAGGTTTATTAATAAAGGATAGTGCTGTCAATGTATTAAAAGTAAAATTAAACAAATATTATCTTCAAGACTGTAGTTTAAAAATTCAGCAAGGTTTTTCGTATTTAAATGAAAGTAACAATAATGATCAGGAAAAATTATTAACTAATGCTATTAGTGAAAAAGCTATTCTTATCGAAAATCTATCTAATCAATTAGACAGTATTTATAAACAAAAAACATTAACTACTCAAATTTACAAAGAACTAAAAGCACAATACCCTTCTATCGAAAATTTTGTTTTGCAACCTTCTATTTTAGTAAATGATTCCATACAGAAAAACATTTGGATTTCTAATTTAAAATCTAAAGAAAAAATTGATTCAAAAGAAAGAAATCAGATAAAAGAATGGTTAAAAGTTAGGTTAAATACAGATGTAATTATAATGAACTACGAAAACTAAATCATGACATTAAATATAGAAACACCAGCTCTACTCTTTTCTGCAACTTCTTTAATCTTATTGGCATATACCAATAGATTTTTAACTATAGCTCAAATTGTTAGAGGATTAAAAAAAACATACGACCAAGAACATAACAAAAGTATCTTACTAGAAATTAAAAATTTAAACTTAAGGTTGACCTTAATTCGTTACATGCAATTATTTGGAGTTATGTGTTTGTTTTTATCAGTTTTTGCAATGCTTTTACTTTTTGTTGAACAACAAATGATAGGTATTTATCTTTTTGGAGTAAGTATGCTTTCTTTATTAATATCACTAGCTTTGTCTTTTTGGGAAATCAGTATTTCAGTAAATGCTCTTCGAGTGCATCTAAGTGACTTAACAGAAGAGAATTCAAAAAAATAAAACTACTCTATAACCCAAAGCAAAACTGGCTTTTTAGTTGTTTTTAATTTTTCATCTAACACTATCATAAATTCATTTGAAACTGCAGGACATCCCCAACTTAATGGTGAATATTTTGGATAAATTTCTTCGTTTTTAACAGCATTCCAAGAATGAAGTACTAGTACTCTTTCCAAAGCATTATTGTTTGAAGGTTCTAAACCATGTAACCAATATTTTACATTTATACCCCAACTACTATAATCGCGTTTACCAATTTTAAACTTTCCTTTCGACGAACAATGACTATTTTTTGTATTACTAAATTTTACTTTTTCCCATTTAGCTTTATTATCTTCAAATTTATCACAACTTCCATGGGTTACAAGATTTTTATCTGTAATAGTATCTGATATAAAATCGTAAACAAAAAACCTATTTTTACCTGAATGAATACTCATGTCAACTAAAAAATAATAATTTACGTTAAAACCATTAGTTTTACAATAAGTTAAAGCTTCTTGATGTATTTTTGAATAGTCTTTAGTTGACTTTTCTTCATTAACTAGTTCAGAAGGTAATTTTTCCGAAGAAACTTCTTTACAACTAAAGACTGCTATAAAAACTACTAAAAAAAGGTGTTTCATTTGATTATGTTATTATAGAATAACTTAAAAATACTTTAATTAGTATAAATTAATTAAATCTTTAACAAGACATAATCACAAACATATAAATTGGCATTCCTATAGTAATGTTTACAGGAAAAGTAATTGCTAAAGCCATTGGTATAAAAATTCCTGGATTCGCTTTAGGAACAGCAATTTTCATGGCAGCCGGAACAGCAATATATGAAGCACTTGCAGCTAAAATGGTCAACATAAATCTGTCACCAATATTTTGAGTAAAAAAACCACTTAAACAAGCAAAAATAACTCCGTTTATTAATGGAACTACTATGGCAAAAACTGTGGTAAAAGCTCCATTCTTTAAGAAATCTTTTAATTTATTACCACAAACAATACCCATATCTAAAAGAAAAATTGCTAAAAAGCCTTTGAACAAATCGTTTGTGAAAGGTTTAATTCCCATTGCTTGTTCATCACTTGCTAAAAAGCCAATGACCAAACTTCCTAAAATTAACAGAACACTTCCGTTCGTAAAAGAATGTTGTATGATGGAACCTAAAGATTGTGATGTACTAGTTTCTTTTTTTGATGAAAACATTCGAATTAAAACAACGCCAACAATAATTGCAGGTGCTTCCATCAAAGCCATTACAGCTACCATATGACCATTAAACTGAATGTTTTGTAATTCTAAAAATGAAATGGCAGTAACAAAAGTAACAGCGCTTACTGAACCATAAGCTGCAGCAATAGCTCCAGCATTAGAAACCGAAAGCTTTTTCTTTAATATAAAAAAAGTAACGATTGGAATCAAGACAGCTGTTGAAAGTCCAAAAATAATACAATAAATAATTTCCATAGAAAATACACTATGAGCCAATTCTTGTCCGCCTTTAAAACCAATGGCAAACAAAAGGTACAAAGAAATAAACTTAGAAGAATTCTCTGGAATAGCCAAATCACTTTTCAATCTTACAGCAATTATTCCTAAAATAAAAAATAATAAAGCTGGATTTTTTAAGTTTTCGATTAGTAAATCTAAATTCATAGTTGGGTTTTTAATTTATTTTAAATGCAGCTCTTAAAAGTCTGTCGTTTATAGATTTTCCTAAATCTATTTCAGGTAAATATTGGGTTAATATTAAATCGAAATGCTTCGAGTCCATTTCAATTAAAGTTTTATATAAATTGGCAGCAGCTTGATCATAACTTCCGTCTTCGGATAAAAGGTAATTATGAGTGATTTTCAAATGATTTAAAGGTTTATCAAATCCTAAATAAGCAATATTTATTGCTGTATTTTCTGCTAAAAACGATTCCAAATTTTGCGTAATATACAGTGGCGTTTTGGGAGCATAATGCTTAGAGAACATCCCAGGTGCATCAGGATTTTGAGTAGCATTATTTCTAATTTGAACGTTACCAATCACTTTTTCTATATGCTCTACTGACAATGCACCTAATCTATAAATAATTGGTTCTCCTTTTTCAAATCCAACAATTGTAGACTCTAATCCTTTTGCACAAGAACCACCATCTAAAATAAAAGGTAATTTGTCTCCAAAATAATCCAAAACATGTTGTGCAGTTGTAGAACTCACACTATTGGAAGGATTTGCGCTTGGAGCTGCCAAAGGAAAAAGCAAACTTTCCAATAATTTTAAAGTGGATGGATGAGCGGGAACTCTAATTGCTACAGTATCTTTATTAGATGTTATATAATTTGGAATATGAGCTGCTTTTTTTAACACTAATGTCAATGGCCCTGGCCAAAAAGTCTTTGCTAGTAAACTTGCTTTTACTGGAATATTTTCTACATATTTAAATAATTCGCGCTCTGACTTTATATGAACTATCAATGGATTATTGGAAGGCCTATCTTTAATTTTATAGATAGAATTTACAGCTTCTTCATTGTAAATATTGGCTGCTAATCCATAAACTGTTTCGGTTGGAATTGCCACAACTTTATTTTGACTTAACCAAAAGGCAGCTTCGTTTATATCGTTACTTATTTTCATAGCTTAAGGATTACAATAATCACAATACATCGGGTCTTCGGTTTTTTTATCCAACGGAAAGTATTTTTCCTCTTTGTAATCACATTTTGAGCACCCATAAGTATAGCTTAAAGTTGACTTTGTTTTAAAGCCACACAAACCACATGGTAGACCTGAATTTATTTGTTTTACTTCAAAACCGGGAAATTGACAAGAAGTACATAATGTGTTTATTTTTTCAACAATTTTTTCTGCAGCTTGTTTAATAACATGCATTCGTGTTGGGTTTCTATGGGCTCGCATGTCTGTTTCTGCAAACACATATTCATGGCTTTTATTAAGTTTATTAAAAGCATTAATCAGTTCAGAAAGAGAAAGAACATCTTTTATAATAATTTTTGGATTTGTTTCAGAAGATTTAAGGATAATTCCATGAGAAGGAAAATTTACTTTTGAGGCAAAATCCTCTAATGTTTTTATGTTACTCACAACCATTCCATCAAAATTAGTTTCAACTGAAATGTGTCTTGATATAATTTCGATATCGTTTTTAACATCTTTAAACATTAGCAATTCATCATCAGCTTGGGCAAAAAACAGTGTTGGATGAGCTCCAAATGAACCTTCACTAGCTATTGCCAAATCATAAGTTGTATTCTTCAGAGCTAGCAAACATTTTTGGCGTAAAGTTTCAATAACATCTAATTTTCGCTCTATTTCTCCAGAAAAAGTTCCAAATAAATCTGTATCAAATTCTCTAGCTACAAAACATTCTACTTGTAGGTGTTTTTCAAATAAAGGAGCGATTACTTCCTCTTTTTTGTGTTGGGTTGCAATTAGTAATTTTCTACCTTGAAACATTAGATATTATCTATAAATTCTAAAACAATTGTACCATCAATCTTAATGGATTTATTTTCTTTTTGAGCCAAATTAATTTGTTTTTCAATTTCAGTTTTAGAAGATTCTAGTTGATGAATTCTTTCCTCAGAGTGATTTAAATCTTCAATATTTCTTTCCGCTAGACTAAATTTCTCTAATTGATGAATTTTTATTTTACTATTAACCAACTTAAACAAAACTTCTTTGGCTTCTTCTGGTGAAAAAACACCTTTTACTAATTTAAATTCTTTCTGATTCTCCATTTTAATTGTTTTTAGTTATGTTTTGATTATTAGTTAAAATTGAAATTGAACACAAACCATAAAAAATAGTTGATCCTACAATTAAACTATCTGATATTAAAGATGATTGTGGCTTATAAAAAGCCATAAATAACAATGACAGATAAATAACCGTTGCAAAAATTAATTTAGTTTTCATAATTGTATTATTTTAATGATGCAAATTTCCATAATCTTATTCATCTATTCTTATTTATATTTTTAATGAATTGCATAAATATTATTTATGTAAAAAAGCTAAACAACAACTTTAATCTTTGTTGTTTAGCTTAAAATGTTAGTTTTATAATTTTAAATTTATTGTCCCTGACCTAATGAATATCCGGATTTTCCATCAAATTCATATAAATTTTCAGTTTTAATCACATCTATTTTAGCATCTAAGGCTCTAGTCAACAAAGTAATAATTTGATTCTTATACATTATCTTACCATTGGTAGGCTTAAATCTACATCTCCAATGATCCGTACAATAAGTTTCGTTAAATCCCTCAGGCCAAACTTTAATACCTCTATTAGTTATCATTGTCAATTGCTTGTTTTCAGTATTTATACTTTGAATAATTTCAGCTAATTCATCTGGATTCGTTCCATTCCAATGCACAAATAAATCTACACCAACTAATTCCTTATTTTTTGGTGTTTTTTTCTCATATTTTGGCAAGCTTAAAACGGCATCTTTTGAAAAATTAACTACTTTTAGTATAGAAGGTTTTTGTCCTAAATTTTCAATTACAGCTTGAGCAAATTCTTTAGTCCCAACTTTTTCTTTACTTACATTTTCTTTGTAAATGTCATAAGTGTGAATTCCGTCTTCTATTGTTTTTAACCAAGCGTTTTGAACTTTTTCGGCAACTTCTGTTTGTCCAATATGATTCAACATCATTACAGCTCCTTCTAACAAACCAGATGGATTGGCCATGTTCTGACCAGCTCTTCGTGGTGCAGATCCATGAATAGCTTCAAACATAGCACATTCTTCGCCAATGTTGGCTGATCCTGCTAAACCAACCGAACCAGCAATTTGTGCTGCAATATCAGAAATTACATCACCATATAGGTTTAAAGTAACAATTACATCAAAAATTTCTGGTGTATCTGCCATTTTTGCAGCACCTATATCGATAATCCAATGTTCGTTTTCAATTTCTGGATATTCTAAAGCAATTTCATCAAAAACCTCGTGAAACAATCCGTCTGTTTGCTTCATGATATTGTCTTTTGTAAAACAAGTCACTTTTTTTCTACCATAAACCTTAGCATATTCAAAGGCATATCGAACAATTTTTTCGCAACCTGGTCTACTTATTAATTTTAAACATTGAACAACCTCATCAGTTTGTTGGTGCTCAATTCCAGCATATAAATCTTCTTCATTTTCTCTTACAATTACGATATCCATATTAGGATGTTTTGTTTCAACAAAAGGATGTAAGCTCATACATGGTCTTACATTAGAATATAAACCTAAAAATTTTCTAGTGGTTACGTTTAAACTTTTATATCCGCCCCCTTGAGGTGTTGTAATTGGTGCTTTTAAGAAAATTTTATTTCTCCTAATTACATCCCAAGATTCATTCGCTATACCTGATGTGTTTCCTGATAAATAAACTTTTTCCCCAACTTCAATTTCATCAATTTCAATTTTCGCACCCGCTGCTTGGATAATTTTCAGTGTTGCGTCCATAATTTCTGGACCAATTCCGTCACCTTTTGCTACTGTAATTCGTGTCATTTTTTTTTGTTTTTGATTACTAATAAAATAAAGAGTTTTTACTTTGTGAATTATTTAATACAAATGTAGTATTGTTTATTCATAAACTTTTATTTATATTTGTAATGAATTACATAAACATTATTTATGAACTATACTTTGCATCAATTACAAGTTTTTTTAAAAATTGTCGAAACCAAGAGCATTACTAAAGCTGCTGAAGAATTACATTTAACACAACCGGCTGTTTCTATTCAATTGAGAAACTTTCAAGACCAATTTGAAATCCCGTTAACGGAAATTGTTGGCAGACAACTTTATGTAACCGAATTTGGAAATGAAATTGCAGAAATTGCAAGAAGAATTAATAATGAAATACAAGAAATTCAATTCAAAACTTTAGCTTTCAAAGGACATTTGACAGGAACTTTGAAAATTTCTGTAGTTTCTACTGCTAAATACATTATACCTTATTTTTTATCTGATTTTTTAAAACAACATCAAGGGATAGACCTTCAACTAGATGTTACCAATAAATCAAAGGTTATTAGAAGTCTTGAAAAAAACGAAGTTGATTTTGCTTTAGTTTCAATTTTACCCGAAAACTTGAGAGTATTCAATGAAGAATTGATGCAAAACAAGCTTTTCTTAGTGGCTAACCGCGATTTTGAAATGCCAAAAAATATAATTTTGCCTAAAAAAATTAGTGAATTCCCTATAATATACAGAGAAAATGGATCAGGAACTCGTTTTAAAATGGAACGCTTTTTTGAAACTCATCATTTAAAAATTAAAAACAAACTAGAACTTACTTCTAACGAAGCTGTAAAACAAGCAGTAATTGCAGGCTTAGGTCTTTCTATTATGCCTTTGATTGGAATTAAAAATGAATTGCAAAAAGGAGATTTAAAAATTATTCCTGTAAAAGGTTTGCCTACTAAAACGGATTGGAATTTGATTTGGCAATCACAAAAATCACTTTCTCCTATTGCAAAAGCTTATCTTAATTTCATTAGAGAACATAAAAGGGAGATTATAGAAAACAAGTTTAATTGGTATGAAGATTATCAATAAATAAAGAATTGTACATTTGCAGAAAGTTTTAAAATGAACATTAAACTAATTGCAATTGGCAAAACTGACAACAAAAATCTTCAAACATTGATTGAAGAATATACCAAGCGTTTGTCTTTTTATGTAAAGTTTGATTTAGAAATTATT
>JBLHNH010000082.1:0-11843 GCA_047622645.1 Flavobacterium sp.
GGATTATCTGCTGGTTTAGGTTTCGACTTTGAATCAATAGGAATTGGAGCTCGTTATAACTATGGATTATCTACAGTAGGAAAAGAAAGAAGTTTTGGCGGAACAAATTACTCATTTCCTGATGGAAAAAACAGTAATATTAGTGTGTATTTAGCACTAAAATTAAACTAATTAATAACCTTTAATAAACAGAAAACATGCAAAATTTATTATATATAGCAGCAGTAATCTTAGTCCTTTTATGGGCTCTTGGATTCTTTGTTTACAGTGCAGGTGGTTTAATTCACATATTATTAATAATAGCAGTTATTGCAATTTTATTAAGGTTAATAAAAGGAAAAAATATATAAATTAACAATTAAATTTAAACAGTATGAAAACAAGTAAAACAATAATTGGAGTATTAGGTGGCGTTGCAGTAGGTGCAGCTTTAGGAATTTTATTTGCTCCAGAAAAAGGATCTAAAACAAGAAAAAAAATTGCAAAAAAAACCAACAAAGCTAAAGATAGCTTAAAGGATAATTTTGATGAATTTTTAGAAACAGTTTCTGAAAAATATGACTCATTAGTTATTCGTGGAGAAGATTTGTTAGAAGAAGGAAAAGAAGAATTAAAAGATGCAAAAAAAAAAATTAATAAATAAAAAATAATAATGGACAATATTGCAACAAACATGGAATTGTTATATCAAAAAACAAAAGAATATACAGAAACTAGTATAGAGCTTTTTAGACTAAATGCTATAGATAGAACTGCAGATGTAGTTTCATCATTATTTGCAAGGTTAGTTTTAATTCTAATTGTTGCAATGTTCACTTTATTTATAAACATAGCTTTAAGCCTTTATGTTGGAAAAATATTAGGTGAAATGTATCTAGGTTTTTTAATTGTTTCGGGAGTTTATTTATTATTATCAATTATCATTTTTTATTTCAATAATAAATTATTAAAAATTCCATTGACAAACTTGATAATTGCAAAATTATTAAAAAAGAAAATTAAAAAAACTAATTCAAATACTTCTAAAGATGAAATCATATAAAAATCAAAATGAAAAACTTGATTTAGCAATTGAGCAACTAGAACGTCAAAGAAATTTAAAACTTGATGAACTAAAACAACAATTAAATTTAACCTATAAAAGTTTAAAGCCCGTTAGCTTATTAAATCAAGTATTAGTCGATTTCAATGAATCTTCTGAAGTTAAGTCTAACTTATTGCAATCAGTAGTAAGTATAGCGGGAGGATATATTTCAAAAAAACTTTTAATTGGAAAGTCAAAATCAACATTTAAAAAAATAGTTGGCTATCTTATACAATATGGTATTACTAATTTTATTTCAAAAAAAGTACATAAAAACGAAGACTAACTATATAATAATTTCAAATATTATAGAGCTCTTCACTTTAACATAATATCAACCATATATTAACAATAATAAAAAATGAAAAACTTTAAATTAACATTAGGATTAGTTGCATTGACAACTGTATTTACATCATGTAAAGACGAAAAACAAGAAATGGCTCAAAAATCTGTAGATTCATATGAAAAATTTGTAGATTCAATCAGAAATGTTGACCAAGCAGAAGCTGCTGCTAACTGGGAAGTTATTCAGACAAATTACGAAAGAATGAAAATGGACGCAGAAACATCTCTTGCTGAAGCAAAAGATAAAGAAGCCATTCAAACAAAAGTTGAAAACTCTTCCACTAAATTTGAAGAGTACAAGTTAAAAGTTATTGCTGAAAATGAAAAAATGAATGCTGAAAACACCAAAATAAAAATGTACAAAACATTCTTTGGAGACAGTTATATTAATGATGACATGAAGTTTAACTGGGTAAACAAAGATAATATCTTAAGTGTTTACGAAAACTTTTATACTACAATTGAAAAAAATAAAGAATCATATTCAAGAGAAGATTGGGATGAAATAAAATTGACTTATGAAGCTTTAGATACTAGAAAAAATACAGTAGAAAATGAAGGTTTATCATCTTCAGATAACAGAAAAATTGCTGGAATTAAAATCAAATTTGCTCCAATGTATACTGTTAACAGAATGGGATCAAAATCTGAAGAAAACGCAGAAGCAAAAAAATAATTGTTAATTTACAATCATTAGATTTAGCAAATGCTTTTAAAAAAAAACAGCGAGATAATTCTCGCTGTTTTTTTTTAAAATTTAATCAAAGTTTAAAAAACCTCTGATTCTTTTAATTTTTCTGTATTGTTTACCAATTGAAGTTCGTCTATAAATTTTTGAATTTTACCATTCATAACCCCATCCATATCAAAAACATCTAAACCAATACGGTGATCTGTTACACGACCTTGCGAATAATTATACGTTCTAATTTTAGCAGAACGGTCACCACTACTTACTTGAGAAGTACGTTTAACCGCATCTTCGGCTTGTTTAATAGCTAATTCTTTTTCATATAAACGGGAACGTAAAACTGTAAAAGCTTTGTCTTTATTTTTATGTTGTGATTTTTGATCTTGACATTGTGCCACTAAACCTGTTGGAATATGTGTTAAACGAACGGCAGATTTAGTTGTATTTACCGATTGACCACCTGGACCAGACGAGCAAAAGAAATCTACACGAACATCGTTCATATCAATTTGAACATCAAATTCTTCTGCTTCTGGCAAAACCATAACCGTTGCTGCAGATGTATGCACGCGACCTTGTGTT
Source organism: Flavobacterium sp. (assembly GCA_047622645.1). Lineage (GTDB taxonomy): Bacteria > Bacteroidota > Bacteroidia > Flavobacteriales > Flavobacteriaceae > Flavobacterium. The sequence goes on from JBLHNH010000082.1 coordinate 2,706, forward strand.
TCAGTCTGCGGCACACGTTGTACACGATGCACACCAGCTTCAAATTTTAACGTTCCATATACATCTTCTCCTGTAACTTCAAAAATAACCTCTTTAAAACCACCCGAAGTTCCTTCACTAATATCAACTACAGAAGTTCTCCAGTTTCTACTTTCACAATATTTAGTGTACATACGAAATAAGTCTCCTGCAAAAATAGAAGCTTCATCTCCACCCGTTCCCGCACGAATTTCAACCATTACGTTTTTGGCATCTTCTTCATCTTTTGGAATCAATAAAAATTTAATTTCATCATCTAATTCAGGCATACGATCTTTAGCCTCGTCTAACTGCATTTTAGCCATTTCAACCATTTCGGCATCAGAACCATCAGCAATTATTTCGTTAGCTTCGGCTACGTTAGCCGTTAAATTTATTAACTCTTCACGCTTTTCCATTAAATCTTTTAAACCTTTATACTCCTGGTTTAATTGCACATAACGTTTCTGATCTGAAATAACATCAGGTTGAATAATTAAATCTGATATTTCATCGAAACGTTGTTTTACATATTGAAGTCTTTCTAACATTTTGTATTCTTTTATTGGAGTGCAAAGATAATGAAAAAAAAATAGACTTTGTAATGTTAAAATTTCTCTTTTTTTTTATTGAAAATCAACACCTTAAAAAGTTTATTTAAAATAAGTCTAAATAAGTTTTGTCAATTGGAAAACGCGTATTATTTTTGCATTGTTATTTTAATTAAATCTAAATAAGCAATGAGTACAAAAAAACAATTTTTAGCTTTAGTAGTCTTTTCTACTTTATTTATATCATGTTCAAGTGATAAGGATGATTCAATTCCATCAACTCAAAACTATACTATTCCAGAAACCTACACGTTTGAGAGAAACAATTTAACTTCGGTTGATTATTCTGGTCAAACAACTAGAATAGAGATGTTACAAGAAATGGGAGATTATTATAAAACTCAAGCAGCAGCTTCAATTGCTGTAGATGCAACTGTATTAAACAATATGTATACTAATACTGGAAGTCCTTTTTTAACTACAGATTTAAATGATTCTGGAAAACAATTAAAAGATAAAACTGCTGCATCTATTGATTATTTTACTTTGTTATATGGTGGTGGAACAACTACCGAACAAGTTAATGTAAGAACCTTTTTTGAAAATCAATTTACCGAAGGAAATAATGCAAGTCAAGGAAATAATGCTTCGGCTGGAGTTGCAGGTAAATATTTAGACGGTTCTTCTACTAGATTATTTGCTGCAAACGGATTAGAACCTCAACAAGTTTTTTTAAAAGGAATGATGGGTGCTTCTTTTATGGATCAAATCGTAAATAATTATTTAAGTACTAACAAATTAGATGCAGGTACAAACAACGCAGATAATACTAATAAAGTTGTTGAAACTGGTAAAAACTACACTACGATGGAACATAACTGGGATGAGGCGTACGGTTATATTTATGGAAGTGATGACGCCACAAGTACTATATATAAATTTTGGTCAAGTTATATCAATCAAGTAAATGCTGATGTTGATTTTAATACATTAAAAGCAGATATTGATTTAGCCTTTAGAAAAGGAAGAGCTGCAATTGTAGCAAATGATTATACAACTCGTAATGCACAAGCTGCAATTATTAAAGAAAAATTAGCTTTAGTTACTGCAGTAAGAGCTGTCTTTTATTTACAGGAAGGCAAAGCTAAATTGGTTACAGATAATGGCGCAAAAGCATTTCATGCATTATCAGAAGGATATGGTTTTATCATGTCATTAAGATACACAAACAAACCAGGAACTAACAATCCTTATTTTTCAAAAGCTGAAGTTGACTCTATGTTAAATACTTTAGTAAGTGGTCAAAATGGTTTCTGGGATATTGATAATTTATCTCCAAAATTAGATGCTGTTTCAACTCAAATAGCGTCTAAATATGGGTTTACTGTATCTCAAGCAGCTACTGTAAATTAAAGAACAACTAAGTAAACATCAATAATTAAAAGTTATTGATGTTTTATTTAAGAAAATAGAAAATTTATAAAAAACAAAGTACCGCAAAGCCTTACAATTGTTGATAAAATTATTTTAAATTTATTTAGAATAAATATAGATAAGAATAAAAACATTCGTATTTTTGCAAAAATAATTCTAAAAATGAAAAAAATATTCTTATTTATCAGTCTTATTTCTCTGATGTATGCTTGTTCATCAACCGACAATAATGATGGTTCAACTACCGATAATTATGACAGAACCACAATGTTAACATATTGGGCGGACAACATTATTATTCCAAGTTATGAAGATTATGACAACAAAATGCAAACATTAACTTCTGACGTAAATAATTTTACAACAACACCATCCGAAGTTAACCTTCAATTAGCAAGAGCTTCATGGATAAACGCTTATAAAGCCTATCAAAAAGTAACTATGTTTTATGTTGGTAAAGCATTAGAAATAAACTTAAAAGAAGCCACAAATACTTATCCTACAGATGCTGTTGAAATAGAAAACAATATCGCAAATGGTAATTATAATTTAGATTTATTATCACAATTCTCTAAACAAGGCTTTCCTGCTTTAGATTATCTTTTAAACGGACTAGGTTCAACTGACATTGATATTGTTAGCTTTTATTCAACAAATGCAAATGCGAATAAGTATAAACAATATTTACTTGATGTAACTAATAAATTAAAAGCAAATAGCAATTCAGTTGTTACTGACTGGAATGGGCCTTATAGAAACACTTTTATTTCTAGTAATGGAAATGCAGTAAGTAGTTCAGTTAATAAGATGACAAACTTATTTGTTAAAAATTTAGAAAAAGATATCAGAAGTGGAAAAATTGGCATTCCTGCTGGAATATTTTCTAGTGGAACTTTGTTCCCTGAAAAAGTAGAAGCCTTTTATAAAAAAGATATTTCTAAAGAATTACTAAACATAGCTATTCAGTCACAACAAGATTTTTTTAATGGTAAAAATTTTAACAGTACTGCAACTGGTCCAAGTTTAAAATCTTATTTAGATTATGTAAATGCTGTAAGAAGTGGTCAAAATTTGAGCGACATTATAAACAATCAATTTTCAAGTAGTTATACCGCAAATAATCTTTTGAACAATAACTTCTCAAGTCAAATTACAACTGAAAATTCAAAAATGCTTAATGCATACGATGTTTTACAACAAAATGTAGTTTATGTTAAACTAGATATGATGCAAGCTTTAAATATTACTATTGATTATGTAGATGGCGACGGTGATTAATCATGATACAAAAACTAAAGACATACTTTAACTTATACACACCAACCGCAACGCTAGCTTTTTACAGGTTAGCGTTTGGTTTAATGATGCTTTTTAGTTTAATTAGATTTGCTGCTTTAGGTTGGATTGAAAAACTATATATTTTACCATCCAATCGTTTTACTTATTATGGTTTTGAATGGATTCCAAGATTAGGAAACTACACTTACCTCCTATTTTTAATTGCTGCACTTGCTGCTTTTTGTGTAGCCATTGGTTATAAATATAGAATTGCAATTATCACTTTTTTTCTTTGTTTTACTTATATAGAATTGTTAGACAAAACAACATATTTGAATCATTATTATTTTATTTCAATAGTGAGTTTTGTTTTTATATTTCTTCCAGCAAATGCATACTTTTCAGTAGATGCTAAGAAAAATCAAAAATTAAGTTTTCAATTTATTCCTAAATGGAATGTTGATATTCTTAAAATTTTAATTGCCATTGTATATATTTACGCTGGTTTAGCTAAAATAAATTCAGATTGGTTGTTAGAAGCTATGCCTTTAAAAATCTGGTTACCTACTAATAATGATTTACCCATAATTAAAACTATTTTAAATCAAAATTGGGTTCATTATGCTTTTAGTTGGTCTGGAATGATATATGATTTAGCCATCCCTTTTTTGTTACTTTATAAACCAACGCGCAAATTTGCCTTTGTATTAGTAGTTGTATTTCATATACTAACAAGAATGTTATTTCCAATTGGTGTTTTCCCATTTGTAATGATTATTAGCTCTTTAGTGTTTTTTGAACCATCGTTTCACGAAAAAATTTTACAAAAAATTGCTGCATTTTTTAAAGTCAATACAGAAGTATTTAAGAATAATTTGCAACTCGAAACCAGAAAGTTATCTTCAAAATTAATTAGAGGTTTTTTAATTGCCTTTATTGCTTTTCAATTGGCTTTTCCTTTTCGATATCTATTATATCCTAATGAGTTATTTTGGACAGAAGAAGGCTATAGATTCTCTTGGCGTGTGATGTTAATGGAAAAAGCTGGTTATACGCAGTTTAAAGTAGTTGATGCTAAAACTAAACAAGAAATAAGAGTTAATAATTCACTTTTCCTCACAACTTTTCAGGAAAAACAGATGAGTTTTCAACCTGATTTTATTTTAGAATACGCCCATATTTTGAGAAATTATTATAAAAAACAAGGGGTTGCAAACCCACAAGTATATATAGAAAGTTACGTTGCGCTAAACGGAAGGTTAAGTCAAAAATATATTGACCCAAATGTAAATTTAGCCAATGAGAAAGAATCATTTAAACCAAAAAACTGGATTTTACCATTTAACGATGAAATTAAAGGCCTTTAAAATAGTAGTATTACTTTTAATCAGTTTTACTACAACTGCACAAGAAAAAATTAGTGGACGTGTGAATGAGTTTTCTGGAATTCCGATTGCAGAAGTAAACGTCTATAACAAGACAAACGGAAAAAGTACAACCACAGATGCTGAAGGAAAATATATCCTTGAGATTAAAACTGATGAAAAAAATACCGTTGTTTTTTATAGTATAGATTATGAAGTTTTAGAAGTTGTAGTCGCTTCAACAACTTCAAAGTACAATGTAATCTTGCAAAAAATTAATTTACTGAATGAAATAGTTTTAATGGCACAAAAGGATAAGATTTTTGCTTTAAACAGACTAAAAGATGTTGATGAAACAGCTATTTATGCAGGTAAAAAAACAGAAGTTATTTCAGTAGAAAAATTAACAGCAAACAAATCAACTAATAATGCCCGCCAAATTTTTGGACAAGTTGTTGGTTTAACGATTAATGAAAATTCTGATGGTGGTTTGCAATTAAGTATTGGTGGTCGTGGATTAAACCCAAACAGAACATCTAATTTTAATACAAGACAGAATGGTTATGACATAAGTGCCGATGTTTTAGGTTATCCAGAAAGTTATTATGCAACTCCAACTGAAGCTTTAGATGAAGTTCAGGTAATTCGTGGTGCTGCTTCTCTACAATATGGAACCCAATTTGGCGGTTTAGTAAATTTTAAAATAAAATCACCTAGCAAAAAACCAATAGAAATTCAAACCAGAAATACAATTGGTTCATTTGGTTTGTTTACTAATTTTACTTCTTTAAGTGGCACAAAAGACAAATTTAGTTATTACACTTTTTACAACTACAAAAAAGGAGATGGTTTTAGAGATAATTCAAAATTTGAAAGCAAAAATTATTTTGCAAACTTAAATTATCAATTTAATGACAAAACTTCAGTACATTTTGATTATACTTATTTTACCTATTTAGCGCAACAAGCAGGTGGTTTAACCGATAAGATGTTTGATGAAGACATTTTTCAGAGTAATAGAAAACGAAATTGGTTTGAGGTAAATTGGAATTTATTTGCCTTACAATTAAAGCATAAGGTTACAGAAAATAGTAATTTTTCGCTACAATTATTTGGATTAAATGCAGAAAGAAATGCTGTAGGTTACAGAGATAATAGAGTTTCTTCTAACGATGTTGACGGTTCTGGCAGAGATTTAATTTTAGGTGATTTTGTAAATTGGGGTGCAGAAGCGCGTTATCTAACAACTTATAAAATCAATGATAATAAAAGTGCTTTTTTATTAGGTGCAAAATATTATCAATCTAAAAATAATGGAATTCAAGGTCCTGGAAGCTCAGGAAGCGATGCGAATTTTAATTTAGCTACAGATGAGTTTCCAACCTATGCAAGCCAATCAAATTATGAATATCCAAACTTAAATTTTTCTGTATTTGGTGAAAATATGTTTAAATTAACTTCTAATTTTTCAGTAACTCCTGGTTTTAGATTTGAAAAAATTAAAACACAAGCCATTGGCTCTTATAGAAGAATAAACACAGATTTAGCAGGAAATGTAATTTTAGATGAACTAGAAAGCGAAAACAATGTGAAAGACAGAAACTTTGTTTTATTAGGTTTAGGATTAAGTTATAAAGCTAAAAACAACACTGAATTATATGGAAATATATCTCAAAATTATCGTTCAGTAACATTTAATGATATTAGGACTGTTACGCCAAGTCAAGTAATTGCTCAAGACATTACTGATGAAAAAGGATTTACAGCAGATTTAGGTTTTAGAGGTCAGATTAGAAAAGTAATCTCCTTTGATGGAAGTATTTTTGCGCTATATTACAATGACAAAATTGGTGAATATCAAGGATTGAATCCCAATGGTGCCGCAGCTGTTGTTCGAATAAGAGATAATGTTGGAACAGCTTTAAATTATGGAATTGAAACCTTTATAGATTGGGATATTAGTCAAACTTTTTTCATGAATAATGAGAATTTTAAATGGACGGTTTTTACTAATACTGCTATAACTGATTCAAAATATTTAAAATCAGATATCCCAAACATAAAAGGAAATAAAGTAGAATTTGTACCCAACTTAAATCTTAAAACTGGAATGAATTTAGGGTATAAAAACTTTTTATCTAATATTCAATTTACGCATTTATCAGAACAATTTACAAATGCAAATAATTCAAAAACAGATGAAAACGAAAATACTTTTGGTGTTTTTGGGCAAATTCCTTCTTATTTTGTATTCGACTTTTCTGCTTCATACAAATACAAAAATTGGAAATTAGAAGCGGGTATAAACAATTTTACAAACGAAAAATACTTTACAAGGAGAGCAACAGGTTATCCAGGTCCAGGAATTATTCCTTCCGAAACAAGAAGTTTTTATACAACCTTAGAATTGAATTTTTAATAGTACTCATAAAAAAACTAAAAAATATACACAGAGGTTTAGGTTCTTTCTTTTTAGTATAACCCTTGAGATAGTATTACACAGACAAACATATATTTAACCGAAGAAGTGGTTATAAAGCAGCATTAAATAGCCTACTCTTGCCTTTTTTTTTAAGCTTAATGTTAAATATAACAAAATTGCTTTTTTATATCAAAGCAAGTGCTTAGTTTTGTACTGTAATAATAAATGAGATGTCAAGAACTAAAAAATATAACGAAAAAGAAGTAATAGAAAAAGCAATGGTTCTTTTCTGGAAGAATGGTTATGAAAATACTTCTGTTCGAATGTTAGAAAAAGAAATGGGCATCAACCAGTTTTCTATTTATGCAAGTTTTGGCAATAAGCACGGTGTTTTTTTAGAAAGTCTTAAATGCTACAAAACTAAAATCAACAAGATATTTGAAAAGTTTAAAAATAGTAAAAACGGCGTTGATGATATCAAATCTTTTTTTTATGACTCAATAGCAATAAATAGTGAAATTGGAAACCAAAAAGGATGTTTTTTAACTAATACTTACAACGAGTTTGCTGAATCAGAAGATCAAATTATTCACGAAGAAATGAAAATTTTTATGAATAATGTTAAAGAAATTTTCATTGAAAAATTAAAAAAAGACAACACAAAAAATGAGGAAACGATTTTAAAACAAGCCAATTATTTGTTGTTAGCCAAACACGGATTAGCTGCTGCCTCAAGGGTAAATGATACAAAAGAAATTGAAGATTATATTGAATTAACTTTCAAAAACTTATAACCTTTTTTTTAAACAAAACTAAGCAAATGCTTAGATATAAATTGAATAATAACATTAAAAATTAAAACTATGACTACATTAAAAATTCACAATGCAGAATCAGCACCAGAAGCAAGTAAACCTTTATTAGAAAATTCACAAAAAGCATATGGAATGATCCCTGGCTTGCATGGCGTTTTAGCTGGTTCACCAGATATACTTAAAGCTTATCAAACATTACATGAATTATTTGTAAACACTTCATTTAACGAAGAAGAATTAACTGTCGTTTGGCAAACCATTAATGTAGAGCATGAATGCCATTATTGTGTTCCTGCTCATACAGGAATTGCCGCAATGATGAAAGTAGATGATAAAATTACGGAAGCGCTAAGAAACAGAATTGCAATGCCAACTGATAAATTACAGGTATTGCACGAAATGACATTGAAAATCGTTCGTAATCGTGGACATGTAACTCAAGAAGATTTAGATACTTTTTACGCTGGAGGTTATACCGAAAGACAAGTCTTAGAAATTATCTTAGGATTATCACAAAAAGTTATAAGCAACTACACAAATCATATTGCTAATACTCCAGTAGATTCGGCATTTCAGAAATTTGCTTGGACTAAATAATTAAATACAATAAGTCACAAACCAACAGTATTGTCTGGTTTGTGACTTATTTAAAAAGAAGAGTTATGATACCTGTAATTTACACTAATAATCATTAGCTTCACTATAAAAAATCAAACATGAAGAATAAAATAAAATTAGATATTGTTTCAGATGTAATGTGTCCTTGGTGTATTATTGGATACAAACGTTTAGAAAAAGCCATTGAAGAAATGGGAATTCAAGATCAAGTAGAAATAGAATGGCAGCCATTTGAATTAAATCCAGATATGCCTGCAGAAGGAGAAGAAATTCAAGATCATATTACTAGAAAGTACGGTTCGACTGCGGAACAAAGCAAAAAATCACAAGAATTACTTATCTCTTTAGGTGCAGAAGTTGGTTTTACTTTTGATTATTTTGAGGGAATGCACATAGTAAATTCGAGAGAAGCTCATGTTTTACTTCAATATGCAAAGGAACAAGGCAAACAAACTGAATTAAATATTCGTTTAATGGAAGCTTTTTTTAGTGAAAGAAAAGATGTTTCTCAAAGAGAAATCCTACTTCAGGAAGTTGAAAAAATAGGATTAGATAAAGAAGAAGCTTTAATCAGACTAAATGATAAAAATGCATTTGACGAAATTAAAAAAACTGAAAATTACTGGCAAAGTTTAGGT
>JBLHNH010000083.1:0-11788 GCA_047622645.1 Flavobacterium sp.
CTCTTGGAATTGCTATTGGAATGGGTTACGTAACTATTCCTTTTACGGCTCCAGATTCTGAAATTTATATTAGAATTAGAAATAAAGACATTAGAGCTAAAGTGGTTAAAATGCCGTTTTATAAAAAGTAAATATGAGAAATATAATTAACTTAACAATATTATTTAGTTCAACAATGTTGTTTAGTCAAACTAAAAATATAAAATTTAATTTACCAACATATATAATCAATGGAGCAGAACTTGGTTTTGAATTATCTAATCAAAAAGGATCAACAGCGCATGAATTTTCTGTTTTTTTCTTAAAAGCTCATTCTTTTGATAGTGGTGATAATTATAATCAACTTGGTTTTGAATATAAATTAAAGAATTATTTATTTAATGACAGAGCTTTAAATGGGTTTTATATTGCTGCACCTACAGTAAATTATAGCTCTTATAAAAGAGAATATAAAAATTTTAATGAAGAAATAAAATCTGCAGGAATTGGAGCGTTATTAGGTTATCAATTCTTTTTATTACCTATTTCAAATCATAATTTAACATTAGATATTAATCTTGGTGGAAATATACAGTTTCCATATAAAACAAATCTTGATAAAGATTCTGGACTTGTTTTAGTTCCAAAGTATTTAAGGTTTAATATTGCTGTTGGATATGCATTTTAATAAAAAAAGAGCCTAGAGCTCTTTTTTTATTATAGTTATAGAAGCTTTTTCATCTTTCTTTAAATTGGACATTAATTCAAAAGTTCTAACATCATCAATTAAAATAATTTTTGCGGTGTTTGGTGTTATTGTTCCTTCGTTTATAGCTTCTAAAATAAATTCATTTTCTTTAGCTACTAAAACGATATCAATAATTTTCTTAGTTGCAATTATCTTATAGTTAGAAAGTATAACTTTATTATTGTGATATACATTAATAATATCCCCATCAACTTTTCCAGCATCAAAAATTTCCATTTTAAATTTTTTTGATTTCCAAAAAACATTTAAGTTTTGATCTTTTAATAATTTATTAATTTTTAAACTATCTAATTGTTTAAATGGATTAATGTATTCTTTAGTTTTTTCATCAATTCTTTTAGTTTTATCTATTTTCTTTGACAATTTAGTCATTTGTCGATAAATTTTTTCACTACCAATTAATGAAATCGTTCCGTTTATACATGACTTATTATTTTTATACAAACCTTTAAAATCCCCATCAACTTTACTGTTTTTATTAACTAGTTTAATTTTTCCTGAAAAATTGACAAAACAAAATGATTTTTCTGTAAATTTTGATTTTGTGTATAATATTTCATCTTCTTTAAAACTAAATATTTTACTCTTGGAATTATATGTTCCAGAAATTACATTTTTTGTTTCGTGTTCTCCATCTAAATCTGTAACTGAATATCCTGAAATTTTTCCATTATGTTCATTAAATACAAGACGATATGAAATTACAGTTTTATCATTTCCATTTAACTTTATTACTCCAAAATATTCATATGAATCTTGAGCAAGAATTAAATTTGTATAAAAAATTAAAATAATTAGTAAGATTTTTTTCATTTGATTTTTTAATTAAGAAAATATTTATAAGTTTGTACAAACTTATAAATATTTTTATGAAATTAAAATTTTTTTTAACAGCATTTGCATTAATGATTGTTTCTTTAACTGCATCTTACGCTTCTTTCCCTGTTGAAAGAACAAATGGGAACTCTACTACAGTAGTAGAAAAAACAAATGACGAACTTTCATCTCCTGCAGCAGCTGGATCAGGAAAAAGTCAAGTTATTGCTTTAATTTTATGTTTAGCAGTAGGTGGAATTGGAATCCATAGATTTTATTTAGGTTACACTTGGCAAGGAATTGTTCAATTACTAACTTTAGGTGGATGTGGTGTTTGGTCATTGATTGATTTAATTAGAATCATTACTGGTGACTTACAACCTAAAAACGGTAATTACAGTAAAACTTTATAATTTATGTTGCGTAAAATAGTTTTTTATACACGAGTTTGGATTACAATTATAGCACCTTTTATTTTATTACTTTTACCGGCAGATTTTTTTGACAATGGTGAAAGTATATGTTTATCTAAGTTATTGGCAGGTATTGAATGTTATGCATGTGGATTATCTAGAGCAACAATGCATTTTATTCATTTTGAATTTAGTAAAGCATGGGAATTTAATAAGTTGTCATTTATTGTTGTTCCAATGTTATTTCCATTGTGGGTAAAAGCTATTTTTGAAATTCAAGGAAAAACAATTCCAGGAATTTTTGGTAAATTAACATAAATTAAGATTTACAAAATTAAAAGAGGCATTTTTTGTCTCTTTTTTTTTTTGAAATATTTTTTTTCATTATTTATTAAAAAAAGTACTCAAATTTTTAAAATAAATCAATTTCACATAAACCTTTTATTAATTAGGTATATAATACAAAGCTATTTCTATTAAATCGTCTAAGGTTATTGGTTTAGACAAAAATCCTTTAATACAAGGGTTTTTGTCTGCTTTTAACTAATCATCAATGGCAATAAAAGAGCTTGGTATAAATATACTTGTTTTGTCTTCTTCAAACTTTTGTTTAAAACACTAGTTTTAAAGATAAATGCCCATTAATCACTAATTGTTATTTCTTTATCTAAAAGTATTACATCTAGCAATTGTTCTTTTTTATTCAAAATATTCTTTATCGCTGAAAAAGCTTCTTCCCATTAGAGTATGTTTCAACGTTTTCAAAAATATTGTTTTTTTTTAATAAGTTTTTGAAAAATAATTTGAAAAATTGAATCATCGCCTATTGTTCATATTGATTTTTTTTTATAAAATATAGATTTTAAAAGTAGTTCTAATATTGAGTTTACTTTTTACAATAATGTTTTCTCCCATTGCTTCTACTTGGTTTTTAGTAATAAACAATCCTAATTCACTTGAGTCTTCACAATTGGTGAAATTTTTGTTCATACCAAAAATTTTATTTGTATTTATTTCTAAGTCTATTCCATTATCTGTAATCTCTAAATTTTTGATTTATTTTCTTTCTAACATTTTATTGTAATAACGGAATCTCTTTCTTTGTAAGTATTTTAAAAAAAAATACTTACAATAATGAAAGTAAGTTGCAAAATTCTGGTTTATTGGTTAACTAATTTTGATATTGAATCTAAAAAAATTATTTTTGCACTGTTTAAAAAAATATAGTAATGGGTAGAGCATTTGAATTTAGAAAAGCACGAAAAATGAAACGTTGGTCTGCAATGGCAAAAACGTTTACACGTATAGGAAAAGATATCGTTATGGCAGTAAAAGAAGGTGGTCCAAATCCGGAAGCCAATTCTCGTTTACGTGCTGTTATTCAAAATGCCAAATCGGCAAATATGCCCAAAGATAACGTTGAACGTGCTATCAAAAAGGCAACTGATAAAGATACTGCAGATTATAAAGAAGTATTATTTGAAGGATATGCTCCTCACGGAATTGCTATATTAATCGAAACAGCTACAGATAACAACAACAGAACAGTAGCAAATATTAGAAGTTATTTTAACAAATGTAACGGAACTTTCGGAACACAAGGTTCGGTTGAATTTATGTTTGATCATACGTGTAATTTTAGAGTTCCGGCTCAAGGGCAAGATGTTGAAGAACTTGAATTAGAATTAATTGACTTTGGTGTAGAAGAAATATTTGAAGACGAGGACGGAATTGTTATGTATGCACCTTTTGAAAGCTTTGGTATTCTTCAAAAAGAATTAGAATCTAGAGCGTTAGAAATACTTTCTTCAGGATTTGAAAGAATTCCTCAAGTTACAAAAGAACTTTCACCAGAAGAAGCAGCTGATGTAGAAAAATTATTAGAAAAAATTGAAGAAGATGAAGATGTTATGAACGTTTATCACAGTATGCAAGAATAATACTTAAGTCTTTTTAAATTTATAATTTTTTTTTTATCACAACATTTTAATTATGCTCTAATATAGAGTAAAAACTCATTTAGGGTATTTTCAAGAAATCTTTACTAATAAAATTATAAAGCCAAACAATTAGAGGTAGATTCTTTTAGTTATTTTGTTAATTCTGAATACAGGTATTGAATCACTAAGATTTATTATAAACAAGAATCTTATAAGGGTACAAAAGATAATTTTATTGATGCTTTTAAATATACTGAAAGCTGTCCGGATATATTGGATAATTATTCTTAATACTACAACATATATTAACTATAGACCTAAGTAGTTATCTCCTTTTAAACAATTATGATGGTGTAGAGTATTATTATCAATAGGTATAATAATTTAAAACTATAAATTCAAAATCATGTTAAGCAAGGATATAGAAATTAATCTTACAAAAAATAACGATATCAAACATGGTCAATCAAGTTATTTGAATCTAGTAGAATTACTTTTAAAAGAAGAGAAACTTGATAGCACCTATTTATCGTTAAAATATTTAAAATAAATTGGCACTCCAAAAGATGAAGCAGACTGGAATAAACTAATGTGGTCTTATTATCGAAAGAAAAAATGTTCCAAAAGCAGATTATTATTTGCAACAATATCTGATTAAAAAAAATAACTGCTTTATAAATAAGGCACACACTACGATTGTCCATTTGAAAAACCAATATGATTTATTTGAACACCAACATAATCTAGAAATATTTTAAACAGAAAAAAGGTAAAGAACTTTTATCTTATCATAACTATTATTATCTTAGTAATAGTAATTTTTTTTTTGATTTTCATCTGGTTTAATTGGAAGTAATTAAGAAAAATATTTATAAACTAAGTAAATTAAACAATACAATTTTATCTCAAAATAAGGAACTTGTTAGTGCTTTCGAAATAATAACTGAAAGTAGTAAAAAAAAACTGCTAAATTTAGTAGTCTATGATTTAAGAACACCAATTACATCATTATCTTTAATGGTCGAATTAATCCAGGATGAAAAGGACGAAAACGAACGAAAAGAAGTAATGGTTTTTAATAAAAATTACGTGTAAAAACTCATTAGACCCTTACAAGTGAGACCTTAGTCTCAAACAAGAATTGTATTAAATTGATTCCAAAAAACACAATTAATATAAAAGCTTTTTTATTAGAATATGTAGCTTTACTAAAGATATTCGCCGAAGAAAAACAGATTTTTATAGATTTAGACCTTACTAAAGAAAAGAATATCAGAAATTTATACGCTAAAAATTTAAAAGAGTTATTAATAATCTTGTAATTAATACTATAAAATTAAGTGCACAAAAAACTACTATCAAAATTAGTGCTGTTAAAAAAAATGATAGACTTCTAATTTCTGATAAAGATCAAGACATTAGAATTGAAGAAGATAAAATTGATCGAATATTTGAATTGGAATCCTTTGAATATAAACTTGATGGTAATGATGGCGAACAATCCTTTGGTCTTGGTTTACCTTTTTGTAATCAAGTGATTGAAGAACATAATGGAATAATTTGGGTTGAAAGTACTGTAGAAATGGAAGTACTTTTATTATTGAAATACCCTTAAGTAAAAAGTTTATTTTAACTAATTCTCAATCCATTTTCTACAAGTTTATCTGAAGATAGCAAAACAACTTCTTTTTCATTTCCAATTGATCCTAAAAGTAAACATTCACTTCTAAAATTTCCTATTTGTTTTTTTGGAAAGTTTATTACAGCTACTATTTGTTTGCCGACTAATTCCTCTTTTGAATATTTTTGTGTGATTTGAGCAGAAGTCTTCTTCACTCCTATTTCTATACCAAAATCTATATATATTTGATAAGCCGGATTTCTTGCTTTAGGAAAATCTTTTACTTCTAGAATTGTTCCTATTCGCATTTCAACTTTTTCAAAATCAGACCAAGTTAATTCGTTTTGCATTTTATTCTGAACTTGTTTCAGAATCTTTTCAATAAAGACTCTGCATTATTAATTAATTCAAAAATAATAAATTCTTGTAACCTTTTGATAAACCTTCCGTATAACTATTAAACTTACTCATAAACCAAAAAAAGAAAGATGTCATTAACTCCATCAAATATGTTGCCTTTAGGAACAAAAGCTCCAAATTTTGAATTACAAGCTTCAAACTTTAACAGAAAAATTTCTTTTCAAGAAGTAAAAGGCAAAAAAGGTACTCTAGTTATTTTTATGTGTAATCATTGTCCGTTTGTACTTCATGTTATTGAAGAAATTGTAATGATAGCAAACGATTACAGAGTTCAAGGTATTGGAGTTGTTGCAATTTCTA
This sequence comes from Flavobacterium sp., assembly GCA_047622645.1. Classification (GTDB taxonomy): domain Bacteria; phylum Bacteroidota; class Bacteroidia; order Flavobacteriales; family Flavobacteriaceae; genus Flavobacterium. The sequence goes on from JBLHNH010000083.1 coordinate 6,259, forward strand.
GCAATGATATTCAAAAATATCCACAAGATTCACCTGAAAAAATGGCAGATTTTGCTCTTAACAATAAGCTTGAATTTCCCTATCTATATGACGAATCCCAAGAAGTAGCAAAAAATTATGATGCTGCTTGTACTCCTGATTTCTATTTATTTGACAGTCTAGATAAATTGGTATATAGAGGACAACTAGATGATTCAAGACCAGGAAATGAATTTTCAATAAGTGGCAACGATTTAAGAAATGCTATTGATAGTGTAATTTATAATCGCCATTTAAACGAAGTTCAAAAACCTAGTATTGGTTGTAATATTAAGTGGAAATAATCAGTGTTCAGTGTTCAGTGTTCAGTGTTCAGTGTTCAGTGTTCAGTGTTCAGTGTTCAGTGTTCAAAATTAAAATATAGTTATATTAAAAAACTGTTTTAAATTGAAAAGAATTTTTATCTAAATCTGCCAACTATTTCTCTTCCATAACAACATCGATAGGACTATTACTTCTTGGTCCAAATCTTCGAGCTTGTTTTTCGTTTTCACTAGAACATAGAATGTATAGATTAAAGCTATTTAATTCAATAATTTGAGTTTTGAATTTACCTGATACATCTTCAACTTTAATATTATAATTTTCAGCTGGAAATGTATTGGTTATAGAAAGTAGATAATTGTCTTTGGCATAAGGAAAAAACCAACGTTCTTTTTCACCTTCTTTGTTAATTATATAATTTTTAGAAAAAATCATCGGTTTATTACCATCTTTCCAACTTAATGAGTTGTTTACATTTATGACTTCTTTTCCTTCTTTATCTACGACTGTAATTTTTATGTTATCTAAATTTACGGTTTTACCATTTTCATGGACATCAACTACTAAATACGACGTAAAATCAAATCCACAATGTTGAATCTGACTGAAAGAAAAGAAAGATATAAGAAAAAAGAATATAGAAAATAACTTTTTCATGGATCAAATATAATTTACAAAAATACAAAATCAAATTTTATACCAAAAAAAAATCCCGAAAAAATGCTTCTTCGGGATTTTTATATAAATATTTCATTGTTTCATAAGATTCCGAAACAAGTTCGGAATAAGTGATTCACACAATTTTTATACTAAAAATTGGTTCTCTAATTATTTAACATTCATTAATTCAACATCGAAAATTAAGGTTGCATCAGGTGGAATAACTCCTCCAGCACCTTGAGAACCATATCCTAAATGAGAAGGAATGACAAAACGAGCTTTGTCGCCAACTTTTAATAAAGCAACACCTTCATCCCAACCAGAAATTACTTGTCCAACACCTAATTGAAAATCAATAGGTTTTTTTCTTTTGTATGAAGAATCAAAAACTTGTCCGTTTTCTAGTGATCCTTCATAATGTACAGAAACCATTTTACCTTTTTCAGCTTGGGTTCCATTACCTTTTTGAATCATTTTGTAACGTAAGCCACTTTCTGTTTTATCAAAACCAGCAGCTAATTTTTCCATAGCTTCTTCAGCCATTATTTTTTGTTCATCTATTCTTTTTTCGCGAGAACCTTCAAAAGTTCTAAACGCTTCAATAGCATTCCAATTTTTAGCATCATCACCTTCTCTAATAATTTCTACAGATTCAATGATATCACCTTGAGCAATTTCATTAACAACATCCATTCCTTCAATAACATGTCCAAAAACAGTATGCTTGTTGTCTAACCAATTTGTCGGCACATGTGTAATAAAAAACTGAGATCCATTTGTTCCTGGTCCTGCATTAGCCATTGATAAAACACCAGGCTTATCATGTTTTAGCTCAGGATGAAATTCATCATCAAATTTATAACCAGCATCACCAGTTCCAGTTCCTAATGGACAACCTGCTTGAACCATAAAATCAGGAATCACTCTGTGAAATTTAATTCCGTCATAATAAGGTTCACCCATTTTTTTAACGTTATTCTCTAACTGACCTTCAGCTAAACCAACAAAGTTACCAACTGTTCCAGGAGTTTTATCATGAGCTAACTTTACAATAACACTACCTTTAGTTGTATTAAATTTTGCGTAAATTCCGTCTTGCATTTTTTTTAATTTAAATTATTCTGCAAAATTAGTGATTTTATTAGAAATAAAAAACTTCTATTTTAGAACAAATTATTAAAGTTAAATAAGTAATTTATAATTATTTTAGGATTTAAAATTCACTATTGAACGGTTTAATTTTTAATTTTACTTTAAATAAAAATTAGATTAAAATGGAAAATTTAAAAGGTAAAAAAGCAATTATAACTGGAGGAAGCAGAGGACTAGGAAAAGCAACAGCATTGGCTTTCGCAAAAGAAGGAATTGATGTTGCCATTACTGGAAGAAACGAAAAAAGCCTACAAGAAACTGTTTCTGAAATAAAAGCTTTAGGTGTAAACGCAACTTATGCTATGTTTAACATAGGTAATTATGAAGAAGTTCAAAAAGGAATTAAACAAATTATTACCGCTTTTGGAAGTGTAGATATTTTGGTAAACAATGCTGGTGTTGCAGCTTTTGGTTCTTTAAATGATATGAAAGTAGATCAATGGTCAGAAATCATCCAAACCAATGTAATGGGAATGTATTTTGTAACGAAAGAAGTACTTCCTTATTTAATAGATAAAAATGAAGGTGACATTTTTAATGTTTCTTCAACAGCTGGTTTGACAGGAAATGCTAATACTTCAGCTTATTCAGCCTCAAAATTTGCTGTAATTGGAATGTCAGAATCTTTGATGAAAGAAGTTCGTAAAAACAACATTAGAGTTTGCACTTTAACACCTAGTACGATTGCTTCTGATATGTCAATTGAATTGGGAATTGCCAATAAAAACTCTGAAGATTCAGTTTTACAACCAGATGATTTTGCTGAATTAATTGTTGCTGGATTAAAATTACCAAGAAGAGCGATGTTAAAAGCGGCTTCACTTTGGTCAACAAATCCTTAATCAAAAATATATTAATTTGGACACTTTATTTATTTGAAGTAATTTGTCCCAAATTAAAACACAAGCTATATGAGTATCGATAATTATAAAAATGTAAATAAACAGACATGGAATAATAAAGTAGATATTCATGTAGCTTCTAATTTTTATAATGTTACCGCTTTTTTAAAAGGTAAAAACTCCGTTCCTGAAATTGATTTAGAACTTTTAGGAGATATTAAAGACAAAACAATTTTACATTTACAATGTCATTTTGGACAAGATACACTTTCATTAGCAAGACTTGGAGCCAAATGCACAGGTGTTGATTTATCCGATAAAGCAATTGAAAAAGCAAAACAATTAAATGATGAACTTAATTTAGATGCAAAATTCATTTGTTCTGATGTATATGAAACTCCTAATCACATAAACGAAAAATTCGATATTGTTTACACCAGTTACGGAACAATTGGTTGGTTGCCTGACTTGGATAAATGGGCAAAAGTGATTTCGCATTTCTTAAAACCAAACGGTAAACTAATTTTTGTAGAGTTTCATCCTGTAGTTTGGATGTTTAATGATGATTTTACTAAAATCAAATACCATTATCATAACGAAAAACCAATTGTAGAAGAATATACAGGAACTTATGCTGATAAAAATGCAGACATAAAAACAGCTTATATTGGTTGGAATCATTCCCTTTCAGAAGTTTTTCAGTCTTTAATGAATAATGGTTTACAAATAGAAAATTTTGAAGAATATGATTATTCTAACTATAATTGCTTTAATGAAACCATAGAGTTTGAACCTAATAGATTTAGAATAAAGCATTTGGAAAATAAAATTCCGATGATGTATAGTTTGGTGGGAAAGAAAATATAATTAAATTTGATTACTTATAATTTACAAATGAAAAACAAGTTACTAATTCTACTTTTAATCTTATTTCAGATTTCTTGTTCTAAAGATAATTCTTCGAATCCTGAAGATGGCGATGCTGGTATGTTAAAAAAAATTATTAAACATGTTTCTTCAAATAGCACAGATACTTTTGATTTTTATTATTCTGATGGAAATAAATTGAATAAAGTAATATTAAATACTAATGATGCTACAAGAGATTTTAATACTTGTACAATCCATTATATTTATGAAAATGATTTAATCATAAATACATTTGTTTATTATGATGCTAATCCTGTTGAAGAAATTATAAATAATTTTTATTATAGTGTAGAAAATAAAATAGTTAAATATGAAAGAATATCTAAATTTTCAGGTGTTACTTATTTAGACACTTTTAACTATAATCATTTATCAAACGGTAATATAGAAAGAGAATGTATTTCTGAAACTGTTTCAACAACATTCAGCTCAACAATTATTTTTGATAGTAATAGTAATGTTATTTCTGGTAGTAATTATTTTGATTATAATAATATAGGATATTATGTTTATGATAATAAATTAAGTCCATATAGTGGAATTAAAGGTGTTGAAAAAATTTATTTTGTTAATCAACTAAATAATTTTGATACTTTTCCTGATTACTATCATAATAATATAGGATATACAAATTCTGTAAATCCAGATCCAAGTATATTTTATACTTTTACTTATAATTCTGAAAATAAACCATTATTAATATATGAACCATTAGGTTCATTATACAATGAATACTTTTATTATTAAACATGAAAAGCATCTACAATTCAAATGATAATCATGAACTTGTAAACAGAATTAACCAAATTAGTTCAGAATCAAAACCACTTTGGGGAAAAATGTCGGTTGACCAAATGTGTGAACATTGTCTTTTAACTTCTAATGTAGCTTTTGGAAAACAAGAACTAAAAATCAATTTTTTAATGAAATTGGTTGGAAAAATGATGAAAAACAAAGTTTTCAATTCAGAATTTAAAAAAAATAGCCCAACTGCACCTGAGTTTATTGTCAAAAATCGTTTGATTTAGATAATTCTAAAAGTGAATTGATTAAAAACATTCAATTATTACAAGACGGACAAAAAACCATAACGGTAATGAATCATCCTTTTTGGGAAAAAATGTCTCACGAAGATTGGGATAAATTAATGTACAATCACATGGGTCACCATTTAAAGCAATTTGGAGTTTAGTTAGCAACACTGCTTGAAACTTTGTAACTTTGCGTTTTTTAACTTTGCAACAACAATAAAATGCGAATTGACATAATAACCGTTTTACCCGATTTACTTAGAAGTCCGTTTGAAGGCTCTATAATGAAAAGAGCTATCGAGAAGGAATTGGTAGAAGTTCATTTTCACAATTTAAGAGATTACACAACCAACAGACAAAAAAGTGTAGATGACTATCAATATGGTGGTGGAGCTGGAATGGTTATGAATATTCAGCCTATTGATGATTGTATTTTAGATTTAAAATCTCAAAGAGAATATGATGAAATCATATACATGACTCCTGATGGTTCAACTTTGAATCAAAAAATGGCAAATTCCATGTCTATGTACGAAAATATCATCATTTTATGTGGTCATTACAAAGGAGTAGATCAAAGAGTTCGCGATTTACACATTACAAAAGAGATTT
>JBLHNH010000084.1:0-11591 GCA_047622645.1 Flavobacterium sp.
ATTTTTCCAGAATCTAAGTCTAATTGAACAATCCATCTGTCTTTATTGTCTTGACTTCGTAATTCAAAAACAGATTTTGAGCCTGTTTTGTTGTAAATTGGGCTAACCATTGCAACTGCTTTCTCTTCTTTATCCTTGTCTTTTAAATCATCATATTCTTGATAATATTTAGGGTAATCCATTATACCTGATAATTTTGAAAACGAAACATAATAAACAGTGTCTTTTTCTATGTTGTAAATCCCCATTTTGTGTTTGCTCAGGTTATCTATTGATACTTTTGAACGTGCTGATTTGTTTAAAGTATAACCATCATCAGTAATATAATGTTCAACTTTTGTTGGATTTTGTTTTGCATAATCCGACAATCGAAACGTAATAAATTTTCCGTTTGGTGACGCTTTTATTTGTTCTAAAGAAGATTTTCCGAAATATATTTCTTTGATTAAAGTCTCTTTGTTCTGTTTATACTTTTCGTCATACCAAGCCTCTTTTACCTCATTATCTCTTACAAATTGAAATAGCTCTGCTTGTTGTTTTTCTAAAATATTTTTTGTCTTTTCTTTTACTTCAGATTCATTTCCTGTTTTAAAATTTGTCAATTGTAGTATTGAAAAATCTTTGGTGTTTAACTTAAAAATATTTTTAGCTTGTTCGTAAAAAATAATATCGTTATTGCTGCTTCTTTCCACATTATAAATTCGTTCAGAAGTAACCATTATTTTTTTAATAGTTTTGCTTTTTTTATTGAAAGCATATAAATTTCCGGCTTTAGTATAATAAACCGTTTCAAATTCTTTTTGGTTTGAATCGTCAATTTCTGAAAATTCTTTATGCGTATCGTTTAAAACCTGAGGTTCTTTCATGGAAGTATTCCAATAATAAGTGCTATTTTCTATTTCGTTATTTGGATTCCAGTCGAAGTAGATTGTAGAACCATCAATTGACCAACGATGATTTTCGGGTTGATTTCCAATAAATTCATCACCTTTCATGATTTGTTCTAACTGAAGGTTTTGAGCAATTCCATTAAATCCAATTAAGATAAAAAGAGTAAAAATATATTTCTGCATTGTTACGATTTTGGTTTTAACAAATATATTAAATAAAAAAAGAGCCAAATTACTTTGGCTCTTTTAAAATATATCTTTTTATAAAGTTTAACTATTTAAAGCTTCTGCTCCACCAACAATTTCTAGTATTTCTCCAGTAATTGCAGCTTGACGCGCTTTGTTATACGTTAATTTTAATTGATTTCTTAAATCTGTTGCGTTATCCGTTGCTTTGTGCATAGCTGTCATACGAGCGCCGTGTTCTGATGCAAATGAATCTCTAATAGCTTTATATAATTGTGTTTTTAATGATTTAGGAATCAATGTTAACACAATTTCTTCTTTAGAAGGTTCAAAGATGTAATCAGACGAAATTACTTCACCACCGGTAATTTGTGCTAAAGGTAAAAACTGTTCTCTTTGTACAATTTGAGTAGCTGCATTTTTAAATTGATTATACACTAATTCAATTTTGTCATACTCACCAGCTTCAAATTTATCCATTAAATTTTGAGCAATTGCTGCAACATTATCGAAAGTTAAATCATCGAAAATAGTACTTTTGTTATCAATTACATTAAAGTTTTTTCCTAAAACATCATTTCCTTTTTTACCAATAGCAAAAACATCAACTTGTTTTCCAGGATAAGAATTTCCGACTATAACACTTTGCTTTATGACATTTGTATTAAATGCACCACACAAACCTCTATTTGAAGTTATAGCAACAACTAATACTTTATTAATTTCTCTTTTATCTGCAAAACTACCAACGTTATCTCCGTCAAGAGTTGCACTTAAATTTTGTAATAATTCCGTTAATTTTTCGGCATAAGGTCTCATAGCTGTAATAGCATCTTGTGCTTTTTTAAGCTTTGCTGCAGAAACCATTTTCATCGCAGATGTAATTTGCATCGTAGACGAAACGGAAGTAATTCTATTTCTAATTTCCTTTAAATTTGCCATTTTCTATAGGTGTTGGGTTATAGGCTATAGGTGATTGGTAAATACTATTACCTATCACCTAAAACCAATTACCTAATATTAATATTTTGCTGAAATTTCTTTAGCTGCTGCTTCTAAAACATCCGTAATTTCATCTGTGAATTTACCTGCTTTCAAAGCATCTAATGTTGGTCTGTGTTTTGCATTAAGATATTCGATATAATCTTTTTCGAATTCTTTTACTTTTTCAACAGGAACACTTTTTAATAAGTTTTTAGAACCTGCATAGATAATTGCAACTTGATCTTCAACTGTAAATGGATCATTTACGGCTTGTTTTAATATTTCAACGTTACGTTTACCTTTTTCAATTACATTTTTAGTTACTGCATCTAAGTCAGAACCAAATTTAGCAAATGCTTCTAATTCTCTATATTGAGCTTGGTCTAATTTTAATGTACCAGCTACTTTTTTCATTGATTTTATTTGTGCATTACCTCCAACACGAGATACAGAAATACCAACGTTAATTGCAGGACGTACACCTGAATTAAATAAATCTCCATCTAAGAAAATTTGTCCGTCAGTAATCGAAATTACATTTGTTGGAATATATGCAGAAACGTCACCCGCTTGTGTTTCAATAATTGGTAAAGCTGTTAATGAACCTCCACCTTTGACGATTGGTTTCAATACGTCTGGCAAGTCATTCATATCCTTAGCAATCTCATCATTAGCAATTACTTTACAAGCTCTTTCTAATAAACGAGAGTGTAAATAGAAAACATCTCCAGGGTATGCTTCACGTCCTGGTGGTCTTCTTAATAAAAGAGAAACCTCACGGTAAGCTACAGCTTGTTTAGATAAATCATCATAAATGATTAATGCAGGACGACCTGTATCACGGAAATATTCTCCGATTGCTGCTCCAGCCATAGGTGCATAAACTTGCATTGCTGCTGGATCAGAAGCGTTTGCTGCTACAATAACGGTGTAAGCCATTGCGCCTTTTTCTTCTAATGTTTTTGCAATTAGTGCAACAGTTGAAGCTTTTTGACCAATTGCAACATATATACAGAATACTGGTTTACCAGCGTCGTAAAATTCTTTTTGATTTAATATCGTGTCGATACAAACTGTTGTTTTACCAGTTTGACGGTCACCAATTACCAACTCACGTTGTCCTCTACCAACGGGGATCATTGCATCGATAGCTTTGATACCTGTTTGTAATGGTTCTGTTACTGGTTGACGAAAGATAACTCCAGGTGCTTTTCTTTCAATTGGCAATTCATATAAAGTTCCTCCTATTGGTCCTTTACCATCAATTGGGTTACCTAATGTATCTACAACACGACCTATTATTTCTTCTCCAACTTTAAGAGAAGCAATACGTTGAGTTCTTTTTACATTTGAACCTTCTTTGATACCAGTTGAAGGTCCCAAAAGTACCACACCAACGTTATCTTCTTCTAAGTTAAGAACGATAGCCTCTAACCCGTTATCGAATTGAACTAACTCACCATATTGTGCGTTAGATAATCCGTAAACACGTGCGATTCCATCTCCTACTTGTAGAACAGTTCCTACTTCTTCTAACGTAGCACCAGATTCAAAACCTGATAATTGTTGCTTTAATATTGCTGAAATTTCAGCTGGATTTATTTCTGCCATTTTATTTATAATTTGTACACTCCTAAGGTGCAATAAATATTAATAACTAAATTCTCTTTTTAAATTTTGCAATCTGCTCGAAACAGACGCATTGTATTGTTGATCACCTATTTTTAGAATAAATCCACCAATGATAGATTCGTCTACAATATTTTCTAAAGTAATCGTTTTATTTGAAAACTCTTTAATTTTTGCTAAAACTTTATCCTCTAAATCAGCTGTTATTGGAAAAGCCGTTGTGACTTTTGCAATTTCAACACCATTTAATTCATTTACTAAAGCTTGAAAATCTGACGCTATTGTTGGCAATAACTCAAATCTTTTATTAACTAATAGCAATTGAAATAAACTTTTAGTTTCTTTTTGTGCAGCAGCAAAAATTGCTACTAAAGAAGAATGCTTAACTTCTCCTTTAATAATAGGACTTTGTAAAAAGTTTTTCAACTCTTTACTATCCTTAACAGCGTTTACTATCGAAGTCATGTCGTTAGCAACGTTAGCTGTATTATTGTTTGCTTGTGCAATATCAAGTATCGCTTTTGCGTATCTTATAGCTGCTCTTGTACCTGCCATAATTAGTTTAATTTAGCATCACCTAACATAGTCTCAACTAATTTAGATTGAGCTTCTTTGTTAGCTAATTCTCCTTTTAATACTTTTTCAGCAATCTCTATCGAAAGCGCTCCTACTTGATTTTTTAAATCAGCTATAGCTGCATTTTTCTCACTAGTAATAGATGCTTTTGCTTGTTCGATCATTTTTTGTCCTTGAACTTGAGCTTCTGATTTTGCATCGCTGATCATTTTTTCTTTGATTTCACGAGCTTCTTTAATCATAATGTCTCTTTCTGCTCTAGCTTCAGCCAATAACTTTTCGTTATCTGCTTTAAGATTTTGCATGTCTTTCTTTGCGTTTTCTGCAGCTAATAAAGCATTTGAAATACCTTCTTCTCTTGCAGCAATAGATTCCATAATTGGTTTCCATGCAAATTTAACCATTAATAAAATCAAAACAACTAAAATAATTAATTGCCAGAAAAACAGTCCAAATGAAAAATCGTTAATTAATTTATCCATCTTAAATATATAATTTTAAAATTTGTTTAAATATAAAACATTACCCGCAACCAACCGTTGCGAGTAATTGTTTACTTCCTTTATTATTTTCCTAAGATTAAAGCAGCAAATGCTAAACCTTCTAATAAAGCCGCGATGATAATCATCGCAGTTTGAATTTTCCCAGCAGCTTCTGGCTGACGAGCGATAGCATCCATTGCAGATCCACCTATTTTTCCTAAACCTAAACCTGCTCCGATTACTACTAATCCAGCTCCAATTAAATTGTACATAAAAATTGATTTATATAATTAAACAAAAAATTCTAAAATTAAACTATTGCATTATCTTGATCTCCTAATAAATCTTCTGCATGATGCTCATCATGATGATGATCTTGAACAGCCATTCCGATAAATAGAGATGATAACATTGTAAAAATAAACGCTTGTAAGAATGCAACTAACACTTCAATAACAGAGATAAACAATGTTAAACCTAATGAAATAGGTAAGTCAGCAGCTAAATTCTTACCCACAAATATCATTGCAATTAAACTCATGATTACAACGTGACCTGCTGTAATATTTGCGAACAAACGAATTAATAATGCAAATGGTTTTGTTAATGTACCTAACAATTCGATAGGCATTAATATGATTTTCATTGGAACAGGAACACCTGGCATCCAAAAAATATGTTTCCAATAATCTTTATTAGCACTAAATTGTGTAATAAGGAATGTAAATAATGCTAAACAAACAGTAACAGCGATATTACCTGTAACGTTAATTCCAAGTGGAGTCATTCCTAACAAATTAAGAATCCAGATAAAGAAAAACACGGTTAATAAATAACCCATGAATTTTCTATATTTCTTTTCTCCAATATTTGGAATCGCAATTTCGTCTCTAATGAATATAATAAGTGGCTCTAACACTCTACCAAAACCTGTTGGAATTGGTCCTTTTTTGTAAGATCTAGCTAAGCCAAAAAACATAAAGAACATTAATGCTGCAGTAAACAACATTGATACTACGTTTTTAGTTATAGAAAAATCTAATGGAATTACGTTTGTTGGATGTTGATGTTCATCATAACTTAAAACTCCAGCAGCATCAGTTTTATATATTTTACTGTGATGTAAAACGTAATGATTACCATTATGTTCTGCTACAGCTTCTCCATGATGTAATTTCGATGATGAAAAAAACTGTAACCCATTGTCCCATAAAATTACTGGCAATGAAAATCCGTAATGTACTCCTTTTTCTTCATCAGAAAAAAGGTTGAAATCATGACCGTCTTGCAAGTGATGTTGAATGTAAGCATCCACTTTGTCTTTTTTACTTAAAGATTCTTCAGCTAAATGCTCGTTTGAATGAGCAACATCTTCAGTATGTGCTACTGCAGTTGAGTCAGAAGGATTGTTTGCCGTTCCAATTAAAGGTAACATTACAAAAGCAAATGCTACTATCACATTAAGTGTTTTTCTTAAAATCACCATATTATTTTAAACTTAAATTCTTAGGTTTCTAAATTTTGTGCAAAAGTACAACTTTTATTAATATGTCAAATGAATTAAAAAAAAAAACATCATAATTAATAAATAAAATATGCTTTTAGTGCTTTTTGTTTAAAATTCTGATGGTTACAAAGGCTTCTATTGCTAAAAAAATAAACATGATTGTAAAAAAATTCCATTTTTCAATAGAATTCTCTATTGGTGATTCTAAAATTGGCTTAATAATTAGATAGGACAAACCGATTTGTAAGGATGATAAAAACAAAAAAGCAAATCCTACATTCTCAAAACTCTTTTTTGCAATAAAATCTAAAATAAATAAAGTAACTATTGAAAAAACAAAATACAACATGTATAAAAAAGGAATACTATAATAAAAAGTATCTTGGTTTTCTTTCAAAAAAGAAATTTGAAAAATCAATAAGTGAATAACAAAAGCAGGCAAAGCAATAACTAGTGTTGTTTTTAAAAACTTGAAATTTTTAATCATTTTTATTCAGTTGATTAACTTGTCTTATTACATTATAAAGTGCAAAACACACCCCTAATAAAACAAATATTTTAATATACAATTCAGATGAATTTGAAAATTTTTGGTCTAACCATCTGCCAAAAAAAGAGAAAAGAAAAATAATTATTCCCATTTGAATCGGAATATTTATTAACGCCAACCATTTATTATGCGGTTTTTCCTTCTTGTTTTGATCCATTTTTTACTTCGTTGATGTTTTTAATTGAGCCTTTCATACTACATGTTGCTGTAAAATTTGCTCCAGGTTCAACGCCAAGTTTTCCAACTATAACATCTCCTTTAATGTTTGCACTGGATTTAACATTTAATAGTTCTATTGCTTCAAGTTTTCCAAGAAATTTGCCTTCAACATCTACGTTTAGACACTTAACATTTCCTTCAACAAAACCACTTGGGCCGATAACTAATTTACCTTTTAAAGTAATGTTACCAATTAGCGTTCCATCAATTCTTACATCAGACTCAGAAACTAAATCTCCGTTTAATTGAGTTCCTTCTGCAATTCTATTCATTTTGCCAAAAAGGCCTTCTACTGGTTTGGTTTTTTTATCGAACATGTTTTTTATTTTAGTAAGGATAAATAAATATCCCAATTTTTCTTAATTTGTACAACCATATAGTTGTCTGATGAAATTATATAAGCTTCATCATTTACTTTGTAATCTTTATAATCTTTAAGTAAAAATAGTGTTGATTGTGCTGATTCTTTTGATTGAAATCCGTGTATTACAATAAAGTTTGCTGATTCATTATACAAATCATTTGACCTTTTTACTAAAACATCACTTCTATCTTTTATAAACTTATCTAGTTTTAGATATAACGCCTCAATTTCTAAAGTTGACGTGTAGTTTTTTGGAAAAACTATCTTCCATGAGCCGTTTGTTTCTTCATTAAATTCTAGCTTTTCAAGATTTGGAATGTTTTTAGACAAAATACTTTCTGCTTGTTTACCTTCTTTTGCATTTGGATAATTTAGTGCTACAAAATTCAATGTCTTTTTATAATCTGCTAATCCTTTTAATCGCGCTGCAATTTGTGCTTTTAATAATTCGAATTTTGGTGCAATTTCATCACCCGTATACAAATCAATATATTCGTTAACTTTTACATAAGACTCTCTTATTTCTCCTTTTTCAAAATCTTTATATAACTTAGCATAAACAGCTTCTGGCGATTGATTATCTTCGTTATCTTGATTTGGGTTTTGCAATATCTGAGCATATCTACTACTTGGATATTCTGAAATAATTTGTTGTTTAACTTCATTTGCTTTTGGACTTCCAATGATATCATAAATTTTAAACAAATTATATTTTGATGGCAAAATAAATCGCTCTTCTGGTTGATTGCCTAATAATTTTACAAATTTAGATGCTGCTAATTTATACTCTTTAAATTTTTCTTTGTAAATATTTCCTAATTGGTAATCGGCAAAATCTCTGTCTTTTTTTAAACTGTCTAATACTTTTAAATCTGTAGGTAGTTGACTTGTATAAAAATCCACTTTGTATGCCGGATTATCTACAATTTTTTCTTCTTCTTTTTCTGCAACCGCATCTTTGTTGTTGTCTTTGGAATTAGATTTGTTATTAGAAAGTTTACTAAAACGCCAATTGTCTTTTAACTCTCTTTTGCCCCATTTTTTTCTGAATTCAGATTTTCCAAAAGCTAAATTAGTTGGACTGTAAAAATAAAAACTGCTTGTTTGTGCGTCGTTTCCTCCAATTGATGGTGGAGCAAATTTAGATCTACTCGCCTGATTCATATCATCACCAGCAAGAGATGGGCTATCTTTACTTTCTATTACTCCAGCACCATTTAATTTGTTCTCTTCAATTAAAGCTAATCGCTCTACTTCTTTTTGTTTGATTAAATCTTGGGCTTTAAGCTTTTCTATATGCTTTGAATAATATTCGTTTTTAGCATCATCAGAAAGTCCAACTACAAATAAAATACTATCATTTGCTTTTGAAATAGCTTCGTATTTGATAACATCATCTAAATTTTGTCTCTTTTTAGCAATAGCTCTATATTCTCTAGTTCTGTCCTTTAGCCTTGTTAACGTACTGTCATAATATTTACCTGCTTTTAGATATTCTGCATTATAAAAATTAATTTCAGCAATGTTTCTATAATTTGAAGCTGTTAAATACTTATCGGCTGTTTGTTTTCTTAGTGATTTATTATAGTAAATAACGGCTTGTTTGTCATTGCTTTGTTTGTCATAAAACAAGGCAACTTGGTGATTAATTACATCCAAAAAAGGTCTGTTTTCTCTATCTTTGATAAGTTTATTGAATCTTTCTAGAAAAACTAATGTATCTCCTTTTTCGTAATCAAATTGTTGTGCTAATTTAGCATGTGCCTGAATTGTATATTTTCTTGGAGATTTTCGCTTCATAGCGATAACTTCTTTAAAAGCCATTGCAGCACTATCTGAATGCTTTAAACCTTCATAAAGTTGACCAATAATAAAAGTATATCTTGCTTTTTGATCGTTAATTTTTGTCTTTTCTTTAGCCTTTTTAAGAACTGCTAGAGCAGTGTCTTTTACACCTAAATTCATATAAGCTTGTGCTAACATTGCTGAAGCATTTGCTAAATCTTGGCCTTGAATTTTTTTGTCTTTTAGAAGTCTTTTTAAATTATCGGCAGCAACTTGATCATTATCTAATCTAATATTGATTTTTTCTCTCCAAACTTTTGCTTCATAAATTTTATCGCTATTTGGATATTTATACAAAACGTAATTAAAAGCTTCTAAAGCAGGAATAAATCTATTGTCAAAATAACGTGCTTTTCCAAGTAAAATGTGTGCTTCATCCATTTGGGAATTCTTTTCAGAACCACCAATATTCATGGAATGTTTTTGAATAGCTTTGATTGCTTTATCTTCTGCACGTTCAAAATTTGGATTTTTTTGTTCACCAGGAAGCATTTCTTCTTCGTCTTCCTGCATATATTCTACGGGTAAAACAGCCCAAAAATTATCTTGATAGGTTGTACCCAAGTCTTTTAAGCCTGTTTCCAAAGCAACGTCACCATTATAAAGAATGTTATATTTGGCAGTTTTGGCATGAAACGTTCTATTTACAAATCTATCTTTCTTGGTTGAACAAGAGATGATTAGAAGTATAATTACAACTATACCAAAATATTTAAATGTATTAATTTTCAAAGTAAAATAGTTTATAATTCATAACTGAAAATTTCAGCTTTTAGTATAAGAACTCGTAAAAATACGTTTTTTTTAGAATTATGAAAATATTTCAGACTATTTGAGTTAAACCCTATAAAAGTTTAACTTTTAGTTTAAGCCGAAAAGAAAGCCTCTAATTCTTTTAAAGTTTCTGTTGTTGGTACTAAATCCTTAACCACATTTCCTTTTTCTAAGACTACAATTCTATCTGAAACTTCAACCGTATGTTGTAAATCGTGACTTGAAACTAAAACCGTTATATTTTTGTCTTCCACTAAAGCTTTAATAATTTTCTTAAGTCTAATTTGAGTTGTTGGATCAAGATTAGCAAAAGGTTCGTCTAAGATTATTACTTCTGGGTTACCTATTAAAGCACCTATAATTCCAGCTTTTTTTGCGTTTCCTTTTGATAAATCTCTTAGGTATTTTTTATTGTTTAGAATTTCACCATTAAAAAAGTCCTCATAATTTTTTAGAAATGCATCAACATCTTCTTTATTCCAACCACGAAGTTCTCCAATAAAATAAAAATATTCTTCGGGTGTAAGGTAGCCAATTAAAAAGCTTTCATCAATAAATGAAGAAGTAAATTTTTTCCATTCTTCACTCGTGTTAATTTGAATATTGTTTGATGTAATTCTTCCTGTTGTTGGTCGAATTAAATCTAATAATAAACTAAAAAAAGTTGTTTTTCCTGCTCCATTATTTCCCACTAATCCAAAGCTTTGTCCTTTTGGAATATCTAATTGATCAATTTGTAAAACTGTTATTCCGTTATATGTTTTTTTAAGGTCTGAAACGTGTATCATTCTGTAAGGTGTTAGTTTGTTTGGTAATTGGTTTAGCTTTTTTCTTTGTATGCGTGTAAGGTTGCGTATTTTTCTTTTTTGTAAATCCCTTCAATCATTTTAAATACTTTGTTTTTAAATGCAAATCCGATTATACCAGCTAAAACAATAAAAAGATACCCATAAATTGGACTTAATAAAAAATGCCCTAAGCTATATAATGCAATTGGTAATAAAAGTTTTGGTAATGAAATAAGCATTGTTTTTACATTAAACGCCTTTTTGTCTCCAAATGCTCCTTTTGCTGAAGTTAAATCAATCGGTGTTTTGATAAATGCTCCACCTAATAATATTAAATGTGAATTAATTCCCATGTTGAAAACAGCACAAGCTAAAATGGCTAAATAAGCTTCCCATCCAAAATACAAATAAAATGAAGCTAGTAAAGTTGAAACAATGGTTGCAATAATAATTAACCACCATTTTGCTGATAAGTAATCTTTATAAGTGATGTTTTGAGTCATCATTAAAGGGTAATAAGAACTATCCCAACTTGGTACAAATTGACCAAATGTGAATAAAAAACCACCTGAAACAAAGATTCCTGCAAATACTTTCATGAATGGATTGTCATACGTTTCAACAGCACCAGCAAAAAATAAAAGGCCGTAAAAAAGAAAAATAAAACTCATTAAAACCGAAGTTTTGGCTCTTTTATTTCTTTTAATTAATCGAATATCATTCTTTATAAATGTTGAAACACTTCCTAGTTTGTCTAACCAAGAATAGTTTTCTGTTGTTGCATTTGATTCTTTTAA
>JBLHNH010000085.1:0-11502 GCA_047622645.1 Flavobacterium sp.
CCTGGGTTTGGGATTAAAACTTCATCACCTTCATTTAAAAAAGCCATTGAAATATGCATTATTCCTTCTTTCGAACCCATTAAAGGCAAGATTTCTGAATTAAAATTAAGTTCCACTTTAAAATGGTTTTGATAAAAATCAGCCATTCCTTTTCTTAATTCTGGCAAACCTTGATAGCTTTGATATTCATGTGCTTTCTCATCAAACATCGCTTTTTGAATGGCTTCAATAACTAATGGTGAAGGCAATAAATCTGGACTTCCAATTCCCATATTGATAATTGGTTTTCCATCAGCCATTAATTGACGTACTTCTTTCAACTTTTTTGAAAAATAGTATTCCTGAATTGTGTTTAGTCTGTTGGCTGTTGCTATCATAATTTGGCATTTTTGTATTCACCCAAAACTTTAAAATGAGTCGTCATTATTTCTAAAATTTGCTTTCCTTTTTTATAATCTTTATAATCATCAAATGTGATATCAACAAAAAAAGCATATTGAAAAGGAGTTTCAATTTTTGGTAACGATTGAATCTTTGTTAAATTCAATTTGCAATCACTCATTACATTTAAAACTGTTGCTAAACTTCCTCTTTTGTGTTCCAATTCAAATTTTAAGGACGCCTTATTTATTTCACTTTTATTACCATCATCTTGGTTGTTAGCTATAATTACAAAACGAGTTTGATTGTTATTTATGGTTTGAATTTCAGCTGCTAATATTTCTAAATCATATAATTCAGCTGCTGTTTTACTGGCAATTGCACCTATTCCTTTTAATTGATAATCGTGAATTCTTTTGGCTGTTTCAGCTGTGTCTTTATCTTCTACTAACTTAATATGTGGATAATTTTTAAAAAACTCTTTACACTGCAAGATTGCCATTGGATGTGAATGAACTTCTAAAATATCTTCAACTTTTTGTCCTTTTAAACTCATAAAATTATGATGAACTGAAAGGTAATATTCACCACTAATTTTCAAGTTATTGTTGTCGAGCAAAGCATAATTAGGTATTATTGAACCTGCAATTGAGTTTTCTATTGCCATTACAGCAAAATTTGATTTTTTATTCAATACACTTTCCACTAAACTATCGAATGACATACATTCATCAATAGACTGAATTTCATCAAAATAGTCTAATGCTACTTGATGGTGAAATGAACCTTTTATACCTTGTATTGCAATTATATTTTCCATTAATATTCGTTTTATTCAAAAGATTCTGAAATAAATTCAGAATAAAAAAAAATCCCGATTTTCATCGGGATTATATATTGTGATTTTAATTTATTAAAAAATTAGCATACGATATAACAATCCCTTTCTGTTCTCCAGAAGAAATAAGAAAAATTGTTATAATAAAGTGTATTGCTTGTCATTTGTTTTTTTATTCTGATTGCTAATGTAGAATATTATTTCTATATAAAATCTTAATTTAATAAAAAAAATCACTTAAACGTTTTCGTGAAAACATAAAAGTAACATTATAAAGTTTAAGAAATGTAACCTTTAATAATCATAGATTTAATTCTATTAAATTATTACATTTGTTGTAAATATTTCATCATGTCAATAGAAGTTAAAAATATAACTAAAATTTATGGTGCTCAAAAGGCATTAGATAATGTTTCATTTTCAGTTAAAAACGGAGAAATTGTTGGTTTTTTAGGCCCAAATGGTGCTGGAAAATCAACTTTAATGAAGATCTTAACTACTTATATTGCTTCTGACGAAGGAAGCGCTTCTGTAAACGGAAATGATGTTGTGACTTCTCAAAAAGCTGTTCAAAAATCTGTGGGTTATTTACCAGAACATAACCCTTTGTATCTGGACTTGTATGTTCGTGAATATTTGGCTTTTAATGCAGATGTTTATAAAGTGGATAAAACTAGAATTGAAGAAGTAATTCAATTAACTGGTTTAACTCCAGAGGCTAATAAGAAAATTGGACAATTATCAAAAGGTTATAGACAACGTGTTGGATTAGCAACTGCTCTATTACACAATCCAGATGTTTTGATTTTGGATGAACCTACAACTGGTTTAGATCCAAATCAATTGGTGGAAATTCGTGATTTAATTAAAAACATTGGAAAAGACAAAACAGTTTTTCTTTCAACACATATTATGCAAGAAGTTGAAGCTATTTGTGATAGAGTAATCATTATTAATAATGGAAAAATTGTTACGGATAAAAAACTAAATACTTTAGTAAAAGAACAGCAAGAACAAACTATTGAAGTAGAATTTGACAAAGTAGTGGATGAAACTATTTTAAATACAATTCCGAATATAAAAACGACAAAAAACTCACACGATTTTATTTGGGAATTGACTTTCGAAACCGAAAATGACATGAGACCAATAGTCTTTGATTTCGCTCATGATAATGGTTTTAAAATTTTACAACTTAATTTGAAGAATAAAAACTTAGAACAGATTTTTAGAGAACAGACGAAGAAATAGTGTTCAGTGTTCAGTTTTTAGTTTGAGAAAGTTTCAAATTGTTTCAGTTGTTTCAGTTAAACGATTCAACAGTTAAACTAATTAAAAATCAATTGCCCTTGATATAAAACTTGTACATCAACGATTGGTGGATTGTTTTTTAAAACTACATTTCCTGTGCTGTAAATAGTTCCTGTTATTTTTTGTTGTGGGTTTACTATTATATCATTGGAACTTCTTTGGAAAACATAAACATTTTGTGCTATTAAATTTGCTCCATCAAAACGTTCATCACCATTGTAAAAAGCTACAGATAATTCGGTTGTACTGCCCGAAATGGTATAAAAGCCAGCTTTATTATCTTCTACAAATAAACTGTTGCAATTGACTTCTAAATAAAATTCACCTGAAGCTGTGTCTTCAAACAAGCCGGATTGTATATGAAAATTGTTGAAATTCAAAACATTTTCTGAGTACACATTATACTGAGAGGACGAATAAATAGTATCTAAATCATCAACAGAAATATAAATTTTTATAGGTTCATAACTTTGAAAATCTTTTGTGGCATTTAGTGCATCAATAAAAAGTTGGTTGTCAATTACAGAAAACACAACCTTATCAATTATCTTTTCTCCAGCAATAATTTCTAGTTTAATATCTGTTTCATCAGTTATATGTAATTCTATTCCTTCTGAAATATTGATTTTATCGAAAAAACCAACCGAAATTTCTTTTGAAACTATTGTGCCAGAAGATTCTAGCAACTGATTTTCGTCGCAACTGAACAATAAGAAAAGACTAAATAAAACAACTAATTTCTTCATAATTTGATTCCTATTCCAAATTCTAGAGCTTCTGCTTTTGCTGCATGTGTTTTTAATGATAGGCTGCTAAAAACTGTTTTATTCCAATGATACTTTGTTCCAATTCTTTGATAAAATGGTCCAAGAAAATCAAAAGGTGAATACAAATAATACCCAACTTGTGCTTCTAACGAAAATTTATTTAATAGCAATTCGTAACCTGTAAAAAGTCCAATTCGTTTAAAATCTGTGTCTGCATCAATAAGTTCATTTGGATAAGCCACTGACTTAAATTTGATGTATTCTTTTAAATAATACATAGCAAATAAATCAACACCTAATTGCATTTTACTTTTTTTAGCGAACTGTTTATCAGCATAAAAACTTAATTCATAAAAAGGTTTTTGACCACTTCCAATGATGTCACTTTCGTTAATTCCTGTTCGAAATACAATGTTGTATTTTAAAGGATAAGTTCTTTTTAAAGTATCATTTAAAAATTTATATTCAGCAATTTCATCTTCAAAAACGTAATTTAAACCCAATTGAAACGATAAAGTATTCGTACTCGTATTTGGTGATTTTATATTGGCATTGGAATGATGAAAGAAAGTAAAACCTGTTTGAAAACCTAAATCACCTATAATTTTTTCTTTTCTATAATTCAATAAGAAATAAGTTGAAGGCATCAATTTTGTACTATAAGCCAAGTTTCTAAAATTATCATTTTTATCATAAGGATTTGTGTTATAAGCTATTCCCTGTCCAATACGAAAAACTAAATTTCGATTTAAAAAATAAAAATTATAATGACCATAAACTCCATATAAATCTCCTAAAACCTGATTTTTATTGGCTTGATGATGCAATGAAAATCCGTAATCAGGAAAATTGAAATTGGATTGCCATTCTTCTTCTCCAAACGTTTTCTTATTGAAACTCAACAAAACTCCTTCTGGATGATTGACAATCAAATGTTTTATGGTTTGATTATGAGGTATTATTTTTCCATATAAATAATCAGCATCAACCGAAAATTGAGCATTTGCAGTTGAAAAAATGAATAAGAAAAATAAAATTTGCTTCATATTGATGGCAAATATAGTAGATTTTTTGGAGCGAATGGCTTGGTTTGTATTTGTTAGCCATTTTCCTGCTGTCCATTCTATCTTTTTTTTCAAAAAAGGATGCCATTCCCATCAGGGCTGATGATTTTTTGTATTGTTTATTTAATCAAAATTAGACCTAACAGGTTTTAAAAACCTGTTAGGTCATTAAAAAATTTCTTTTGCAATAGCTTTTATATTTTCTGCTCTTCCCATAGAATAATAATGCAAAACTGGAATTCCAGCTGCGACTAATTCTTTACTTTGTTGCAAGCACCATTCTATTCCAACTTGTTTTACCGCATCATTATCTTTTGCTTTTACAACAGCCATAATTAAATCGTCTGGCAAATCAACACTAAAACGATGGGGAATTAAATTCAATTGTTTCTTGGTTGCAATGGGTTTCAATCCTGGAATAATTGGAACTGTAATTCCAGATTTTCTACATTTTTCTACAAAATCAAAGAATTTTTGATTGTCAAAAAACATTTGGGTTACAATATAATCTGCTCCATTTTTAATTTTTTGCTTTAAGAAATGAATATCACTATCCATACTTGGTGCTTCCATGTGTTTTTCTGGATAACCTGCAATTCCTATACAAAATTTAGTACAACAAGAATTTTGTAAATCTTCATCTAAATAAATTCCGTTATTTAAATTTGAAATTTGTTTTACTAAATCTGAAGCAAATTCATTACCTTCTTTTTCTGGTTTAAAATAGGTTTCGTTTTTCAAAGCATCACCTCGAAGAGCTACTACATTATCAATTCCAAGAAAATCTAAATCGATTAATAAATTTTCGGTGTCTTCTTTAGTAAAACCACCACACAAAATATGAGGAATGGCATCCACATCATATTTATTTTGAATTCCAGCACAAATCCCTACAGTTCCTGGACGCTTTTTTACAATTTTCTTTTGCAACAAACCACTAGGCAATTCTTTGAATTCATATTCTTCACGATGATACGTTACATCAATAAATGGCGGTTTAAATTCCATTAAAGGATCAATACTGTCAAAAATAGATTGAATGTTTTGTCCTTTTAAAGGTGGTAATATTTCGAAGGAGAACAACGGTTTTCCGTTGGCTTTTTCTATATGTTGCGTTACTTTCATTTTTTAGTCTGCTATATTTGGTGCGAGCCATTTTGTGGCAACTTCTGTTGAAATTCCTCTTCGTTTGGCATAATCGATTACTTGATCTTCTTTTATTTTTCCTAGTCCGAAATATTTACTTTGTGGATTTGCAAAATAATATCCTGAAACCGATGAAGCTGGCCACATTGCCATACTTTCCGTTAAGGTTACTCCGATTTCTTCTTCTACATTTAATAATTTCCAAATGGTTGGCTTTTCTAAATGATCTGGACAAGCTGGATAACCTGGTGCTGGACGAATTCCCTTATATTCTTCTTTGATTAATTCAAAATTATTTAAATTTTCATCTGAAGCATAACCCCAAATTTCTTTTCGAACTTTTAAATGTAAATATTCGGCAAAAGCTTCGGCTAATCTATCGGCTAATGCTTTTACCATAATTGAATTGTAATCGTCTAAATCTTTTTCGTATTCTTTGGCTTTTTCTTCTACTCCAAATCCAGTTGTGACACAAAAGCATCCTATGTAATCTTGAATTCCTGTATCTTTTGGTGCAATAAAATCAGCTAAAGCTATGTTTGGTGCTCCTTCTGTTTTTTGAGATTGTTGGCGAAGCGTTAAAAAAGTAGCTAGTTGTGAGTTATTAGTTGTAAGTTCAATATCATCATCGTTTATTTGATTTGCAGCGAAAATTCCGAGAATTCCTTTGGCAGTGAACCATTTTTCAGAAACAATTTTATCTAACATGAATAAAGCATCATTGTATAAATTGGTTGCATCTGTTCCGACAACCTCATCTACTAATATTTTTGGAAACTTTCCGAATAATTGCCATGATTGAAAAAACGGTGTCCAATCGATAAACGGAATTAATTCAGATAATTCAACATCAATCGTTTTTGTTCCAATGAAATTGGGTTTAATTGGATTAAAGTTTTTCCAATCTAATTGTAATTTATTTTTTCGTGCTTTTTCAATGGTTAGATAATTTTTATCACGACTTCTATTCAAATATCCTTCCCGAAGATTGTCATATTCTTCCCGAATTGCTTTTACATAATTATCTTTTGTCTCTTTTTGCAATAAGTTACTTGCAACTGTTACAGCACGAGAAGCATCATTCACATGAACTACAGTTTCTTTGTATTCTGGTGCGATTTTTACAGCTGTGTGTGCTCGAGAAGTTGTTGCGCCACCAATCATAATCGGAATTTTGATATTTAGCTTGTCCATTTCTTTGGCTAAATATACCATTTCGTCTAACGAAGGCGTTATTAACCCACTCAAACCTATAATATCTACATTTTCTCGAACAGCTGCTTCAATAATCTTTTCTGGTGGAACCATAACTCCTAAATCAATGATTTCGAAATTATTACACCCTAAAACTACAGCCACAATATTTTTTCCAATGTCGTGTACATCACCTTTTACGGTTGCCATCAAAACTTTTCCAGCACTTGATGATTTACCCGTTTTTTCTTCCTCAATATATGGAAGTAAATAGGCTACTGCTTTTTTCATTACACGTGCTGACTTTACAACTTGTGGTAAAAACATTTTTCCGCTTCCGAATAAATCGCCAACGACATTCATTCCTGCCATTAAATTTACTTCAATAACTTCAATTGCTTTTGCTGAGTTTGCACGTGCTTCTTCAACATCAGTAACTATAAATTCATCGATTCCTTTTACTAATGAATGAGTTAATCGTTCTTGAATGGAGCCACTTCTCCATTCTGCAATAGCTTTTTCATTTACTTTATAATCTCCTTTGTAACTCTCCGCTAAATCTAAAAGTCGTTCAGTTGCATCTTCTCTTCTGTTTAATAAAACATCTTCTACGTGTTCTAATAAAATTGGATCAATTGTATCATAAATTTCTAACATTTCTGGATTCACGATTCCCATTGTCATTCCATTTTGAATAGCATGATATAGAAAAGCTGAATGCATTGCTTCACGAACTTTGTCGTTTCCTCTAAATGAGAATGAAACATTACTTACACCACCCGAAATATTAGCATAAGGAAGATTTTCACGAATCCATTTTGTGGCTCTGAAAAAATCTAATGCGTTTAATTTATGTTCATCCATTCCAGTGGCCACTGGAAAAATATTTGGATCGAAAATAATGTCTTCCGCTGGAAAACCAACTTTTTCTACTAAAATATCATAACTCCTTTTACAAATTTCGATTCTTCTTTCGTAATTATCGGCTTGACCATTTTCATCAAAAGCCATTACAATTACTGCTGCACCATACTTTTTTATCAATTTGGCATGATGAACAAAAACTTCTTCTCCTTCTTTCAAAGAAATAGAATTCACCACACTTTTACCTTGCACTACTTTTAATCCAGCTTCGATAATTTCCCATTTTGAGCTATCAATCATCACAGGAACACGAGCAATATCTGGTTCGGCTGCAATTAGATTTAGAAATTTTGTCATGGCATAAACACCATCTAACATTCCTTCGTCCATATTTACATCGATAATTTGTGCTCCACCTTCTACTTGCGTTCTGGCAACATCAAGTGCTTCATCGTATTTTTCTTCTTTAATTAATCGAAGAAATTTACGCGAACCTGTCACATTAGTCCGTTCACCTATATTTACAAAATTGGTTTCTGGAGTGATGATTAAAGGTTCTAATCCTGATAATTGAAGGTATTTATTGGTTTTATAGCTCATCGTTTATTCTCTTGTAATGCTTGTTGACTTCTTTATAAAACAGTTTAAAATCTGTTCTAAAATTTTGCCATTTATTTTGTAATCCTTTTTTTGTATCAACTATTTTATTTTTCATTGTAATCAGACTTCAACGGTTATTCCTCTGGGTTTAAATTCATTTGCTACTTCGGCAATTAGTTTGATGTGTTCTGGCGTAGTTCCACAACAACCACCAATAATATTTACTAAATTATCTTGTAAATATTCCCGAATTAAAGACTGCATTTCTTCTGGAGTTTGATCGTATTGTCCGAAAGCATTGGGTAAACCTGCATTTGGATGTGCTGAAATATTTAATTGTGTATTATGAGCTAAACGTTTTAAATAAGGTTTTAATTGGTCAGCACCTAAAGCGCAGTTAAATCCGATACTTAATAATGGAATATGTGAAATTGAAATCAAGAAAGCTTCTACAGTTTGACCTGATAAAGTTCTTCCAGAAGCATCTGTAATTGTTCCTGAAACCATAACTGGAATGTCGATATTTCTTTCTTTTTTGACTTCTTCGATAGCAAAAAGAGCTGCTTTTGCATTTAAAGTATCGAATATAGTTTCTACTAATAAAACATCACAACCACCATCAATTAAAGCTTCTACTTGTTGTTTGTAAGCGATTCTTAAATCATCAAAGGTCACTGCTCTAAAACCCGGATCGTTTACATCTGGTGACATAGAAGCTGTTCTGTTTGTTGGTCCAATTGAACCAGCTACAAAACGAGGTCTATCGGTAAATTCATTTGCAACTTCTCTTGCAATTTTTGCTGATTCATAATTTAATTCGTAAACTAAGTCTTCTAAATGATAGTCAGCCATTGCGATAGTTGTTCCTGAAAACGTATTGGTTTCAACAATATCAGCACCAGCTTGAAAATACAAACGATGGACTTGCTTTACAGCTTCGGGTTGGGTTATGGAAAGTAAATCGTTATTTCCTTTTAAAAGATGTGGAAAATCTTTGAAACGTGAGCCGCGAAAATCTTCTTCTGAAAAATTATTGCGTTGTAACATCGTTCCCATTGCTCCATCTAGTATAAGGATTCTTTCTTTTATAGCTTCTTGTATTTTTGACATATTGTTTTACTTATAAATTGTCATCAAGAAACTGGAAAGAATTTCGTTGAGTTATCTGCTTTTTACTATCTGATTTAACAGATACTGAAATAAATTCAGCATAAAAATAGAATGTAGCACCTTTCTCATTAAAGAAATAAGAGGTTGCCAAGCTTTCATTGAGTCTAATCTCTCCAGCTTTCGTGATAACAATCATTATGTTTATGAACAGTACAAAGATAGAACTAAATTCCAACTTATGAAATATTTTCTAAATTAACCTTTTTAGTATTTAAAATTTAGATAAAAATTCTACTTAATTGGTTTTAATTAGATTATTTTAAATACAAAGCGGTAAAGACTAGTTTCTTTTAATTCAAAATAAAACAGCCTTTACTGCTTTTAAATATAAATCTACATTATTAAATATTTGACTAATAAATGCTAATAGACTTCTTTTTTTAAATTAATATAATCCTTCCACAGACAAATAACGTTCACCAGTATCATAATTAAAGGTTAGGATTACAGCATCATCTGGTAAAGATTCTATCTTTTTTGCCACAGCTGCTAAGGAAGCTCCAGTAGAAACTCCAACAAAGATACCTTCTTGTAAAGCACTCTTTTTAGCAAATTCATAAGAATCCTCTTTTGTAACCGTTAAGACTTCGTCAATTAGGTTTGAATGATAATTTTCTGGCACAAAACCGGCACCAATACCTTGTAAAGGATGCGGTCCAGGATTTCCACCACTTAAAACAGGAGATAATTCTGGTTCAACTGCAATTATTTTTACGTTTGGAAATTTCTTCTTTACAATTTCAGCAACTCCCGTAATATGTCCACCAGTTCCAACTCCAGTAATTATATAATCTATACCTTCTGGAAAATCTTCTATAATTTCAAGTGCAGTTGTTTTCTTGTGCGCTTCAACATTTGCAGGATTTTCAAATTGTGAAGGAGACCACGCATTTGGAATTTCTTTAACTAGTTCAGCTGCTTTTTCGATAGCTCCTTTCATTCCTTTTTCACGAGGTGTTAATTCGAATGTAGCTCCATACACTTCCATTAATTTTCTTCTTTCTACACTCATTGATTCTGGCATTACCAAGATAACCTTATACCCTTTTACTGCAGCAACTAAAGCCAAACCTATTCCTGTATTTCCTGAAGTAGGTTCTATTATAACACTATTTTTATTTAATAGTCCTTTTGCTTCCGCGTCTTCAATCATAGCTAATGCAATTCGATCTTTTATACTTCCTCCTGGATTTGCTTTTTCTAATTTAATCCAAACATTTTTGAATGAACCAAACATTCGATTTATTTTTACAACAGGTGTTTTTCCAATAGTTTCTAAAATACTTTCTACTTTCATCTTGTTTTATTTAAATTATTATATACTAAAATTGATTGGTTCCAAAAATTTCTTTTTAGATTTTACTATAATTTCACTTTTATGATACACTAATGTTTGCTCTTGAATAGATTCGGTTATCCAAACGTTTCCGCCTATTACTGAATCTTTACCTATAACTGTATTTCCTCCTAAGATAGTTGCATTTGCATAAATAATAACATTATCGCCAATAGTAGGATGTCTTTTTTCTTGTGCTTTATTTTTACTTACACTTAAAGCTCCTAAAGTTACGCCTTGGTAAATTTTAATATCATTACCTAAAATTGCTGTTTCACCTATAACAATTCCTGTTCCGTGATCAATAAAAAAACGTTTACCAATAGTAGCTCCGGGATGAATATCGATTCCTGTTTTTGCATGTGTATATTCTGAAATTACCCTTGGCAATATCGCTATATTTTTGTTCCATAAATTGTTCGCAATTCTATAAGTTGCAATAGCAAAAAAACCTGGATAAGCTAATAAAACCTCATCTTTTGATTTCGCAGCCGGATCAAAATCTAGAATCGCTTCTAAGTCAGCTAGTAAATCTTGATGGATATCTACCAAATCTTCAAAGAATGAATTTGCTAACTCTAATTCGTTCAAAAGACCTACCTGAGATATAAAGTATTGTAAATCTATATTCTGCTCTTTTTCCTTTTGTTGAAACAATTCAATTGTTTCACATTGACCATGCCCATAAAACAACCAAGAGAACAAATCTTCTATCCATTTATCAATTTTCTTTTTTATTATTGGTGCAGTTTTTTCAGAATTATTTTTATCGAATAAAACTTGGCTAATAGCGTTTTCACTTTTCATATTCTTTGGCTTACTCAAATTATT